>JAYVEF010000089.1:0-4982 GCA_043748965.1 Burkholderiales bacterium
CGTGCATTGATCGGAAAGTTCGCCGGCGATGTGGTCGGCGTGCAGGCACCATCGGGCATCCGTGAATACGAAGTTCTGGAAGTACGTTACGTTTGACCAATGCGTAGCCAGATAGATTTTGGAACGTCGTTGCGGCACGTGCTGATTGCTCTTTGGGTCGGCAGCTTGTGGACGGTTGGGTACCTGGTAGCGCCGACGCTGTTCCTGTCGCTGAGCGATCGCGTACTGGCGGGAACGATTGCCGGAAAAGTTTTTCGCGTCGAAGCCTGGTTGTGCGTCGCGATGGCTGCGCTGGTGGCCGGATTGTTGTGGCAAACGATCGTTGATGTCAGCATGAAAAAATCATCGCTGTTTATTGTCGGGGCCATGCTGGCGTGCACGGTGCTTGGTTATTTTTGCCTACAGCCGTTGATGGCGGCGTTACGGGCAGCGGCGCCGGCCGGCGTATTGGCCGATAACGCCAGAATGCAGTTTGGCATAGTTCACGGAGTCGCCAGCGCACTGTATTTGGCTGAAAGCGTGCTCGGACTATGTTTGCTGTATGCCGACTCTGCACGGATGCGGTAGCGGCGTCATTGGGTTCTGCGGCGTCGCCTACTGTCCACCGCAATCCGAGTGTTCCATCGGCAACTAGCGATGGCGGGAATAGTCCGGGAGGGGCGACTTAATTACTACCGAGTGAGGCTTTTTTCGCGCTGGTCTGACGAGGTTTGGCGCGTTTGATGTTGCCGCCTTGTGTAACACGTTCGTTACCCTTGACCATGACTTTTGTAACCGACGGGCGTTTGGTGCCACTTGGGCTGGGCTTGACGATCGTAACTTCGCGCATGCCGCGGCCTTTTTTCTCAAGGCGCTCTTTGACGGCTTCACGCTTGGGGCGAAATACCACCAGAAGTTTACCAATATGCTGTACGGGTGCGGCGCCGAGTCTGTCGCAAATCGTCTCATACATCCCGACGCGCGCTTCGCGGTCATCGCCGAATACGCGAACCTTGATCAAGCCATGGGCATCAAGACCGTTATCTATTTCCTTGAGCACCGGTTCTGTCAGACCCGCCTCGCCGATAATCACGATCGGGTTCAGGGCATGCGCTTCGGAACGGAGTGCGCTGCGCTCCGTTGGTGTGAGTTTCAACATAAAAATCCCTTAAAAGCAGTATTCTACGCGAATGGCAAAGAACAAATTAAACAAAAACTGGCTACACGATCACATCAATGATCCCTACGTCAAGTTGGCACAAAAAGAAGGCTATCGCGCACGTGCCGTCTACAAATTAAAGGAGATCGACGAGAGCGAAAAGCTGATCAAGGCAGGACAGATTATTGTCGACCTTGGTTCTACGCCCGGGAGTTGGTCGCAGTACGCCCGCAACAGGTTGTCGGGCAAAGTAGGCGGGGGAATTGACGGTATCATTATCGGCCTTGACATGCTGCCGATGGAACCGATCGCGGACGTGCACTTTATTCTCGGAGATTTCAGGGATCACAAGATCCTGCGCCAGCTCGAGTCTATCCTGCAAGGGCGCAAAGTCGACCTGGTTTTATCGGACATGGCACCCAATCTGTCGGGGATTGCCAGCGCCGATGCGGCAAGAATGGAACATATTATCGACTTGGCAATTGAATTTTCACAGGGCCATCTGAAACCTTCAGGTGCTTTGCTCGTCAAATGTTTCAATGGTGCCGGCTATAGCCAGATCGTCGAGAAATTTCGTGCCGAATTCAAGACGGTTGCCCCGAAGAAACCGAAGGCCAGTAAGGACAAGTCGTCCGAGATCTTTTTGTTGGGGCGCGGTGTGAAACACTCGGTTTCATTGCAGAAAATGCCATTGGACACTTGATTTTGCCGGATCGCAGCCCAATGTCGTGCCTAGCAAGCGCCGTTTATTACGAGTAAAATTAGCGGATACCATCGAACACCTGCAACGGCGGGACACGACGCACGGTGCGTCCAAGGAGTTTTAGTGAATAACATGTTTTCGAAGGCCGCCATCTGGGTGGTTATTGCCATGGTTCTTTTCATGGTTTTCAAACAGATCGGCAGCCCGGGATCGTCCAGCGGTGCGACGACGGTGGCGTATTCCGACTTTCTGGATGAGCTACAAAGCAAACAAATCAAGGATGTCGTTATTGAGGGTACTACGATCATCGCGACCAAGCAGGATGGAACGCACATCAAGACGGCAGGCACCTTTTTGGACCGTGGTCTGGTGGGAGATTTGCGCAACAACGGCGTCAAGTTCGAAAACAAGCAGCCTGAAGAAGCTTCCTTCCTGTCCCAGATTTTCATTTCATGGTTCCCGATGCTGTTGTTGATCGGTGTATGGGTGTTTTTCATGCGACAGATGCAGGGCGGTGGCAAAGGCGGCGCATTTTCGTTCGGTAAATCAAAAGCCCGCATGCTCGATGAAACCACCAACGCGGTGACCTTTGCGGATGTGGCCGGTTGCGATGAGGCTAAGGAAGAAGTCCAGGAGCTGGTCGACTTCTTGCGCGATCCCACCAAATTCCAAAAGCTGGGCGGCCGTATCCCGCGCGGCGTACTGATGGTCGGCCCGCCAGGTACGGGCAAGACTTTACTAGCGCGCGCAATCGCAGGCGAAGCGAAAGTGCCCTTTTTTACGATCTCGGGTTCGGATTTCGTTGAAATGTTCGTCGGTGTCGGCGCTTCCCGCGTACGAGACATGTTCGAAAACGCAAAAAAACATGCGCCGTGCATCATTTTTATCGACGAGATCGATGCAGTCGGACGTCATCGCGGTGCTGGAATGGGTGGCGGCAATGATGAGCGCGAGCAGACATTGAATCAGTTGCTGGTTGAAATGGATGGCTTCGAAGCCAATGCTGGGGTGATCGTGATCGCTGCGACCAACCGTGCCGACGTATTGGACAAGGCGCTGTTGCGTCCGGGTCGTTTCGATCGCCAGGTTGTGGTCGGGCTGCCAGATATTCGTGGGCGGGAACAAATCCTGTACGTCCACATGCGCAAAGTTCCTATTTCGCCTGACGTCAAGGCAGACATTCTGGCACGTGGCACGCCGGGATTCTCGGGCGCGGATCTGGCAAATCTGGTTAATGAGGCAGCTTTATTTGCCGCTCGCCGCAATAAGCGATTGGTTGAAATGCAGGACTTTGAAGATGCAAAGGACAAGATCTTCATGGGGCCAGAACGCAAGTCCATGGTCATGCGTGAAGAAGAGCGCCGCAACACCGCCTATCATGAATCCGGGCACGCGGTAGTGGCCAAGTTGCTGCCGAAGTCGGACCCGGTGCACAAAGTTACCATCATGCCGCGCGGTTACGCTCTTGGCCTGACGTGGCAGTTGCCCGAGCACGACCAGTTGAGCGGTTACAAAGATAAAATGTTGGAAGAGATTTCCATCCTGTTCGGTGGGCGAATATCCGAAGAGATCTTCGTCGGTCAGATGTCTACCGGCGCGTCGAACGACTTTGCACGAGCCACCAAGTTGGCCCGCTCGATGGTGACGCGTTTCGGCATGTCCGACAGTATGGGTGTCATGGTCTACGAAGACAGTCAGGGCGAGGGCATGTTCGGCGGGCCGTCGCGAACTATTTCCGAGGCAACCCAGCAAAAAGTCGATTCTGAAATTCGCAACATTCTCGATACACAATACGCTTTGGCCCGTCGGCTTCTGGAGGAGAACCGCGACAAAGTTGAGTTAATGACGAAGACACTGCTTGATTGGGAGACTATTGACTCCGACCAGATCAATGACATCATGGAAGGCCGTCAACCGCGGCTGCCAAAAGCGGGTGTGCCGCCAAAGCGGCCGTCTTCCGACAGTACCTCAGGCGGTGTAACGCCGACCGCAACCGCGCCAGCTTGATACGCTGCCGTGCTGAAACGAGGGTGAGGAGCGATCTTCACCCTTTTTTTTGCCTGCATAATGCGGCGCTGCGCAGCGGGCGCTATGCCTATGAAAAATTCATGACTGATAGCGACCGATGAAAAGAACTGCCTTAACCTGCGGCCGATATCGACTGTCCGTCTCTCCCGGTGGCGTGCCTCTGGTAATGGGTGTGCTGAACGTTACACCCGATTCATTTTCCGATGGTGGCCGTTTTTATTCGCTCGAAGCGGCGCTGACACATGCAGAAGCGATGATCGAGGCGGGTGTCGATATCATCGACATCGGCGGCGAATCAAGCCGGCCAGGTGCTGCTGGCATTACTACCGAAGAAGAGCTGCGCCGAATTTTGCCGGTGATTTTTGCCTTGCGCGATTGTGGAAAGCCGCTATCAGTCGACACCTGCAAGCCAGCGGTTATGCTGGAAGCGCTCGGCGCCGGCGCCGACATGATCAATGACATTTCGGGCTTTCGAGATGAGCACGTGTTGCGTGCAATTAAGGATAGTAGTTGCGCTCTCTGTATCATGCATATGCAACGGGTACCCTTGACAATGCAGGACGATCCGACTTACGTGGACGTGCTGCAGCAAGTCACGGATTTTCTTGGCGAAAGGCTTGCCGCGTGCCGTGCCAGCGGGATCGCGGCGGATCGCGTATGTATCGATCCAGGGTTTGGCTTTGGCAAATCAACGGCTCATAACATCATCCTGCTACAACATATCGCCACGATGGCAGCCGAGCTGGATATACCGGTGTTGGCCGGATTGTCGCGCAAGGCGTTGATCGGTAATTTGACCGGCAAGCCGGTCGGGGACCGGCTTGCCGGTAGCATCGCCGCGGCGGTCATGGCCGCACACAACGGCGCCGCAATCGTGCGCGTTCATGATGTCGCCGAAACTGTCGACGCGCTGAAAGTCTGGCACGCCCTCGCATCGCCTGAAATCAAAACCAGCGAGCATTTGTCTCGGCAAGCGCTGCACCATTAGAAGGGGAATTATCCATGTCACGTAAATATTTTGGTACCGACGGCATCCGTGGCCGCGTCGGCATCGCACCAATTACACCAGATTTTGTGATGCGTCTCGGTTACGCCGCCGGGCGTGTTTTGACC
>JAYVEF010000090.1:0-4963 GCA_043748965.1 Burkholderiales bacterium
AGCGGGCTAATTGTCGCTCGGTTGCGACGACGGCCGTGCTGCGCCAATTTGCCCCAGAAACGCGCGAATGCGTTCGTTGCTGCACTGCTCGAAAAATTCGTCGGGAGGCGCTTCGTGCAATATCCGGCCTTGCTCAAAAAACAGCACCCGATCCGCTACCTCGCGCGCAAAGCCCATTTCATGCGTGACCACGATCATGGTCATGCCCGAGCGCGCCAGGTCTTTCATCACATCGAGCACTTCCTTGATCATTTCCGGATCGAGCGCACTGGTCGGCTCATCAAACAGCATCACTTTGGGTTGCATCGCCAGTGCGCGGGCAATCGCCACGCGTTGTTGCTGCCCGCCGGACATCTGATGCGGATATTTGTGCGCGTGATCTTCCAGACCGACTTTTTTTAAAAGCGCACGCGCGACGGCATCGGCCTGCGCCCGCGTCAGATTGCGCAGCCGCCGTGGTGCCAGCGTGACGTTGTCCAGTACCGTCAAATGCGGAAACAAATTGAAACTCTGAAAGACCATGCCGACTTCACGCCGCACCGCATCGATATTTTTCAGGTTGTGATTGAGCTCAATCCCGTCGACCACGATGCTGCCGCCGTCATGCGCATCGAGCCGATTCAGCATGCGCAAAAAGGTCGATTTACCAGAGCCGGATGCGCCGACGATCACCGCAACCTCACCCTGGTAAAAATCAGCCGAGACATCCTTGATAACGTGCACTTTGCCAAAATGCTTGTCGACATTGATGGCGCGAATCAATGGCTGGCGCGGCGCCTGCGTCGCTGCAAGCGGCGCGCTCATGGATGATGCTCCACGTCCAGCTGACGTTCGATCGCGCCGGAAATCTGCGTCATTACGCTGGTCAGGATCAGATAGATCGACGCCACCGTAATAAACACGGGAATTGGCTGAAACGTCACTGATTGAATCCGGTTGCCGATGTTGGAAAGTTCAGCAACACCGATCACGTACGCCAGACTGGAATCCTTCAACAACGAAATAAAATTATTGACCAGCGGCGGCAATGCGATCCGCATACTCTGCGGAAAAACCACGTCCCGAAACGTCTGAAAACCACTCAGCCCGAGCGAACGTGCCGCCTCGGTCTGACCCTTGTGTACGGCCAGAATCCCGGCGCGTATCGCTTCGGCGTTATACGCACCGGCATTCAGCGACAGCGCCACCACCGCCGAATAAAAATCCGACAGTTGCAGGCCCGGCACCACTGCCGGCAAGGCCAGAAAAACAAACAGCACCTGTACCAGTAAAGGCGTACCGCGAATCACCCAGATATAAAAAGCGGCCAGCCAGCGTAGCGGAAAAATGCGCGAGAGCTTGCCCAGTGCTGCCAGCATCCCGAGTACGATTCCGATCAGCCCCGACACCACCGTTAATTCGACCGTGATGCGTGCGCCGTCGGCAAACTGCTGGGCGGCTGAACCAATCGGCTCGGGCAGCAGTGCCATCGGCGTCGCCATCCCCCACAGGAACAGCAGCAGCGTCCCAAAGGCAATCCCGATCGTGACCGCACTGCGGCGCTGGCGCGACCAGCTTCGCGGCAATAGCGTCAATCCTGCGTTCAATCCACGCTCCCGAAAATTGCAAGAACAGCACTCATTGGCGGACGATTCAGGAGTTGCAACGAATATCTTCCTTGAAGTATTTTTCAGAGATGGTTTTGTAAGTACCATCGGCCATGACCTCTGCCAGTGCCTTGTTGATCGCTGCAGCTAACGGCGCATTGCCTTTTTTTACCGCAATCGCGATTTTTTCGATGAACAGGTAGCCGCCGATGTTCAAGCCCAGCGCCGGATTGGTTTCAATCACATTCTTGACTACGAAGCGGTCACTGACCCAGGCGTCGACCCGTCCAGCTACCAACGCAGATCGTGCATCGGTATCTTGTGGAAAATTCTTGATCTCCTTGACGTTCCCGAGCTTTTTGACTTTTTCCATGTAGGTAGAACCGGTCTGCACTGCCACCGTCTTGCCAGCCAGGGCGGCAGCATCCCTCAGCGGTGCGCCTTTGGAAACGATTACGCCGCCACTGCAATAATGCGGATTGGTGAAATCGACGGCTTTAGACCGCTCCTCGGTAACACCAAATGAGGCGATCACCATGTCCCAGCGATCCTGCCGCAGCCCCGCCAGCAAGGCGTCGAAGGACAACGATTTCCATTCCAGCTTGAGGCCCATCTTTTTGACCACTGACTCGGCCAGATCGACTTCAAAACCACTCAGCTTGCCACCCTTGAAAAAGTTGAACGGTGCGTACGCGCCCTCAGTGGCGACAATGATGGTACCGGCTTTTTTGATATCGTCGAGCGAGCGTGCCTGCGCAGTACTGCACAGCAGCAGTGCAGCGCTGAGTGCGACCTTGATGGATGCCGTCAGCATAAAACGCTTCATGAGTTTGTTCCTTGCCTGTTGAAAACTGAACAATCCGCCAGCCTGACCTGCCAGACTAGTGCCAAACGATATTATCGCCGCTGAAACGCGTACAACTGCGGCAACGCCAGAATATTTGTGAGGGCGTCCAGCGCCGTCTCGATTTCGCGCGCCAGTTGCGGATCGGCCAGGTCGGCCGGTGCCAGCGCGTCGCGATAATGCCGCTCGACCCACGCCACCAGTTGCCCGTACAGGGTTTCGGTCATCAGCACGCCTTGATGCATGGCAGCAGCCTCAGCATCGGTCAACGCCACCCTCAAACGCAGACAGGCCGGTCCGCCGCCGTTGCGCATGCTCTGACGCAGGTCGAAACTGATCAGTTCATCGATCGGTCCGCCGCTGGCGCGCAGATTATTCAAAAACCGTGCAACCGCGGTGTTTTCCTGACATTCCTGAGGCACCACCAACGCCATCCTGCCGTCAGCTTTGGACAGCAACTGGCTATTGAACAGGTAACTCGATACCGCGTCGTGCATCGATACGGTGCTGTTGGACACACGCACCGGCAGTAATTGCGCGCCGACCGATTCCATGGCGCGATGCAGCGCGTCAAGGGTGCCGCGCTCATCCAGAAACGCCTGTTCATGATAGAACAGCACGTTGCCATTGCCGACTGCAATGACGTCGTTATGAAACACGCCTTGATCGATCACGCTGGGGTCTTGCGACGCGAATACCGCACGCACTGGGACCAGACCGTGCAAGCGCGCTACCGCCTGACTGGCTTCCAGCGCCTGGCGCGCCGGAAAACGCTTTGGCGCTGGCGCGTCGGGATTGAATTCAACCCGGCCGTACACGAACATTTCAATCCCGGGCGCACCATGGGTTGCACACAGTCGAGTATGGTTGGCCGCGCCCTCATCACCGAACGCCGGCGTATCGGGTAACGCCGAATGTACCGCGAAATAGTCCGGATTGCCAAAGATCGCCCGCAGCGTGCGTTCGGTCTGGCCGTGCTCGAAAGAGCGATGCAACTTACTGTTCAGATTGGCCACAGTAAAGTGCACTCGCGCGTCGGAAGTATCGGCCGACGGGCTGACGGTAGCGGCGTTGGCGGTCCACATCGGTGCGGCGGAATAGGCTGACGCCAGAATCGCCGGTGCGTTCCGATAGGCCTGCTCAATCACGTCGGCGTCGTCGCCGGTAAAGCCGATACGCCTCAGCAGTGCCAGATTCGGGCGGTCCTGCGGCGGCAATACCGCTTGCGCAAATCCGCGCGCCGCCAGCGCCCGCATTTTTGCCAATCCTTGCAATGCAGCCTGCCTTGGATTGGACACGCTTTTGACGTTATTGAACGATGCCACATTGCCGAAAGACAGACCGGCATAGTTGTGCGACGGGCCGACCAGTCCGTCAAAATTGAATTCGCGTGCACTGGACATGAAGCTGATTTTCCGATCTTAAAAATTCAGGCCGGGCGACAGTTGCGCTGGCAGTTCGAGCACCGCATTTTCAATCGATGCCACCGGATACGCGCAGTAGTCCGCCGCATAAAAAGCGCTGGCGCGATGGTTGCCCGATTTGCCGATACCACCGAATGGCGCGGTGCTGGCGGCACCCGTTGTTGGTCGGTTCCAGTTCACAACGCCTGCGCGCGACTGGTTCAAAAAGCGCGTCCACAGCGCCGCATCATCCGACAGCAAACCCGCTGCCAGACCGTATTGCGTAGCATTTGCAGCAACCATCGCGCTGGCAAAATCCGGTACGCGAATCACTTGCAACAGCGGGCCGAACAATTCTTCATCGGGAATCCCCGTAACACGCGTCACATCGATAATGCCGGCCGACAGCAAGCCTGTGTCGGGAGCGAGACGTCGCATCGTCAGGAGCGCCTTGCCGCCGCACGCGATCAAATCTTCCTGCGCCGCCAGCAGGCGCGTTGCAATCGCTGCCGAAACCACTGGCCCCATAAATGGCGCAGGCGTGGCATCTGGCGCGCCAACTACGATCTTCCCGGCGACCTCGACCAGCCGATCGATCAACGCATCACCACGTGCCGAAGCCTCGACGATCAGGCGCCGTGCGCAGGTGCAGCGCTGACCAGCGCTAACAAACGCAGAGAAAATTGCGTGATGGACCGCCGCATCAAGGTTGCCCACTTCCCACACCACCAGTGCATTGTTGCCACCCATTTCCAGCGCCAGCATCTTGCCGGGCTGACCGGCAAACTGGCGATGCAATAGGGCGCCGACCTGATAGCTGCCGGTAAATAGTATGCCGTCCAGTCGTGCGTCGTGCGATAAGGCCGCACCGGTCTCACGTCCGCCATTCAGCAGATTCAAAACGCCCGCTGGCAACCCGGCCTGCTGCCAGAGTGCCACCGTCTTGATGGCGGTCTGCGGCGCATATTCGCTCGCCTTGAAGACCAGTGTATTGCCTGCCAGTAGCGCAGGGACGATGTGCCCGTTCGGTAAATGGCCTGGGAAATTATAGGGGCCGAAAACACCAAAAACCCCATGGGGACGATGTCGCAATACAGCATCACCGTCGGCAACTGTGCTGGTAACGAACC
>JAYVEF010000091.1:0-4960 GCA_043748965.1 Burkholderiales bacterium
GAGCCGATCGTAGTGGTTGGAAACAGGGGTAGCGACCATCTAGCCTGCTGCTGCGCAATCCGAACTGGAAACGTCGACAGCCGTGTCGCATCGCTTTCAAGCACGGAATTCATACGGTTTTGTACCAGTGGATTATGGATCCGCGGCGAGGTCTTTCGGGCTTGGCGGGCAGTGCGGGCGGCGGCAAATTGCGATGCCAGTTCTGCGCTGTCAAAGTGTAATGCCTGCTTCAATAGATTAATTTCATCGAGCTTTTGCACAGCAAAAGCGAGCCAGCTTTTGAGTTCATCATCGAGTGTAGTCTCGTGTTCCAGATCAACCGGCACGTGCAATAACGAACAGCTGCTACTGATCCACAAGCGCTCGCTCAGCAACGCGTCCAAGAGGCGCAACTGCGCCAGCGACTGATCCAGATCGTTGCGCCAGATATTGCGGCCATCGACGACTCCAGCCGACAATACCCGGTCGGCCGGCCACTGCACTAGTAATTTTTCCAACTGGTCCGGTGCACGCACCAGGTCAACGTGCAGCCCCGCTACAGGGAGACGGTGCAGCAGCGCCGCATGGCTGCTGACATCGTCGAAGCAGGTCGATAGCAAAATCGGCGGCGTGTTGACAGCCAGCGCATCGTAGGCCACCTCGAACGCGGCCAGCCACGCCGGCTCAAGTTCAAGTGCCAGTACCGGCTCGTCCATCTGGATCCATTCGACGCCAGCGTACTGCAGGCGTTTCAGTAAAGCCTGATAGCCGGCAACGATGCCAGGCAGCAGATCGAGTTTGTGATGCAGCCCCGATTTGATTTTTCCGAGATGCAGCAGGGTCACGGGCCCGATCAGTGCGACCTTGACCCGGTAGCCTACTGCGCGTGCCTCGGCGACTTCGTCAAACAGCCAGTCGACGCCGCCATCGAAACGCGTTGCTGCAGTCCATTCCGGCACCAGGTAGTGGTAATTGGTATCAAACCATTTAGTCATTTCCATCGCGAAATCATTTGTGTCACCGCGCGCCATGCGGAAATATTCCGTCAGCGTCAGGCGCGACGCCGTGGCACCGAAGCGCGCCGGAGTGGCACCGAGCAACGCCAGCATTCCAAGCACCTGGTCGTACCACGCAAAATCGCCAACCGTGATCAAATCCATGCCGGCATCAGCCTGGTGTCGCCAGTGGCGCGCACGCAGGGCGGTGCCGACCTGGCGCAGTTCGGTTTCGGTACATTGTTGACGCCAGAAAGACTCCTGTGCAGATTTAAGTTCACGCTGAGCGCCGATGCGTGGAAAACCGGTAATATGAGCAAGTGCCATCAATGACTCCAAAGTTGGTTAGGCAATGCTTGCCATACTGCGCCACGACGGACTATGATTCAATTGATATAATTTATCAATCAACTTGAATTTAATTAATAGTGCACGACATCCTCGAACTTCGTCATTTGAAAACGCTGGTCGCGCTGCAGCAAGCCGGAAACCTATTGCGCGCTGCGGCACTGCTGAACCTGACGCAGTCAGCGCTGTCCCATCAGTTGCGTCAGCTTGAGGACCATTTTGGCGTTGTCTTGTTTGAACGTAAGTCACAGCCGCTCCGATTTACCCCTTCGGGCGAACGTCTACTGCGCCTCGCCGGGGCGGTCCTGCCGCAAATCGAGGACGCAACGCGCGACTTGGCACGGCTCAATGAAGGCACCGCCGGGCAATTGCGCATCGCCGTCGAATGTCACACCTGCTTCGATTGGCTGATGCCGGCGATGGATGTATTTCGGCAGCGCTGGCCGGAGGTCGAGCTCGACATTGTCTCGGGCTTTCAGGCAGATCCGATAGGGCTGCTGTACGGCCATCGCGCCGATATCGCCATCGTCTCGGAAATCGACGCCGACGAGAGCGTTGATTACCATCCGCTATTCAGCTTCGAAATCGTGGCACTGCTAGCACACGATCATCCACTCGCCGCGCGCGCGCACTTGGATGCGCAGGACTTTGCAACCGATACACTCATCACTTATCCAGTCCCGGACGAGATGCTCGATGTCGTGTGCCAGGTAATGAAACCGGCCGGGGTCCAGACCGCGCGCCGCACTACCGAACTGACGGTGGCCATGCTGCAGCTGGTGGCCAGCAGACGCGGAATCGCCACGCTGCCGCTGTGGGCGGCACAAAACTATCTCAAGCGAGATTACGTGCTGGCCAAACCGATCACGGCACGGGGTCTCACTGGACGACTGTATGCTGCCTGTTTGCCCGAATTGTCAACCCGGCCATTTTTGACCGACTTCGTTCGGACCACACGTCAAAGCTGCTTCCTGAGTCTGGACCGGGTGGCACTGCTGTAAAATTTTTTTAGGCGGCGCCGCCCTTCCCAAGTGGCGACGGTCAGCGGTTTATGCGTGGCAGGAGCGGGAGATTCCAACCGGTTTGTCGCCTGGAACGGGTGTTCATCCACCTATTCCAGCGGGATGTCGCAGGCCGTTGAGCCGAATGATCCATCGAAACCTGTACACCTAAGCTGCTTTATTACTTACGATCTGCTATTCACACAAAACAACATTTTAGTTGATTGAGCACTTGGGCGGCTTGGCAAGAATATGTTTCGCAGGCAATATTGGAAGCGGTAGTGTTTCATGGTCAACTAGCACTAAAGAAACGTCTAGTAAATGGCCGAAACCCACATGCAATAAAGATTTGGCTTTGAACAGCGAATTGTGACAGGCGGATCGCCCGCTTGCGATACATGTAAATTTTTTCAATTCAATTAGAAGTAAGTTTTTCCACCCAAGGAGTTACTAGCATGTTCAGAAAATTCGCCATGTTCCTCGCCGCAATCGCAGTCGTCACTTACATGTCAGGGTGTTCAACGCTCGCGGATTCGAGAGCGGCGAAGGGTACAGGCCAATCGCGCCAGTACTCAGCGACTGTCGATGAAGTATGGAAGGCCATGCCTGGCGTGCTCGCGGAGTTGTCGTTGCCGATGGTCGGCGACAACAAGGCGGAAGGATACATTCTTGCTCAAAGGGGCATGACGCCCTTCAGCTACGGTGAGAATGTCGCAATCTTTGTGGAGCAGGTAAATGGCGTCACTTAGACAAGAGTGGAAGTCGTCTCAAAGAAGACTTTGGCAACGAACGTCTTTGCCCCAGATTGGAGTATGGAAATTTTAGACAAGCTCGGCGAAAAGTTGAAGAAAATTTAACATCCCAATTGACACGGCCCCACACAACTGAATCGCCCGGGTTTTACTAGGCACTTCAGTGCCTATAAATTAGGTCAAGGGAGGGGCGTTCGGCAGTACACATAAAAAAAGCACCCCGAAGAGTGCTTTTTCACGTCTGCCAGTGCCTACGAAATCTTTGCTTTTGATTTGAGTTCCTGCTGGTATTGCTGCAGTTTCTTCTGTTGCAGGCTTTCAGTAATCTGAGGCTTGACTTCTTCCAGCGTCGGCACTTTGGCTGCACGGACGTCTTCGAGCTTGATCACGTGGTAGCCAAACTGTGTCTTGACCGGGGTGTCGGTATATGCTCCTTTTTGCAGTGCGACCATGGCATCCGAAAATGGTTTCACGAACGAGGCCGGTGAGGCCCAGTCGAGGTCACCACCGTTGGCTGCAGAACCCGGATCCTTGGATTGCTTGGCCAGGTCTTCAAACTTAGCACCAGCTTTCAGCTTGGCGATGATGGCTTTGGCTTCGTCTTCTTTTTCGACCAGAATATGGCGTGCGCGGTATTCTTTGTCACCGGCGGTCGCTTTGAAGCGGTCGTATTCAGCCTTTACCTCGGCGTCGCTGACCGGATGCTTCTTGACGAAGTCTCCTACCAACGCACGAATCACCAGCGACTGCCGGGCTATTTCAAGTTGGTTCCGTACTTCAGCGGTGTTGCCGAGACCGAGTTTGTCGGCTTCTTGCACCAGCACTTCGCGCGTAATCAGCTCTTCCTTTACCATTTTACGCAGGTCCGCCGAATCGGCCTGGCCTTGCGACGCGGCCTGCTTGACCATCAGATCGGCGCGACTGGAAGGGATTGGCTTGCCGTTGACGGTGGCGATATTTTGCGCCATCACAGGCAGGGCAGCGGTGGCCAATAACAGAGCGAACAGGCGAGCAGGTTTTAAAATCATTATTTGTTCCTATATTAGAAAATAAAATTAATGTGCGTAGCCCCTGCTATCAGGTCACGCCGGTGTCCGTCGAAGCCGCTTCGGAGGGCGCCTCAGTGGTCATTGCGAGAGCATGAATTTCAACGAGCATCATATCGCGGAGGCAATCATACACCAGCCGCTGGCGGTTGATCCGTGAGAGCCCTTCAAATTTGGCGGCCACCAGTCGCAGTCGAAAGTGGCTGCCTCCCGATGCTGCGCCGGCATGGCCGGCATGCGCGGCCGACTCGTCCGTCAATTGACAGACGCTCGGCATGAAAGTCTCACGCAGGCGTGCCTCGATCCGGCTGGCGCGACTGGTCATTTTGTTTGGTCCAGATGCCGTGACAAAAACAGACTTTGCGCCAGGATAAACACGAACATCAGTCCGACGCCACCAAACAGCTTGAAGTCGACCCATGCCGATCGCGAGTAATTAAACGCAACGTATAGATTCAAAATCCCCATCACAACAAAAAAGCCGACCCAGGATAGGCCCAGTCGGGTCCAGATCGCCGCTGGCAGTTCAACCTGCTCACCCATCATGGTGCGAATCATATTTTTTTTCAGAACAAACTGCGTAAACAAAAACATGAGTGCGAAGGACCAGTACAGAACCGTCGGCTTCCATTTGATGAACAGATCATTGTGAAAATAAATGGTCGCGCCGCCAAATATCGAAACGATCACCAATGACACCCAAAGCATGACATCGACTTTCCTGCGTCGAATCAACAAATAAAAAATCTGCGCAAACGTGGCCGCCACGACCACACTTGTCGCCAGCAGGATCGGTGCCTGATCGGCGCTCACCACGCCACCCGAAACCAGACCAGAAA
>JAYVEF010000092.1:0-4958 GCA_043748965.1 Burkholderiales bacterium
CCCGCCTCGGCATAGGTACTGAAAGCACCGGCGTCATTGTCCCCTGCCATCACGATCAGCCCGGGTCCAAGTACCGCCAGCAGAGTTTTGAGCTGTGCCATGCGACCCGATCGTGCGCCGTCGTCGCCCAGCCGGATGGTGCCGAAGGCGCCTTGTATATCACCGACATGCGCAGCGTCGAGGGCTGCGCCGGGTGCCGGCTCGGTAGGGATTGGTGTCATGAATGCGCTTTGCTGAATCAACGGGCTATCGACTTTGCGAGACGGACCAGCGCACCGCCTGCCGTGGCGCGGGCGCGTTGCAAAATACGCCACATGCCACCGCGGCGGCGCGGCGGCAGAGAGCAACGATGCTCGGGCCGGCACGCGACGAGCGTGCCATACAGGCTCTGAAACTGGTAGTTTTGTTGCATTAGAAAATTCCCCATCCCAACGCACCAGTTCGCCCGCTGCAGACAGCAGAAACCAGCACGCTTCGACCGCACGACCTGACCATGCCAACAGCGGCTCGGTAGAATCGATACGGATCGCAATTAAATAAAACGGAAGGGCGCAACAACTATTTTTTTGCGTGGAGCAAAAAATTTTGATTGCGTACGCACTGCCTCGTCATGAGTGCCGAGACAGTGGACGCCAGAAAGAGAAAATTCCGGAGTGGTGCCTCAGCAGCCCGATGTAGTGCTAACGGTACTGTGCCTACAACTGCCTGAGTCCATTACGGATCTCCATTCAATGTTAACGGGGTGGATATTCCTATAAAAATGCTCCGAAGTAAAGCGTTTTTTCCGAATTTCTTGAATACTCCCCCCCGGTATGACCTAGGAGCGCGCCCGCAAGCCGCAGGCGATTCGCCAGAACGTCGGATCAAGGTTTTTTTGTGATTCCCATCCAGCCACCAAATCCGGGCAAGGTAACGCTGATGCCATCGGCTGCGCCGGCCAGGCCGTGGCCATCAAGCGGCGTACAGTCGCCGACTTGCGGCCACAGAAACGTGACCGGGTGAGCGCCCAGATTGAACGCGGCCAGCACGCTCGGCGCGCCGGTCAGATCACGCCGAAGCGCCAGTACCGGCTCGGGGGCATCAAAAAAAGCAATTTCGCCACGCAATAGCTGCGGCACGGTTTTGCGCCATGCCAGAATCGACCGCGCAAAGTGCAGCACCGAATCAGCATCCGCCAGCGCAACATCGACCGCGCACGCTGCGTGTTCGGTCGGCACCGGCAGCCATGGCGTGCCGCTACTGAATCCCGCATGTGGCTGGCTGGCATGCCACGGCATCGGCGTGCGGCAACCGTCACGACCCTTGAATTCTGGCCAGAAAGTCACGCCAACCGGATCGCGCAGGGCCGCATAAGGCAAGTCGGCTTCGGTCAGGCCCAGCTCGTCACCCTGATACAGGCAGGGCGTGCCTTTTAATGCCAGTTGCATCGCCAGCACCATTTTGGCAAACGCCGGTGACGGGGTGAGCCCGCCCCAGCGCGTCATTACCCGCGTCACATCGTGATTGCCGACCGACCATGAGGCCCAGCCACCGGCGACATGTGCTTCGAACTCTTCGACCTGCGTGCGGATATGCCGCGCTGAGACTTCTGCGGTCAGCAGATTGAAGCTGTATGCCATGTGCAGTTTGTCCCCGCCGCCAGTGTATTGCGCCATCACGCCGAGCGCATCGTCGGAGCCGATTTCGCCGATCGATATTGCGCCGTATTCATTTAAGAGGGTGCGCACGCGAGCCATGAATGCGACGTTCTCAGGGCGGGTATTGTCATAAATATGCGACTGCATGCCGTACGGGTTGACTTCGGAAACACTCACGGTATTTCGCTTGACGGCGGGCGGATTGCTGCGCAACTGCTGGTCATGAAAATGGAAAATGCATGCGTCGAGCCGGAAGCCATCGACCCCGCGCTCGAGCCAGAAACGCATATTGTCCAGATGCGCCTGCTGTACCGCCGGCTGATGAAAATTCATATCCGGCTGACTGGTTAAAAAATTATGCAAATAGTATTGCCGCCGCCGGCTGTCCCACTGCCAGGACGACCCCCCAAAAATCGACAGCCAGTTGTTGGGCGGCGTGCCATCC
Source organism: Burkholderiales bacterium (assembly GCA_043748965.1). Lineage (GTDB taxonomy): Bacteria > Pseudomonadota > Gammaproteobacteria > Burkholderiales > Burkholderiaceae_D > Actimicrobium. The sequence goes on from JAYVEF010000092.1 coordinate 2,083, forward strand.
GGTTGGGGATCGGACCAAACGTACCAGTCGGCTTTGGGGTTGTCGCGACTGCCGCGACTTTCGACAAACCACGGGTGGGTTTCCGCGGTGTGCGACAAGACCTGATCGATCATGATCCTGAGGCCCAGCGCGTGGGCGCGTTCCACCAGAATTTCAAAATCAGCCAGCGTGCCGAAGATCGGATCTACGTCGCAATAATCGGCGACGTCGTAACCGAAATCCTTCATCGGTGACGTAAAAAAAGGTGAAATCCAGACGATGTCGACGCCCAGCTCAGCAATGTAATCGAGTCTGGCAGTAATGCCCGGCAAGTCACCGACGCCATCGCCGTTGGTGTCCAAAAAGCTACGTGGATAGATTTGATAGATGGTCGCCTCGCGCCACCAGTCGGCGTTGCACGTTTGCGAGGGAGCGTTGCGAATAATTGAGGTCATGGCGAGGCAGTCGAAACAAGGTAGATCGGTCGGTGCGGCACAAATTCAAGTCGACGGCAGCGTGCTCAATAGCTAAGGCGTGGTCCCGCCAGCACAGTCAGGTCGCAGCCCGCGAACGCGAGCTGCTCCGACAGCAGAGGACACGCTGCGCCGTTGACGATCAAGCGGTCAGCCATCGAAGCGCTGGCCAGCAGTACCCTTAGCGCGATGGGACCGAAGCCACTTTGTAATACGCTGATGTCGATATCGATGCGGCCTTGATCGAACCTGGCGGTGATCTGCAGACAAGAGCGCGCACCATTTTCAAAGTCATACGAAATCCCGTCATCGGCCCGGTAGATGGTACGCACTTGCGCGCCGGTTTCAAGTACCAGCAACAGATCGACCGTGGTGAGGTCGTTGCGGTTGTTGCAGCGTAAGCCCGTCTGCATCGGCAGGATCGACGGCGACGCCAGAAACAGCGGCGTGGTGTGTGCAGCATTGGTTTTTGTTACGGTACTGCCAGCATCGACAAAATTTCCTGCCATGAGGTCGAGCCAGCGCGCGCCGTTCATGTGACGCGGCAAATGCACGTCACGCGTGAGCGTGTCGAGTTCGACAAACGGTGCCTGCAGTATTGCTGGTCCGACGAAGAACATGTCGTCGGTGCGATCAAAATCCGCTGCCGTATCGTGATACCACACTGGCCGCAAAATCGGCTCGCCCGAATCGGCCTGATCCAGAAACAGGTTGTATAGCATCGGCAACAGTTTGTAGCGTAGCCGAATGTAATCGGTGACGATTTCAGTGGTGGTGGCGTCGCGTGTCCACGGCTCCTGATCCGGCAGACCTTTTTGATTATGGTTGCGCAGGAATGGAAACAGAAAACCCAGCTTGTACCACGCGCGCATCAGTTCGGCGCTGGCGTGCAGGCCGAAGCCCGGTACGTCCGGTCCGTTGAATGGCAGCCCTGACACCGACAGATTCAACGTCAGCGCGATGCTGTTTTTCATGTGGTGCGGATTGGCCATGTTGTCGCCAGTCCAGAGCGCGGTATGACGTGAGGCGGACAAAAACGCGCTGCGTGAAATCACGAACGGACGCTGCTGCGGACGTGCGGCCAACATCCCGGCACGGGTCGCCGCTGCCATCCCGAGCGCGTACTGGTTATGCCACGCTTCGTGCGGTAATTTTCCGCGCCCGAAACGCATGTCGTCGAGCGGTACCGAGCCGGTCGACGGATCGTTCATGTCGATCCAGTAACCGCTGAAGCCGAAGCGGGTGAACTGCTGCACCTGGTCAGCCCAGAAAATGCGCGCTTCCGGCAGCGAATAATCCGGGAATACCGTGTAGCCAGGCCAGACATAGCCAACGTAGTCTTCGCCCTCGATGGTCTTGCACAGCAAGTCGGCGGCCTTGGCGGCGGCGTACACCGAGTACGACGGATCGCGTCGCAGACCGGGGTCCAGAATCGGCACCACGTGCAGGCCGCGTGCGTTCAGAGCAGTGACTTGGGCCAGCGGATCTGAAAAATGTGTCGCATCGATCGTGAAGACCCGAAAGCCGTCCATGTAATCGATGTCGAGCCACAGACCGTCGTTGGGAATCTGACGCTGCGCGTAGCCGTCGGCAATGCGCGTCAGGTCATCATTGGACTGGTAACCCCAGCGACATTGCTGGTGCCCCAGTGCCCATAATGGCGGTACCGGCGTGCGCCCCTGCAGCGCCTGCACCTTGCGTACCAGGCCTTGCGGTGTGGTGTCGGCAATCAACCAGAAGTCTGGCTGACCATCGCGTGCGCCAAAAAAAAGTTCCGGTACGAATTCGGCAGCGCCGGGCTGAAAAATAGCCTCGTCGGCACCGGTATTCATGAATACCGCAAACGGATTGTCGACGACGATCGCCAGCCATCTGTCAGCGGTCTTGATGATCAGTACCGGCAGACTGGCATACATCGGATCGGTTTTGCCGTGCTCGACCTGTGCCGCGGCGAAGTCGCTGAAAACGTCGGTATTCCAGAACAAGGTACGCTGCTTCGACAGCTCGATACCCAGATTTTTTTCACCCATGCCATAAAATCGGTGGTCTGGATTGTAAGGCAACGCGAACAGCCATTTCTGACCGCATACCCCGAAGCCGCGCCCTGGTGTCGCGCTTAGAATTGGCAAGCCGTCACAGGTCAGCCGCATTTCACCGGCCTCACCGAACGCCAGGCTTGATGTGGACGGCAGGGCGGCAAAATCATCCGGGCACAGCTCGGCAAAGCTATGGCTGCCTTCGGTCCAGCGCCGGTTTGTCACCCGCACCCGGAACACGTTGGCGCCATGCTGATCGACGTGGATTGCGCCACACTCGTCGGGCGAAAAGATAAAGTTATTAGTGGTCTCAACTTTGTTGAAGTACATTGATTTCTCTCCGTCGCACCCTGATGCAGTGCGACCATCTGATCGTGATGAGGTGTAT
>JAYVEF010000093.1:0-4942 GCA_043748965.1 Burkholderiales bacterium
ATGGGTTACAAAGTCGCGGTGCTGGAACCTGTTGCTGATTCGCCGGCGGCGCACGCTGCCGATCATCATCTGGTGGCGGCCTACGATGATGGCGCCGCGCTGGCCGAACTGGCACAGCAATGCGTCGCGATCACCACCGAATTTGAAAACGTACCGGCAGACAGTCTGGCTTTTTTGGCGCAGCATGTGGTGGTCGCGCCGTCGGCGCACAACGTTTCGGTAGCGCAGGACCGGATCGTCGAGAAACGTTTTTTTAGTGACTGCGCCGAACGCTCCGGCGTGCTGCCGGCACCGCACCGGCTAATCGCGTCGACTGCTGATATCGACAGTGTTCCGTCCGACCTGCTTCCTGGCATCTTGAAGACCGTGCGCTTCGGCTACGACGGCAAGGGACAGGTACGGGTGAGCACCAGCGCCGAGGTGCGCGCCGCCTTCGCCGGCATGCACGGCGTGCCCTGCGTACTCGAAAAAATGCTGCCGCTGGCGCATGAAGTTTCGGTATTGGCAGCGCGTGGCAGCGACGGTCATGCGGTGATTTATCCGATCGCCGAAAACGTCCATCGCGACGGCATCCTGTTTACCACCACCGTGCCGGCGCCAAGTCTGCTGCCGCAATGCGCGCAACGTGCCCACGACGCCGCGCTTGCGATCATCCAGCGACTGGATTACGTGGGTGTGCTGTGCATTGAATTTTTTGTGCTGCAAGACGGCACGCTGGTGGTCAACGAGATGGCGCCGCGTCCGCACAATAGCGGTCATTACACCATCGATGCCTGCATCACCAGCCAGTTCGCTCAACAGGTGCGTGCCATGGCGGGTCTGGCACTGGGCGATGCGCGTCAGCATTCGCCGGCAGTGATGCTGAACCTGCTGGGCGACCTGTGGTACGACGTAGCGACTGGCGCTATCGTCGAGCCATACTGGGACCAGTTGCTGGCCTTGCCCGGCGCCTGCCTGCATCTGTACGGCAAGGACGCGCCGCGACCGGGTCGCAAGATGGGTCATGTGACCTTTGTCGCGGCCACGCTGGCCGAAGCCCAGCAAAGCCTGCAGGCGGCCTGCAAAATCTTGCGGCTGGCATTCTAGATCGTGGCGCCGCACCCGAGCGAGATCGTAGCCGCCGCGCGCGCACTCGAGCAAGGTTCGCTGGTGGCGTTTCCAACCGAAACCGTGTACGGCCTAGGCGCCGACGCGGAAAATCCCGTGGCGATCGCGCGCATTTACGCCGCCAAAGGGCGGCCCTCGAACCATCCGATCATTGTTCACGTGGCGCCGGACGCTGATCTGGGGTACTGGGTTAGCGCGCTGCCCGATGCGGCGCGACTACTGATCGACGCGTTCTGGCCGGGCCCGCTGACATTGATTCTGCCCCGTGCAGCGCATATTCCCGCCGCCGTGTCAGGGGGGCAGGATTCGATCGGCATCCGCTGCCCATCGCACCCTGTGGCGCGGGCGCTGCTGCGCGCATTCAGAAATGGCAAAGGCGGCATCGCGGCGCCCTCGGCCAACAAATTCGGTCACGTCAGCCCAACTACTGCGCACCATGTCGAGGATGAATTTTCTGGTGAAATCGGTCCAGGCGGCGCGATTGCGAACGTGCTCGATGGCGGTCCCAGCGCGGTAGGGATTGAATCCACCATCGTCGATTTATCGCGTTTCGGCGAGCGCGGCGCGGTGTTGCTGCGACCGGGTCAAATCAGTTTGGCGCAATTGACCGATGTACTCGGTCGCGCGCCAGCAATGCCAGATGCCAGCGCTCCGCGCGCGTCGGGAACGCTGGCGGCACATTACGCGCCGCGCACGCCAGTGACGCTGGTTGCTTCCGGTTCTCTACATAGCGTATTGGTGGGCCTGGCTGCGACGCAGCGTCGCGTCGCGCTATTACACTGGCGGCCGCTGGTGGTCGAACCGGGCGATGGGGTGGTGGCGCTGCGATTGCCGGCCACCCCAGCGGGCTATGCACGGGCACTGTACGCTGGATTGCGCACGCTTGACGCAATCGGCGCCGCGTTAATCGTGATCGAAGCGGTACCGGACGCTTTGCCATGGGAGGCCATCAATGACAGGCTGCAGCGGGCCGTGTTCGACTCATCCGGCGTGCTAGAGCGGCTACTCTAAAACTCGTGTGTGGTTTTTTAGTGCCTGCCTGTACATCGGCCATTATCAATGCGATACTTCAGATCAAATAAATAGAACATACGTTCGTTTTGGTCAACATAAAGCCTTTCTTAGGAGACAAGCAATGCAACACTTCAAGCTATCAGTATCGGTCATCGCACTGGTCGTTCTCGCAGGTTGCGGCGGTGGCAGCACCAGCAGCCCGTCGAAACCACAATTCAATGCAGTCGTGTCGTTCGGCGACAGTTTGAGCGACGTCGGTTCGTATACCCCTGCAACGGTTAATCCAGCCACTGGCGTTGCAGCCGGCGGCAAATTCACTACCAATCCAGGTCCGATCTGGATCGAGAACATTTCTGCCAAGCTTGGCTTGGCGATTTCGCCCAACGTGGTCGGCTACGGCACCCAGTCCGTGACATGTCCGAAGCCAAGCTGCACCGGCTATGGCCAGGGCGGTTCGCGCGTGACGGATATCAACGGTATCGGCCATGCTACCGGCGCATTGACGATTCCGATGATGACGCAGATGGACAACTATTTGGCTGCCAACACCACCTTCAAGACGACCGATCTGGTATTCGTCTATGGCGGTAACAATGACGTCTTCTATCAGGCCGGTTATGTAGGTGTGGTCGTGGCAGGCGCTTCGGCTGCACCGGGTGCCACGCCGGGTAGCGTTCAGGCTGCAGGGCAGCAGGCTGCGCTGACCGCGACCATCGCGATGCAAACCGCCGCGACCGAACTGGCCGGCTACGTGCGCGACAAAATTCTGGCCAAAGGCGCGCAATACGTGGTTGTAATGAACCTGCCCGACAGCTCTGCGACGCCGTATGGTCAGACGCTGCCAGCAAGCAGTCAGGGATTGATTACCAGTCTGGTCGGCACGTTCAACACGACTTTCCAGAAAGCTGTCTCGGACATGGCACTGAATGTTTTGGTGGTCGACGCCAACGCGGCTAACAAGGACGTGTTTACCAATTCGGCTCAGTATGGGGTCACCAACAGCACCACGCCAGTCTGCGATCTGACCAAATTGCCAGGCGGCTCATCGCTGTTCTGTAACTCGGGCACCCTGATCGCTGCCGCCAACTCAGGCTATCTGTTTGCTGACGGCGTCCACCCGACGACTTTCGGTCACAAACTGTTCTCCGACTATGTCACGCTGCAATTGGCGAAAAAAGGCTGGTTTTAATCTGATTTGGTGCCGTGTTCGCACGGCATTATTTGTATATCAGCTTCATCACCAGAATGAACAAAGCCAATATCAGGGTGAGCAGGTTGGCCAAGATGATCGGCCAGGCGTGTAGCAGGCAGCCATAGGCCAGCCACAGCGCCACCCCGGTAATGAAAATGGAATACATCAGTAACGAGACTCCCTCTGCACGGCGGGTTCGCCAGGTCAGTACCGCCTGCGGAACAAAAGCGGCGGTGGTGAGTATCGCGGCCAGATAGCCGATGGTGCTGGCAAGTATCAAATGAGACAGACAAATGTTAAATAAGTCGGCAGAGCAATAAACTATGCCTGCCGCCGATCCGATCAGCAAGAATCGATACGTACAAGTATCCCTCTATTTGGAGATGACCCATGAATAAATCCCTGATTTTCCTGTCGCGCAGCGCGGCTGCTGCTTCCTTTGCTGCTATCGCGGCGGGCCTGTTCTGCTTGCCGGCCAGCGCGCAATCGGCTGGCGAATGGACCGTCAAGCTTGGCGAAAACATGATTACCCCGAAAGTCAGCAGTGGCGACTTGTCGGGCCCTGGTCTGGGTGGCGTTAAGGTGGATATCAACAGCGCCTATGCACCGATCGTCGGCGCAACTTATATGATCACTGATAATATTTCTACCGAACTGGTGCTCGGTTTGCCGTACCGGCATGACCTGATCGGCAAGGGGTCAATCGATGGCGTGGGCAAGATCGGTAGCGTGCAGTCATTCCCGCCTACGTGGTTTGCGCAGTATCGGTTCATGGAACCAAAGGCGGCGTTTCGTCCGTATCTTGGTGTAGGGGTCACCTACGCCTATTTCCGTGATGCCCGGTCGACCACAACACTGGATGCATTGCTGGGCCCTACCACCATCAAAATAGATAATAAATTCGGCTTCAGTACGCAAATCGGTGCGACTTACGCATTCAACGAGCGCTGGTTTGCCGATGCAGCGCTGACCAAAACGTTCCTTAAAACTACCGCAACGCTGACCTCGCCGGACGCAGTGCGTACCATCGATACCAAACTGGATCCGATTTCGTTCGGACTGTCAGTGGGCTACAAGTTCTAAGTAACCGGAGTCGTTCCGCTAGCTCGACTAGCTGAAACAATGCGCCGCATGCGATCAGCATCCGGCGTTTTTTTTGCGAGCGGCATTGGCGATTCATGGTTTTTGCTGCTGCAAACGCATGAACTGTTGTCCTATCCGAGCCGTCGAGGTGTAACCACGCTGCTGGCAATGGCGCGGCATGGTCTGACTTTCGATTTATCCTGATACCTCCAGTTCGTTCGGATTGCTGGGTTATCAGGTGCATCAGGCCGCGGACGGCATGGCGGAATCGCTTGCGATCGGACGCCACCGACCGGACCTGCTGATCGTCGATTTTTGATGCCCGCAATGAACGGGGCCGAGGTGGTAACCGCGTTCCACGCCGCCGCACCGACTTGTCCTGCGCACACTGCTTGAGCCTGATCTGAACCTGAGACGATTAGCCGACCAATGGTGCTGTCGCGGATACAAACGCCCCGGCATGAAAAATCAACGGGGCTCCCGGTGTGAACGCAAAGCGCGCGACTTCGCCAACAAAAATCACGTGGTCGCCTTCCGGGTAGCGGC
>JAYVEF010000094.1:0-4920 GCA_043748965.1 Burkholderiales bacterium
CGCAACATCCTTGCCCGCCTCAAGCAATATGTCCGCAGCACCCTGTCAGGTCTGCAGCAGGTAGATTTTGGCATTCTCGAATCGACACTTGATCGGCTAAGTCAGTTCGATACCTATTGTCGTGCCCGTAAAGTCGAACGGTACGTGATCCCGGCTATGCGCGGATCGTCCGCCGAAGTCGATGACCTGATTGACGAACTGGCCTCACTCAGTGCTGCGGCAATGCGGACGTTGACGTCGTTGTATGACGCGTTGCAACGTGCTCTGGAACAGCGCGAACTGGATATTCGCCAGCTGCTGGGTTCGATGGAACAGTATTGCGACAAATTGGCCAGTCGGTTCGCACGGGAAGAAGAGTTGCTGTTCCCGCTGACGCAGCGCTGGTTCTCGACGGACGCCTGGTTCGCCATCGGCGCCCAGTTCCTGTCTGACGACGGTAACAAGTACGCGCACCATCGCGTACCACCGCCCTCGGTGCCGCAGGTCGCAGCGCTGGTTTGATGGTGGGCGGTGCTCCGCGTTGCTGCATCCATGCAGAGACGTTGCGAAAATGATGGTTGCAGCATAATTCTATGCTTGCTTGCCGACGTAAATCTTGGCATGGTGGTGCGACTTTTCTTGCACGCCAGCTCCCATGCCTAAAATCTTTGACTTCACCCGATTTTCGCTGCGCGACTTTGTAACTACTGCCGGCCCGGCGGTGCTGGCGATTGCGCTGGCCTGTGGTCTGACGTACTGGCTGGCTGACCCTGCGCCGCCGTCGCACGTGCGGATTTCAACCGGCCAGGAAAACGGCGCTTATGACGTTTTCGGTAAAAAATATGCCGCTGCGCTGGCGCGCCACCATATCAAGGCGGAGCTAAAAAATTCGCTCGGATCACAGCAAAATCTGGAACGCCTGAAGGACAGTGCATCAGGCATCGACATCGCCTTTGTACAGAGCGGCTCGACCGACGAAAGTGAAGCGGAACGGGACGGATTGATTTCCCTTGGCAGCTTGTTTACCGAGCCGGTCTGGTTGCTTTATCGCGAAGCAAACGACATCACGCAACTGACGCAGTTGCGGGGACTGCGCATCAACGTCGGGCCTGGGGGTACCGGCGTGCCGCGACTATTTACCAAACTGCTGGCGGTCAATGGCGTCGAACCGACTGAACTAAAACTCGGCACACTACAAAATACGCCGGCCACGGTTGCGCTGCTGGACGGACGTATCGACGGCATGGTTTTCAGTTCCGCCCCCGATGAATTGCTGATCCAGATGCTGTTACAAACGCCCGGGATAAAGCTATTCGATTTTACGCAGGCCGAAGCGTACACGCGGCGCTTTCCGTTTCTGACGCACGTGGTGCTACCGCGCGGGATTGTCGATCTCGGACGCGATCTGCCGGCGAAGGACTATCAACTGATCGCGCCCACCGCCACACTGGTCGCGCGGCGCAACATTCATCCAGCGCTGGTCGATCTGTTTGTGCAGTCGGCCACGGCAATCCATGGTGGCGCTGGCTGGTTCCACCGTCACGGCGAGTTTCCGAACGCCAGCTTTACCGAAATTCCGGTGGCGCCGGCAGCAGAAAAATATTATCGCAACGGGCCATCGTTTCTGCAGCATTACTTGCCATTCTGGCTTTCGAATTTCATGGAGCGGATGTGGGTCGTGATTGTCGCGGTGGGTGCACTGTTCATTCCACTATCGCGAATTGTGCCGCCGCTGTACATATGGAAAGTGCGTTCGCGCGTGTACCGCTGGTACGGTCAGCTGCGCGCGGTGGAACAGGCGATCGAAGACGTACCGGCGCCGCATCAGCGCGACGTGTATGCACGCCAGCTCGCACGTTTGAACGAGATCGAAGAACGCGTCAACCAGATCTCGATTCCGCTCTCATTCGCGGAAGAACTGTATGGCTTGCGCAGCCATATTAATTTTGTGCGCAACCGGATCGTCAGTCTGCAGGCCGGCGGGCGCAGTACCGATTCTGCTCAAGCCCCTATCCACGGCAAGCCGGCGTAGCACCAGCCGCCGATGGTTTTTCGATGGCCAGTGCTATCCCGATCGCCTTCGAAACCCTCCAGAATATCGAAACAGCTGGCGTAACCCGATTGGGTAGCAAGCGTGGCTGCGTAACGTGAACGCACGCCGGAACGACACAAAAACAGTATCACGGCCGACTTGTCAGCCAGTGCCTCAAGTTGGAGAACGAAGTGCGAGTTCGGAGCCGCGCCAGGATAATGACTCCATTCCACGGCAAGGTGCTGCGGCGCCGGAATCGTGACTCTGCCCACCCAGTCGCGCTCGGCATTGGTGCGAACGTCGACCAGAATAGCTGTGGGGCTCTCGCACAACAGCTGCCATGCCTGCGCTGGCGTAACCGCACCGGCGTAGGGCAATCCGTCGGCGACAGCGCGTGCACGGACTGGTTGCAAAAGCGTGTCGGAAGTTGACATGAAATCTTTTCCAAAAGGGCGCACTGATTTAAAGACAAAAGCATGGCAACCATCACACGGCACAAACCGGTGCATTTACTGTCCAGATATGCACCAAAAAGATCGATTTGTTTTTCTACGCACTAGTATAGGGCGGAACTGAAAACCAGCTAACTGGCGCTTTACGGAATAGCCACGTATTTTAAGCACAATATCGAATGGCACCGGTTATTTCAGCGCCCAACAACGCAAAAGTTGATGGCATGGAATCTGCTATCATTTCGACCTGAGTTTTGGCCGCCCGTTGCCTGACCCGACACAGATTCGCGCAACCAATCGCCTCGGTCATCGATCACGTGGATTGACCTGACCGGATTACACCGATTTTCGCAGTTTAGTCTTAACACCGATCACTTACAGGAGATCCGCATGGCAATGACCGCCGCAGAGGTATTGAAAATGGCGAAAGACAACGAAGTCAAGTTCGTTGATTTTCGATTCGCCGATACCAGAGGCAAGGAGCAGCATGTCACGGTTCCGGTTTCGCATTTCGACATGGACAAGTTTGAAGCAGGTCACGCGTTCGACGGCTCGTCGATCGCCGGTTGGAAGGGTATCGAATCGTCGGATATGATCCTGATGCCAGACCCGAATACCGCCAACATCGATCCGTTCATGGAGGAAACCACCATGTTCATGCAGTGCGACGTGATCGAACCGTCGGACGGCAAAGGCTATGACCGCGATCCACGCTCGATCGCCAAGCGCGCCGAAGCTTATTTGAAATCATCCGGTCTGGGCGATACCGCCTATTTTGGTCCGGAGCCGGAATTCTTTATTTTTGACAGCGTGCGCTGGAAAGTCGGTATGGATGGCTGCTTCGTCAAGATCGATTCGGGCGAAGCATCCTGGAGTTCGGGCGACAAGATCGAAGGCGGCAATACCGGCCATCGTCCAGCAGTCAAGGGCGGGTATTTCCCGGTACCGCCGGTCGACAGCATGCAGGACATGCGCTCGGAAATATCGCTGATTCTGGAAGGCATGGGGATCCCGGTCGAGGTACATCACCATGAAGTCGCCGGCGCTGGCCAAAACGAGATTGGTACCAAGTTTTCGACGTTGGTGGAGCGCGCCGACTGGACCCAGAATCTGAAATACGTAGTCTGGAACGTGGCGCATACCTACGGAAAAACCGCAACTTTCATGCCGAAACCGATTGTCGGTGACAACGGCTCGGGCATGCATGTGCATCAGTCGGTCTGGAAGGACGGCAAGAATCTCTTTGCCGGCGACGGTTACGCCGGTCTGTCGGAATTCGCATTGTTCTACATCGGGGGCATCATCAAGCACGCCCGTGCATTGAATGCGATCACCAATCCCGGTACCAATTCGTATAAGCGTCTGGTGCCTGGCTTTGAGGCACCGGTCAAGCTGGCATATTCGGCGCGCAATCGTTCCGCGTCGATTCGGATCCCGCACGTGCCGAATCCAAAAGGACGTCGTATCGAAACCCGCTTTCCGGATCCGCTGGCCAATCCGTATCTGTGTTTTGCTGCGTTGCTGATGGCAGGTCTGGATGGTGTTCAAAACAAGATCCATCCGGGCGAGGCAGCTTCGAAAGATCTGTACCATCTGCCACCCGAAGAAGATGCATTGATTCCAACCGTCTGTTCTTCACTCGAGCAGGCACTGGAGCATCTGGATAAGGACCGTGAATTCCTGACCCGCGCTGGCGTGTTCAGTGACAGTATGATCGATGCATATATCGAACTGAAGATGCAGGAAGTGACGCGCTTTCGCATGACCACGCATCCGGTCGAATTCGACATGTATTACTCGCAGTAGAATTTTGTCCAATACGCTGATGCCAGTCGTATTTCAACATCGTTAGAAGCGCTTATTGCAGAGCAGCATTGCAAATTGTTAAATGAGCCACGAAGGGCGGGATTTCCCGCCCTTTTCTTTCTCCTAGTGTTGTTCGCGGCAATTGTTACAGCTTCAATGTTTGTGTTGGGTCGCGTCTTATCCTAAACTGGAAGTCCGCACGACAAGTTTTTGAGAAGAAAGCTATGAAAATCTCTTATTTTGGCATCGCGTTGTTTTCGCTGCTGATCCATCAGGCCCACGCGCAAAGCGACGTGTTCCTGTGCGTCGACGATCGCGGCAACAAGGAATACAAGAACACCGGCGCTACCAAAGGCTGCAAAAAAATCGACCTGGCTGGCGTGACGATCATCGCCGGCCCAAAGCATGCACCGGTCGTGGCGCAGACCGCGTCGACCAAGGCGGCAGCATCGCCTGGGGATTTTCCGAAGATCGATAGCGTTACGCAAAAAACCCGCGACAACGATCGACGTCAGATTTTGCTGGACGAAATGAAAACCGAGGAAGGCAAGCTGGCCAATTTGAAGAAAGACTTCAATGGCGGTGAGCCAGAGCGTCAGGGTGACGAGCGCAACTATGCCAAGTATCAAGAGCGCGTCGCCGCCATGAAAG
>JAYVEF010000095.1:0-4908 GCA_043748965.1 Burkholderiales bacterium
ATCAAACAGAAATTTCATGCTGGGGAAGTCAGGTAGATGGAAATTGTAGATTATGCGGCAGGTTCGGCTTTGGGCGCGAAACTAAGCGAGGCTGAATTGATGCAGTAGCGCAACCCTGTCGGCGCAGGACCGTCCGGGAAAACGTGACCCAAATGGGCGTCGCACACGTTGCAGATGATTTCGGTGCGCTCCATGCCGTGAGTGCGGTCTACCAGTTCGCGCACATTTTCCGGATCGATTGCCTTGAAATAGCTCGGCCAACCGCAGCCAGAATCGAATTTGGCATCGGACTCAAATAACGGCGTGTTGCAGCATACGCAGGTGTAGACGCCGGCTTCGTGATGATCCCAGTAACGTCCGGTGAACGCACGCTCGGTGCCAGCATGCCGCGCCACTTCATAATCCTGCGGCGAGAGCATCGCGCGCCATTCGGCGTCGGTTTTAATAACTTTCGTTGTCATGAGGAGCAACTCACTTCCAGTTGGCTGGCCCAGTCGGGTGGCAGGGCCGCATATTCGTTATGTTCGGGTTGTTCGTCAAACGGTTTTTCAAGAATGGTGCGAAGTTTTTCAATTTCTGAAAAGTCTTTTTGTTGGGCTTTCTCGATCGCCGTTTGCGCCAGATAATTGCGTAATATGTATTTGGGGTTGACCGCATTCATTGCAAGTTGGCGTTGTCCGTCACTGCAATTTTGCTGCGCCAGCCGAATACGGTATTGCGTCGCCCAGCCGTCGAATGCCGCACGATCAACAAACAGATCACGCAACGGATGGTCGGCATCTGGGTCGTTCTGCCTGAGTGCACCGAGTCGCCGGAAAAACAGCGTGAAGTCTACTGCACTGGCTTGAAGGATCAAGAATAGCGCATCGATCAGATTGTCATCGCCTCGCACCCGTGACAGCAAGCCAAGCTTGGACTGCAGCAGCGATTGCATTTTTTGATCGTAATCGGCCTTGTAACCTGACAGCGCGGCCTGGGTTTCTTCAACGGTGCCAATCAGTGGCAGCATTGCCTGACCGAGAGCGAAACAGTTCCAGTGCGCGATTTGAGGTTGTTTGTTGTAGGCGTAGCGCCCTTGCTGATCGGTATGGTTGCAAATATGCGCCGGATCGAAGGCATCCATGAAACCGAATGGCCCGTAATCCAGCGTCAGACCCAATATGGACATGTTGTCAGTGTTCATCACACCGTGCATGAAACCCACTGCCTGCCAATGCGCCACCATATGCGCGGTACGACGGCTGACCTCTGCCAGCAGCGCTGCGTACGGGTTGGCGGCAGCCCGCAACCCTGGAAAAAAACCGTCGATGACGTGGTCGGCCAATGTGCGCAAATGTTCGTTCTGCTGGTTGTAGAACCAGTGTTCGAACGAACCGAATCGCACAAAGCTGGGCGCCATGCGGGTGACTACCGCGGTGGTTTCAGGCGCTTCGCGCATGACGCGTTGTTCCGATCCGGTAACGCACAGCGCGCGCGTGGTTGCGATGCCCAGTCCGGCCATCGCTTCGGAACATAAAAATTCACGGATCGACGAACGCAATACAGCGCGACCATCGCCGCTGCGCGAATACGGTGTCGGCCCGGCGCCTTTTAGCTGTAACTCCATGCGGGCCGACGATGTCGACTGCGTCGCGGCGACATCACCCAGCAGGATTGCGCGACCGTCTCCAAGCTGGCCGGCCCAGACACCGAACTGGTGACCAGAGTACACCGCGGCAACAGGGATTGACCCATCTGCGGTCTGATTGCCGGTAAATAGGTCGACCATCGACGCGCCTGCAAAGGATTCGGGCTCGAGACCGATCAATGCGGCAGCGGGGCGGCTAACTGCGATCAGGTAAGGTGCCGGAAGCGGCGTCGGCGCCAGTCGCGTATGAAAATCGGCCGGTAACTGCGCGAAAGCGTTGGCAAATTCCAGCGAGGTGGTGCGATCCTGTATGGCCGCGGCAAGGGTGGTCATGGTGGTGGCGAAAGTTGTGCAGTGGTGGTTCGCGCGAACACGCGTTCTACCCGCATCTTAATGCAATCGGCGCGCCGCTGCCCCGACCGTACATCGGATCAGATCAGGCAGGCCTGTACGAGATTGCGGACCAACTGACGTAGCCGGTCTCGCTGCTCAGGAGCCTGCACCATCCATATCGCGACCAGGTCTTCGACCGGATCGATCCAAAAGAATGTACCAGCCAACCCGCTCCAGTGAAACTCACCGATCGAGCCTGGCGTGGTCGCGGCCCCGACTGCGGTGCGTATCGCAAAACCCAGACCGAATCCGTAACCGGGGCCGGGCAAGTAGTCCGGTCCTTCGGTGGCATGCGGCATGCTTACCAGATGATCGCTGGTCATGAACTGCACGGTTTTGCGCGATAGAAGTCGCACGCCGTCAATCTCACCTTGCTGGCGCAGCATGTGTGCAAAGCGCAGATAGTCTGCGGTAGTCGACACCAGACCGCCGCCCCCTGACAAAAAATCCGGCTCACTACAGACATCCAGCAATGACACCGCGCGTCCTGTTAGCGGATCGATATCGAATGGCTCGGCGATACGGTGCTGCTGTGCGGTCGGGACAATAAATCCAGTATCGATCATCCCGAGCGGTGCAAAAATATGCTGGTGCAGGTAGACGTCCAGCGTCTGCCCCGACATTCTTTCAAGCAAAGCACCGAGTACGTCGGTGGAACGGCTGTATTCCCACACCGAGCCTGGCTGAAACGCCAGTGGCAATTGGCTCAAGCCGGTGATCAGGGCGCTGTTGGTCACGTTGCGGCGTTCAATCCCTGCCGCGCGATAGGCCGCCTTGACCAGTGTCGGTGCACCAAAAATTCCGTACGTCAGACCGGCAGTGTGACGTAGCAAATCCTGAATCGTCATCGGCCGCTGGCATGCTTGCAGTGTCATGCTACGTACGCCATCGTCACCGATCAAGTCGCGGCCGACCTGCAGGTCGGCAAACTCGGGCAACCATTTTTCCACCGGGTCCGCAAGTGACAGCCGACCCTGCTCGACAAGCATCATGACTGCCACCGACACCACCGGCTTGGTCATCGAATAAATTCTGAAAATCGCATCCATTGACATCGGCGTCGACGAATCTGGCCCCAATCGGCCGAAGGCTTGCTGATAGCCAATCGTGCCACCACGTGCCAGCAGGATCGTCGCGCCAGGTATTTGCCCGCTGTCGACTTCGTTTTGCACTGCTGCAGCCAGACGCTTCAAACCGCGCGAATCAAAACTGCGCGGCGCGGCTTCGTCGATGGTGGGTTGGTCTGAAATTATGTTGTGCATTGAGGTATCACTGATGAATCATTGATAAAACATTATGGCCCAAGCAACCGTTCGTGTACATTCGAAACCAGCCGAACACGTTGTGTCGGCACCTGACTGTGGATTCTACTTAGTGGACGACGGCCGTTTTCAAGTCGTGGTATTTTCTACTCAAAACGGAGACATGATGAACGCGCCCGAACGCCTGACTATTCCCTCGTTAAAAAACCAAGTCTCCCCGGAAGAATGGCAAACGCGCACCGACTTGGCAGCATGTTACCGCCTGGTGGCAGATTTTGGTTGGAGTGACCTGGTATTTACGCATATCACCGCTCGCGTACCCGGCATTCATGACCAGTTTTTGATCAATCCGTACGGCCTCATGTTTGATGAAATTACTGCGTCATCGCTGGTCAAGATCGATCTGAACGGTAACAAAATGGATGACTCACCATTTCTGGTCAATCCGGCCGGGTTCACCATCCACAGTGCGGTGCACTCCGCGCGGGACGATGCGCAATGCGTTTTGCACGTACACAGCCTCAACGGCGTCGCCGTGTCGGCACAAAAAGCTGGCTTATTGCCCCTGTCGCAGCAATCGATCTTCATTTTGTCGAGCCTGGCGTACCACGACTACGAAGGCGTGGCTTTGCGCGAAGATGAAAAAGCCCGTTTGGTGGCAGACCTCGGCGACAAGATGCATTTCATGTTGCGAAATCACGGCTTGCTGACACTCGGCAGCACCATCGCTGACGCATTTTTGAATATGTACACTTTTGAAACCGCTTGCAATATTCAGATCAGGGCACAGGCAGGCGGTGGGCCGTTGATCACTATTCCGGACAGTATCGTCAACACGGCACAGGCGCAAGCGCGTGCGGCCACCAAGTCACTGGGCGGCATGCTGGCTTGGCCGGGTTTGCTGCGTCGGCTCGACCGCGCCGATGGCTCTTATCGCAACTGATCCAGCTGGGTGAGCACAGCTATGCCTCTTCGTTTGAATCAATCTGACGCCATCCGTCAGCAACAGCAAGGGAGCTTGGAAATGACCGTTCAAGAGGCACCGGTGCGCGCCGGGTTTTCCGACATGCAGCAAAGCAGTGCCGACGACTGGCGCGTCATCGGCGCGCAATTTCGGCACTTCGCAGCCAGCCTTCCTGAGCGAGTGCTGGCGCATCTTCGTCTGCTCGATGGCGACTGCGGCGGTTTCCCGATCGACCGCCTGGCGCATAGCCTTCAAACCGCCTCGCGCGCGGAAAGGGATTGTCGCGGTGAAGAGTACGTAGTGTGCGCGCTACTGCATGATATCGGTGACACGCTCGGCAGTTATAACCATCCCGATATCGCCGTAGCCATTCTGAAACCTTTTGTAACGGCTGAAAATCTGGCGATGGTGCAGCACCACGGAATTTTTCAGGGCTACTATTTTTTTCATCACCTCGGCATGGACAGAAATTTGCGCGACCAGTTCGCCGGCCAGGCGCTGTACCTTCAGACACTGGAATTCTGCGAAAAATACGACGCGCCGTCATTCGACGTGCACTATGACAACTTGCCGCTGGATTTTTTTGCGCCGATGTTGCGGCGCGTGATGGCCCAGCCCAAAAACACGATTTACAAAAGTGTTGCATAGGACCCGGCACCTTG
>JAYVEF010000096.1:0-14945 GCA_043748965.1 Burkholderiales bacterium
GCAGTCTCTGCACTCGCGGAAGGCGTGCGCAGCGGAATATTTTTTAATGCTGCCTGGGCTAACTTGTGCGTGACAACATAGGTTTCAACATGTGAGCGCGGCAGCTGGTCAATTGCAAACAGGGTCGGCGCCAACGCAATTTTGACGTTGGGTGCCAGCACATGCGCATTCAGATGCGCGGTCAATGTGTTCACCAGATCAGCAGCGATGGGCCCGGCCGCAATCGAAAATCGGGTCCAGGCCAGGATCGGTACCGCCAGAAGAAGCGCGTCATACAGTTGATCCTCGTGTTCGATGACGGTCGATTCGCTGACCGCTTCAACGGCTTCCATCAGCGCGTCGCAGGCGTTCGAATCGGTCTTGAACAATTGATCGAGTGCCGCGTCGATGGTGTCCTGATGGTCGCCTTTAAGCAGCTTGTTCAGCAGGGCGTCAAGATGCATTTCCCAGCCGCGTTCTTCAAGGCGTGACGACGACAGCACGATCGCCTGCGCAAAGGTGGCAAGGCGCTGACTGTCAGCGGAAAGTTTGGCAGAACCAGATTTGGATGGACGACGCATGGGTGGTAGCAGGTGACGAAAGCGAAAGACGTATTGTAGTGGATTCACATCCGGTCGCGCCGAAAATACGGGGGGCAGAACGTGTGTCAGGAACTGGGGGTTATCGAAGGATAACGTCAGATCAAAAAAAACGCCGGGCGAACCCGGCGGTGGGGACAGGTCGGCTGCGGACCTGATCTGAATTGCAGCGATCAAGCCGCCAGCAGTTGGCGCAGTACAAATGGCAGGATGCCGCCGTGCTTGTAGTAATCGACCTCAATTGGCGTATCGATCCGCAACAATACCTTAACGTCCTGGCTGCTGCCATCGACCCGGTGAATCACCAGCGTGGCGTCCTGCTGCGGCCTGATTTCGCCTTCGATACCTTTCAGATCGAACGTTTCATTGCCGGTGATGCCCAGCGTGCTGACACTGTCGGTCCCGATGAACTGCAGCGGCAGCACGCCCATCCCGACCAGATTGGAACGGTGAATCCGCTCGAACGAGCGTGCAATCACGGCTTTGACGCCGAGCAACTGGGTGCCCTTGGCAGCCCAGTCCCGCGACGATCCGGTACCGTATTCTTCACCGCCGAACACCATGGTCGGTGTGCCGGCATCAACGTAGCGCATGGCGGCGTCATAGATCGACATTTCTTCGCTGCTCGGTTGATGCAGCGTGACGCCGCCTTCAACGCGTGATCCATCGGGATTGACTGGAATCATCAGGTTTTTGATGCGAACGTTTGCAAAGGTACCGCGCATCATGATTTCATGATTTCCTCGTCGTGAACCGTAGGAGTTGAAATCCGCCAGCAGAACGCCGTTTTCTTTCAGCCACTTGCCTGCCGGGCTGGATTCCTTGATGGCGCCGGCTGGTGAAATATGATCGGTCGTGATCGAGTCCCCGAATACGCCCAACGCGCGTGCAGCCGTGATGCCGGTCGCAGCCGCTTTTGGCTGCATGGTGAAGTCGGCAAAGAACGGTGGCTCGGCGATGTAGGTCGATTTTGGCCAGTCATACACTTCGCCCTGTGCCACGCCGCTAATGTCTTCCCACAGCTTGCCCGGCGCACCCTTGACGTCGGCGTAGTTTTCTTTGAAGACCTTGGCGTTCATGGCGAACTTCATCAGCTTGGCGATTTCTTTCGAAGTCGGCCAGATGTCGCCCAGATAAACTCCCTTGCCATTGACGAAACCGACCGGCTCCGTCATCAGGTCGCGCGTCATGTTGCCGGCGATCGCATAAGCCACCACCAGCGGTGGCGACGCGAGGAAGTTGGAGCGAATGTTTGGATGAATCCGCGCCTCGAAATTGCGGTTGCCGGATAGGATCGCCGAGGCCACGATATCGTTCTTGACGATGGCCTCGTTCATGGCCGGAGTCAGGTCGCCGGCGTTGCCGATACAGGTGGTGCAGCCATAGGCGGCGACGCCAAATCCGAGCTGTTCGAGATACGGCAGCAGGCCGGCTGCTTCCAGATATTTGGTGACCACGCGCGACCCTGGTGCCAGTGATGTCTTGATGTGCGGCGAGACGGTCAGACCAGCTTCCACCGCTTTTTTGGCAAGCAGACCGGCGGCTAACAATACGCTCGGATTCGAAGTGTTGGTACACGAGGTGATGGCAGCAATCAGCACGTCGCCGTTCTTGACCTTGACGCCGTCGCTATTGATGTACACCGCGTCCAGATCTGTGGCCTTTTTGTTGAAGCCGTTATCGGCGGTCGATTTGGCGAACAGATCGGCGAAAGTCGATTTGACAGCGCCGATTTCAATCCGGTCCTGCGGCCGCTTGGGACCGGCCAGGGACGGTGCCACCGTACCCAAATCCAGAACGACCACACTGGTGTAGTCGATATCCCCCGATTTGGGAATGCCGAACAGGCCCTGCGCACGGAAATAACTTTCGAACGCGTCGATCTCTGCCTTGCTTCGACCGGTTCCCTTGAAATATTCGATCGTCTGTTCATCCACCGGAAAGAACCCCATCGTGGCGCCGTATTCCGGCGCCATGTTGGCAATAGTGGCGCGGTCGGTCAGGGACAGCGATTCGGTGCCCTCGCCGAAAAACTCGACAAATTTGCCGACCACTTTCTGGCGCCGCAGTAGTTCTGTGATCGTCAGCACCAGGTCGGTAGCGGTGACGCCTTCGCGCAATTGGCCTGTCAGATTCACGCCGACCACATCCGGTGTTAAAAAGTACACCGGCTGGCCCAGCATGCCAGCTTCGGCTTCGATCCCGCCGACGCCCCAGCCAACCACGCCGATGCCGTTGATCATTGTGGTGTGAGAGTCGGTACCTACCAGCGTATCCGGGTAGTACACGCTATCGGCACTCCGGTGCACGCCACGCGCCAGGTATTCCAGATTGACCTGATGGACGATGCCGAAACCGGGCGGTACTACACCGAACGTATCGAATGCCTGCATGCCCCACTTCATGAACTGGTAGCGCTCCTTATTGCGCGAAAATTCGAGTTTCATGTTCAGGTCGAGCGCGTCTTTTTCGCGGTAATGATCGATCTGCACCGAATGGTCAACTACCAGATCGACCGGTACCAGCGGCTCGATATTCTTGGCCTTGATGCCCATCTTGGCAGCGACGTTACGCATCGCGGCCAGGTCAGCGAGCAGTGGCACGCCGGTAAAGTCTTGCAGCACGACGCGCGAGACCACAAAAGGAATCTCGTCGACACGTGCTGCTTTGGCGCCCCAGTTTGCGAGCTCCCGGATATGCGCTTCCGTAACTTTTTTGCCATCGCAATTGCGCAGCACCGATTCCAGCACAATCCGAATCGATACCGGCAGCCGCGAAATATTGATGCCGAGCTTTTTTTGTAAAGCGGGCAGAGAATAGAATTTGCCTGTTTTTGACTCGGACAGTTTGAATTCCTTGAGCGTATTCAGTGTATTACGGGCCATGGCCTCTCCTTGGATTGCATCGGTGACAATTGAATGTGCTTGAATGCCGGCTAACGAAAAACGCATCGGTGTGTCGGCGGCTTTTTGCATTGCATTAATTTTTGACGGGTGGCTTCAGACCTGCCTGCGACGTGACCGTGTCTGTAACCTTCGGGCTCGCCGCAGCAACGGGTACGGTCGGTAGGGGCGTCGGTGCATTGGTGATGGCCTTTGCCGCTTCCTGACGGGCATCCTTGCACTCGTTGGCGAGCTGATGGCCATTTTTGGCGTCCAGCAAGATGCCCTTGGCGGGGATGCCGATCCATACCAGGCCGTTACGCTTGTTTTCGAAGCGGTTCGCGCCTGTCGTGGTGCCTACTCGTGTCATGCGCGTGATCAGCTTTTGCCATTGCAATGCGATGTATTTATCGTCGCCGTCGTTACGGAAAATTGTTACGTTAGCGTTGAGCTCACAGTGGTAGTCGGTGGCCAGCGAACTCTTCGGATCGATCGCAACGCCGGTGTCGTCTTCATCGGGTACTGCAAGCTCGAACGGGGCCGGTGCCGGTTTTTTGGTGTTCGCCTTCTTGTGGATGTGTTTTTTGACATGTGTGGTGGCGTCGGCGTTGGCGGCCGGGCCGGACAGTGCCAAACCTAGTACCAGCGAACTGTTCAGCAGGGCGCTCAGAATTTGCTTCATTGGCGATTCTCCATGGTGTGACGCGATGGCGTCATGGTGCAATTTCAGTGCACGTAAAAGGATTGAAAAATAGCGTCAAAGCAGGGCGGCCACGCGGTCAGGCAGCGCCAGACCACTCGCATGCGCGCGTTGTAGCACCGTCCAGTAATACCGATAACTCGCGCGGTCATGCAAGCGTGCATTGTGTTTGATCGGTCCCCACTGCGCCGCCTGTGCTTCCAGCAGGATCGTTGCGGCTTCGCTGATTTCAGAGCTGCGCGGCGCGAATGCCTTGACCACCGGCTTGATCTGATCCGGATGGATACTCCACATTCGCGTATAACCAAATTCCGCCGCAGCACGGGCAGCGTCATTGGCGACAATGCCGGTGTCCTTGATTTCGGTAGTGACATTGTGCGAGGCGACTTTGCCATGGGCATGGCACGCTGCCGCGATCTGCAGTTTGGCGCGCATCACTAGCGGATGGGTGAACTGACCGGGGCTGCGCATCGCGCTGGCCGGTATCGCCCCATAGTGCGCCGATACAAAATCCATGATGCCGAACGACAGGCACTCGACCTGTGGCAAGGCAGCGATCTCGAAGGCTGCCGCAAGCGCACCGTGGGTTTCGATCATGACGTGCACTGGTAACGTCGTGCGGTCGACAGGAACATGCTGGTTGATCAGTGCAAGTGCCTGTTCTACTGCGCTTATCGAGTCGACCTTCGGCAGCACCAGATAGGCCAGTTGCGCGCCAGCGGTCTGGCAAAGGGTACGAACGTCGTCGGCAAAAAATCTGCTTTCGACATCGTGAACGCGCGCGCCGATTCGGCCGAATTGGTTGGTGCTGCCGGCAATCAGTTGCGCTACCAGTTGCGCGTGTGCCGCTTCGTCGCCCGCGGCGGCGCCGTCTTCGCAATCCAGTGTGATATCAAACACCGGTCCAAGCTCGTGTTGCAGCGCGATCGATTTCACCATCAGCCTTTCGGCACCGGCGTAATGATCGCAGGCCGGTAGCGTAACCGGTGGACGTTTGCCCTGAAACAGGACCTCGGAAGGGTGCATATGACGTTCTAACAGAATCCTGAATGAGAGGTCGATCGGAACCGTGTGGTTCGACGCTGCCGGCATGCCGCCAAGGTCGAACTTGCTGTCGCGTCCGTAGCCGACCGACTAGCCGACCAGATGCTTGACGCCTTCGCGCTCTTCTAGCAGTTCGTTCAACGTCAGGTTGATACGCTGCTGCGAAAATTCGTCGATGGCCAGACCCTGGACGATTTTGTATTCGCCGCTTTCGGTGGTGACCGGAAACCCGAACAGGGTGCCTTCCGGAATACCGTAAGAACCATCCGAGGGGATTCCCATGGTGGTCCATTTTCCATTGGTGCCGAGCAGCCAGTCATGCACATGGTCGATGGCGGCATTGGCGGCGGAGGCTGCGGACGACAGGCCACGCGCTTCGATGATCGCGGCGCCGCGCTTACCAACCGTCGGCAAGAAGCTGTCCTGATTCCAGACCTGGTCGTTAATCATGTCCTTAACCGGCTGGCCGTCGATGGTAGCAAAGCGGTAATCGGCGTACATGGTCGGCGAGTGGTTACCCCAGACACAGAGCTTTTCAATCGAAGCGACTGGCTTGCCTGTCTTGGCGGCGATTTGGGAGAGTGCGCGGTTGTGGTCCAGTCGCAGCATGGCGGTAAAGTTTTTGGCAGGCAGGCCGGGGGCTGATTTCATCGCGATGTAGGCGTTGGTGTTGGCCGGGTTGCCGACTACCAGTACCTTGACGTTGCGCGAGGCGACCGCGTCGAGCGCTTTACCCTGAACGGTAAAAATCTGCGCATTCGCTTCCAGCAAATCCTTGCGCTCCATGCCCGGGCCGCGCGGACGGGCACCCACCAGCAATGCCACGTCAATGTCCTTGAAAGCCGTCATCGGATCGCCGTGCGCGCTCATGCCGACCAGCAGCGGAAAGGCGCAGTCGTCGATTTCCATCATCACACCCTTGAGCGCCTTCTGGGCTTTCTCGTCGGGGATTTCAAGCAACTGCAAAATGACCGGTTGGTCCTTGCCGAGCATGTCGCCGTTAGCAATACGGAACAATAGCGAATAGCCGATCTGTCCGGCCGCGCCGGTGACTGCGACGCGCATTGGGGCTTTAGCCATGGTGAATCTCCAGGTGAGGTAAAAACGATTGCAGAATGGCGCGGCGTGATGCCGGACGGATTTCTGGCAGGCAGCAATCATACCGCCGAATAGCAGGCAAGTCAGCCATGTTGCTGATTTGCCGGTTGATTTCAGCGCATTGCCGAGTTACCGGCGCGATTTTTGCGTTCGTCCTGATCGACGTGTCTGTAGGCCAGCCATTTGATGCCATCAAACCGTATCTTATATCTTATATAAGACATATCACAAGAGATTTTTTGCTGGACGTAAAGCGTACTTTCATGTTGCAATCAGGATCATGAATACTCCCGTCGCGCCACCACCGACCGCCCCCGGCACAACTTCGGGCGGCACCAGCGTTGCGCCGTTTGCTCCGCCCACTTTTAG
Source organism: Burkholderiales bacterium (assembly GCA_043748965.1). Taxonomy (GTDB): domain Bacteria; phylum Pseudomonadota; class Gammaproteobacteria; order Burkholderiales; family Burkholderiaceae_D; genus Actimicrobium. The sequence goes on from JAYVEF010000096.1 coordinate 6,672, forward strand.
TCCGCTCTACCAGCAGATCAAGGCGTTGATCACCGCCAGTCTGCAGGCGGGCGAGTGGAAGCCGGGCGAGCTGATTCCGAGTGAATTCGAACTCGCTGCACGCTTCAAGGTCAGTCAGGGCACGGTCCGCAAGGCGATCGATGAATTATCGGCTGAAAACCTGGTGGTACGCCGGCAGGGCAAAGGCACATTTGTGGCGACTCACCATGAAGTCCGTGCCCAGTTCCGATTTCTGCGCCTGATGCCCGATGCCGGCGATCCACATCAGGCTGATAACCGCATCATTGAAGTCAAGCGCCAGCGCGCTCCCGCCGAGGTCGCACGGCTGCTCGACATCAAATCCGCCGACGCCGTTATTTTCATTCGCCGCGTCCAGTCATTCGACGGCGCCCCGACCATTCTCGAGGAACTGTGGCTACCCGGCGCTATTTTCAAAGGGCTTACCGCGGAACGGCTGATCGAATACAAAGGGCCAATGTATGGCCTGTTCGAAACCGAGTTTGGCACCCGTATGATTCGAGCGTCCGAGAAAATCCGTGCCGTCTCATGCGGTGCCGCTGCGGCCGAATTGTTGCAGGTCCGGGGCGACACACCCCTGCTGAGTGTCGAACGGGTATCGTATACTTATGGCGACCGGCCGGTGGAAGTCCGCCGCGGTCTGTATCGGACCGATTCCCACCATTATCAAAACAACTTGAGCTAAATTGGTGCAGGACCGCATGCGACAGCGAAATCGGCGGGAAACCGCTATATTGTCGGGGTGTCCCGATAAGATTTGGTGTGGCGCACAAAATCGGTGAAAATCAGAGGATTAACAAGTTTGGGAGGTTTTTGCATGTCCGAAGCACCAAAAAAGGTCAGACGCGAGTTTCGCAACATCCATGTGTCGCAACTCGCGCTGTACCGTCTGCCGTTGGCAGGTATCATTTCCTTCTTGCATCGTGTTAGCGGTGCACTGATGTTTCTATTGTTGCCGGTCACGCTGTATCTGTTAGACCAAAGTCTGCTGTCCGAAGGTACCTTCGACTACTTCAAGGGCATCACGTCGCACTGGTTCGTCAAATTGATTCTGCTTGCGCTGTCCTGGGCCTTCATCCAGCATTTCTGCGCCGGCATTCGTCATCTGGTAATGGATAAGCATATCGGCATCGAAAAAGATTCCGCACGTCAGACTTCGATCGCGGTGTTTGCGGTCGCTCTGCCACTGACCGCCCTGGTGGCCCTGAAACTGTTCGGAGCTTTCTAAATGGCTAACAATAATATCGGAACGAACCGGGTGGTAGTCGGCGCGCACTACGGCCTGCGCGACTGGCTGGCGCAACGATTTACCGCCGTCGTAATGGCTGTGTATACCGTAATTCTACTGGTCTGTTTTTTGACCGCACATGACTTCAGCTATGAGGGCTGGGCCGGCATGTTTGCGCGGCAGTGGTTCAAATTGGCCACCTTCGTGACTTTTCTGGCGCTGTTTTATCACGCTTGGGTCGGGATGCGCGATATCTGGATGGACTATGTCAAGCCAGTAGGCGTTCGTATTAGTTTGCAAGTCGCCACTATCGTGTGTCTGATCGCTTGCGCCGGATATGCGGCGCAGATTATCTGGAGAGCTTAACCGTGTCAGCAATAAAATCCACCATTCCCACACGCCGCTTCGATGCGATCATCATCGGCGCGGGCGGCTCGGGCATGCGCGCTTCGCTGCAGCTGGCCGAAGCCGGACTGAATGTTGCAGTCCTGTCGAAGGTATTTCCGACCCGTTCACACACGGTTGCAGCACAAGGCGGCATCGGCGCGTCGCTGGGCAACATGTCGGAAGACAGCTGGTACTGGCACATGTTCGATACCGTCAAGGGCGGTGACTACCTCGGTGACCAGGATGCCATTGAGTTCATGTGCCGCGAAGCGCCCAAGGTGGTGTACGAGCTGGAACACTTCGGCATGCCGTTCGATCGCAATCCGGATGGTACGATTTATCAGCGGCCATTTGGCGGTCATACGGCCAACTTTGGCGAAAAACCCGTACAGCGCGCTTGCGCTGCCGCGGACCGTACCGGCCACGCGATGCTGCACACGCTGTATCAGCGTAACGTCCGTGCCAGAACGCATTTTTATGTCGAATGGATGGCACTCGATTTGATCCGCGACGCCGAAGGCGACGTGATCGGCGTGGTCGCGCTCGAGATGGAAACGGGCGAGTGCATGATTCTGGAAGCCAAAACCACCATCATGGCAACTGGAGGTGCCGGCCGCATCTGGGCTGCTTCGACCAATGCCTTCATTAACACCGGCGATGGTATGGGCATGGCGGCGCGTGCCGGCCTACCTTTGGAAGACATGGAATTCTGGCAATTCCACCCGACCGGAGTAGCGGGTGCCGGGGTCCTGATCACCGAAGGCGTGCGCGGCGAGGGTGGCATTCTGGTCAACAGCAACGGCGAGCGTTTCATGGAACGTTACGCGCCGACCTTGAAAGACCTGGCGCCGCGCGATTTTGTGTCGCGTTCGATGGACCAGGAAATCAAGGAAGGACGAGGCTGCGGGCCGAACAAGGATTATGTCTTGCTTGATCTACGCCATATCGGCGCCGAGACGATTAAAAAGCGCTTGCCGTCAATTCTTGAAATCGGTCATAAGTTTGCGAACGTCGACGCCACCAAGGAACCGATTCCGGTAGTGCCGACGATTCACTATCAGATGGGCGGGATTCCGACCAATATCCATGGTCAGGTAGTGGCACCAAAGAACGGCGACCCCAATAGTGTGGTGAACGGGCTGTACGCCATCGGCGAATGCTCCTGCGTATCGGTGCACGGGGCCAATCGGCTGGGTACCAACTCGCTGCTCGATCTGCTGGTGTTTGGCCGCGCTGCTGGTAACCACGTTGTCGCCAGCGGACTGAAAGCCCGCAGCAACAAACCTCTGCCCGCTGACGCCGCCGACTTCGCGATGGACCGTCTGAACAAGCTCGAAAATTCAACCGGAACCGAGAAAGTGCAGGATGTTGCCAACGACATCCGTACTACCATGCAGCGTTATTGTGGTGTGTTCCGAACTGACGAATTGTTGCAGGCGGGCTTTGACGCCATTATGGAACTCGACGAACGGCGCAAGCACGTCTCGTTCAAGGACAAGTCTAAAGTATTCAATACGGCACGCGTTGAAGCGCTCGAACTGGACAACCTGATTGCCACCGCACGGGCAACCATTGCGTCCGCCAATGCGCGCAAGGAATCGCGCGGGGCGCATGCTCAGAGTGATCACGACAAACGCGACGATGTGAACTGGATGAAGCACAGCTTATGGTTCATGGACGACAACCGGCTCGACTACAAGCCGGTCGTGACAAAGCCTCTGACCGTCGACACCTTTGAGCCCAAGGCACGCACGTTCTGATTGTTCAATGTCGTCATCATTAATGCGCCAGACCTGGCTGAACCTGCGGCTGTCTGGCAACCAAGGAAAAATAATGCCACGCACTATAAAGTTTGAGATTTACCGTTACGATCCGGACAAGGATGCCAAGCCGTACATTCAGTCACTGTCGGTCGAGTTGCAAGATAGTGACAAAATGCTTCTGGACGCACTGCAGCGTATCAAGGCGGATGTCGATGATTCGCTGGCGCTGCGCCGCTCTTGCCGCGAAGGCGTATGTGGTTCGGACGCGATGAACATCAATGGCAAAAACGGATTGGCGTGCATCACCAATCTGAACGAGCTGACTCAGCCGATCAAACTACGGCCGCTGCCGGGTCTGCCGGTGATCCGCGACCTGATCGTCGACATGACGCAGTTTTTCAAGCAATACGATTCGATCAAGCCATTCCTGATCAACGACAGTATTCCACCCGAAAAGGAACGTCTGCAGTCGCCCAACGAGCGTGAAGAGCTCGACGGACTGTACGAGTGCATCCTGTGCGCCTGCTGTTCGACGGCGTGTCCGTCGTTCTGGTGGAATCCTGACAAGTTCGTTGGTCCGGCCGGATTGCTCCAGGCGTACCGATTTATCGCCGACAGTCGTGATCAGGCGACCGCTGCGCGCCTCGATAACCTCGAAGATCCTTATCGTCTGTTCCGCTGCCATTCGATCATGAACTGCGTCGATGTCTGCCCGAAAGGTTTGAATCCGAACAAGGCGATCGGCAAGATCAAGGAACTGCTGGTACGTCGCGCCGTATGATCGTCGAGCCGATGCAATGAGCGTCACAACACATCAGGCCGACCCTGCAAACCGCGCTCGCCTGCGCTGGCGTTCCCGGCGCGGTCTGCTTGAAAACGATTTGATTTTGACGCGCTTTCTGGATCAGCACGAAGCCTCTCTGAGCGATGGTGAGGTCGATGCATTGACGCGCTTGCTGGATTTGTCGGATAACGATTTGATGGATTTGATCCTGGCGCGCAAGGAGCCGGAAGGTGCTACCGACCTGCCTCAGGTACAAGCACTCCTGGCCCGCTTACGTAACGCTTGAATAGGAGCGCTGGCAAAGCCGTACGTGATCGGCAGTGAGCGCATCAATATCCTGCGGCGCAGTGCAGCATCGATTCTGCCGTATTACGTATTACCTTTTTCCATTCACCGTCGCATCGTTCATGAGGAACAGCCATGTCCCAAATTGCTGATAGCAAAGCAACCCTGTCATTTTCTGACGGCAGTCCTTCGCTTGAAATGCCGATCTACAAAGGCACCGTCGGTCCCGACGTAATCGATATTCGCAAGCTCTACGGTGCCACCGGCAAATTCACTTATGACCCTGGGTTCATGTCCACGGCAGCCTGCAATTCGGCGATCACCTACATCGATGGCGATAAAGGCGAACTGCAGTATCGTGGCTATCCTATCGAACAACTGGCGGTCAATTGTGACTTTTTGGAAACCTGTTATCTGCTGTTGAACGGCGAGCTGCCGACCGAATCCGAGCGCGACAAGTTTGTCAAGACGGTGACGCAACACACCATGGTGCATGAGCAGATGCAGTTCTTTTTCCGCGGGTTCCGGCGTGACGCACATCCGATGGCGGTACTGGTCGGTACAGTCGGCGCACTGTCGTCGTTCTATCACGACTCGCTCGACATCACCGATCCGCACCACCGTGAAGTATCGGCAATCCGTCTGATCGCCAAGCTGCCAACGCTGGTCGCGATGGCTTATAAATACAACCTAGGTCAACCGTTCGTGTATCCCCGCAACGATCTATCGTATAGCGCCAACTTCATGCGGATGATGTTTTCCAATCCGTGCGAAGAATATGTCGTCAACGATGTGCTCGTGCGCGCCCTGGACCGTATTCTGATTCTGCATGCAGACCACGAGCAGAACGCCTCGACCTCGACTGTGCGCTTAGCCGGTTCGTCCGGCGCCAATCCTTTTGCGTGTATCGCGGCAGGCATCGCCTGTCTGTGGGGTCCGGCCCATGGCGGTGCCAACGAAGCCGCCCTGAATATGCTGAAAGATATCGGTACGGTCGACAAGATCCCGGAATTTATCGCCAAGGTCAAAGATAAGGAATCCGGCGTCAAGCTGATGGGTTTTGGGCATCGCGTGTACAAGAACTTCGATCCGCGCGCCAAGCTGATGCGCGAAACCTGCTATGAAGTGCTGGAAGAGCTGGGCCTGCAGGACGATCCGTTATTCAAGCTGGCGATGGCACTCGAAAAAATTGCGCTCGAAGATGAATACTTCGTCTCACGCAAACTGTATCCGAACGTTGACTTCTACTCGGGCATCGTACAGTCGGCGCTTGGCATTCCAGTGTCGCTGTTCACCGGAATTTTCGCAATGGCCAGAACAGTCGGCTGGATCGCACAGTGGAACGAAATGATTTCGGATCCGGAGCAGAAGATCGGGCGTCCGCGGCAGTTGTTTGTCGGGAAAGCGAAGCGGGATGTGCCGGCGATCGGGGATCGAAAGCCTGCAACAGAATAATAGCGAAAGCTGTCTACGTGTCGGAGGCCCTGCAAGTGCGATACGCTTGCAGGGCTTTTTTAATTCTCCGCATCGTCCAAGCGGTGACGAAAATTGCGATGCGATGCCGCCCTAAGGTACATGTTCATGGCGCGAAATTGTCGTCCGCGTTGACCTGACTTGTGAGCACACACCCCCGACAATACGATGGCAGACGATTTGTAGCAGCACTTCACCCCAGCTTCAACAATCCGGAACATGTACTCTTTTGTCCGTCATCGACCGGCAATCTGGCGCAAATACCATTCAGTTGCGCGGCTATCCGCTCGAACACCGCGTCATGTTTGGCGGCCTTCCAGGCAGTCAATTTATGCCCGGTAGTTTCAAGTCGAATCCGGTTGCGTTCATAGAATGCGTCCGGCGTACCCGCAAGTTCGGCAAGTAGACTGTGGGCGACTTTTTCGATGCGTAACTCATCGGCTGGTGACAGTTCAATCAAATTATTCAGATAAGTGGTGCCCCATTGAAGCCTGGTGGCGGGCCCCTTCGAGGCGGCATATGCCTGTTCGTACCATGACAGCGCACTACCTTTATCGCCGCGTTTTTTTGCGTTTGCTGCCAGCCCGAGCATGAAGTAGTAGGGCGAATGTGAACGCTTTAACTCGGCGTTGAGCAGGTGGTCCGATTCGTCCAGCAAACCGGCGTCGGTCAGTACGTCGCCCGCTGCACTGATGACCGACTGGCGCTCATACGGGTCCTTGGTGGTTTGGTCGGCGACAGCCACTTGGGCTTGGGCCGCTTTCAGCAGCCGGGGATCGAGCGCGGCTGGAAGGTTATTCGTCTGGACGAGTGTGATTTCGGCATCGCGGGCGGCGAGTTGATCGGTGGTCGAAAGACTCGTGTCGCTGGCAAGCCGGGCCAATGCAATTTCGCCGGCGCTGACTAGCTGCATGCGTGCAGCACCGGCAGGCGCGGTATGGGCTTCGGCCAGCTTGCTGGCGTAATTGGTCAGGATGTCGGCATTGTTGCGCGACTGGTTCGCGTCTGCGTACACCCTCGTCAAAAGTTTGACCGCATCCGAATGGTCGACGCCGGGCTGGTTCTCGGTCCGTGCACTGGCAGAAGCCACCAGCGCCAGCAGATGAAGACGCAGTGCGGCGTCGCCCGGGGGCGCTTTGTCAGCCAGGTTTTGCAGTGTCGCAACGGGGCTTACCTGTGGCAGCAGCGCCTGCTCGTCGGTATCCCACGAATAAAAACTCAGTAATCGCCAGTCGTCAGCGGACAGCTTCGGTGTGCCGGTCAGCGCAGCCTGCAAGGTTTCTTTGACCGGATGCGTGGCGTTCATGCCGAGCGCCAGGACTTTCAGGTAACGCGCCGCATCGACCTCTCCAGGTAGCCGCGTAATTTCGCTGCCGTCCGGACGAAACAGGATCGTCGTCGGGTAGCCGCGTACCTTGAAACGGGCGCCGATTTTTTGGGCGCCGGGGCCATCGCCATCCAGATTGACTGGAATAAAAAAGCGCGAGCGGGCGATAAAATCGGCGCGTTTGAAAATGGTCGCTTTGACCTGATTGCAGGGTGGGCACCACGCCGCACCCCAATACAGGAACAGCGGTTTATTTTGTGTTCTGGCTTGTGCGAAGGCGGCATCGACACCACCTGCATACCAGTTGATGCCAACGCGATGCGAATCCGCCGGCGGACTCGCGGCGTGCGCTACAAGTGACAGTGCCAGTATTGCAGCAACGGCCGCAATCGTGGTAGACCAAACCAAGTGCACTGGATTATTCATGGTGAGTAATGTGAGGGTTTAACGACGTTGTTGGCACGGGAGTGCAGTAGAGGGACGGGGGTCGAACTTTCAAATGGGCAACGAGATGTGTCGTTGAATGATACCTATTTTAGGACTTGCAGACAGCTTGTATTTAAAACCACACTGGCGATTTCTGGAGCGGCCGGACGACAAGCCGGTTCGGTAAATAAGGCTAGCTATGCTATTCTGCGTGCAGTACAAATTTCCGAAATTCTCCAGCCCTAACAGCCCTTCCCCACAACTTGATGTGCAATCCGCTAACCGGTCAGGCCGTGTCGCGGAAGGTTAGATTAACCCGCTAAACTTTGCGAAACGCGAAGAAAGGTGAGCAAGATGATGCAGCAATACCAGGCGAACTCCTACCTGTTCGGTGGCAACGCACCGTACGTCGAAGAACTGTACGAGTCGTACCTCAACAACCCCGGTTCCGTTCCCGACAACTGGCGTGCCTATTTCGACACCATGCAGCATGTGCCGGCCGTCGATGGCTCGACCAAGCCCGACGTCGCCCATGCGCCCGTGATCGCCTCGTTCGCCGAGCGCGCCAAGCACGGCCCGATCC
>JAYVEF010000097.1:0-14883 GCA_043748965.1 Burkholderiales bacterium
GCGCGAAAAATAAAAATGTCCGGCGCGCTGTTTGGCTTTGGCGCGTTTTAGTGCGATATCCGCGTCTTTCAGTGCATCGGCCCCGCTCCCGACATAGTCTGCCAGCCGGAGCAACCCGACGGTGGCCGAGAGCGGCACGGCCTCGCCATCGATACTGAACGGGGTGGAAAATAGTGCCAGGATCATGGCTGGGTTGACCTGAGTTCCATCGCCCAGCAAACAGAAGGTGTCGCCACCGACCCGCGCCACGATCAGTTGGTCACCCAGAGAGGATTGCAATCGTGTTGCCACGGCCAGCAACAACAGATCACCGAAACCGTGTCCGAACGCGTCGTTGGTTTCGGCAAAATGGTCGATGTCGACCAGCGCAAGCGTTGCGTCCTGATGCGGTTTGACCGTCAGAGTTTCGGTCAGGAGTTCAACCAGTCGAGCCCGGTTTGGCAGCTTGCAAAGAGGATCGTAGAACGCCACATCGTGCAGGCGTTCCACCAGACGCATGTTTTCAAAGCCGACCGCCACTGAGCTGGAAAAAACATTCAGTAGTTGTTGATCTGCTGCAGTAAGTGCTGAATGCAAATGAAGTATCAGTACAAAATCGCCATTAGTGGTGCCGAAGAACAGTCTGCAGAACTCCGCGGCATACGCATGACGTCTGGTGGCGACACCCTCCATCAGCAGTGGCAGCAGACCCGGTGGGGCAGCAGTTCCGAGCCGCCGGCCTGCCAGTCGGGCGTATTCGCCATTGCCTGCAACCACGGTAAAGTCGTCCGGACGCTCTGCTAGATTTTCTTGCAGACACAACACGCCTGCCACTTTCTGGCCGATCAGTTGACCGATCTGCTTGATGACACCATCACCAAGACTGCGCAGGTCCGCCAGCGCCAGCAACTGTGCGCTGGCACGGACGATCAGATCCAGACCGCGTCGGCCTGCATCGATCGCACGCAACTGCTGATAAGACCTGATCGCGACAGTCACTGCCGTGAACAATTTGATGCGAGTGAGTTCCGACTTGGTCTTGTAATCGTTGATGTCATAGTCGCGGATCGCGTCCATTTCGGGCGCGTAGCCGGGCTGCCCGGTGCGCAGAATGATGCGCACGTCGACCAGTCGACACTCGTCACGAATAAAGCGCACCAGTTGCAGACCGGCGTCCTGCTGCTCCATGACGACATCGAGCAGGATCACGGCGATATCGGATTCGCGCTGTAGCACGCTGCGCGCCTCTGCAGCGGAGGTGGCATGCAGGAATTGCAGCCCACGGCCCTGCATTTCAATATTGCCAAGCGCGAACGTGGTCGCTGCGTGGACGTCGTCGTCGTCGTCGATGATCAGAATTCGCCAGACCGGCTTGGGCATTGCTTGCGTGCCGCTCACGGCAGGATCGCTGGTTTCATCAAGAAAAACCAGATCATCCTCAACGCGCGTGGTCGGAGCAGACATCAGTGCAGTCCCAGCATCACAGTTGAATACTACTGAAAAGTAAGGCGAACCGGCAAAGCCATCATTTCAATGAACCTAAATTTTATCCCACAATTTGCCTGCAGCGGGGATCCCATCGTTGGCGAACCATTTATTAGGTGACGATAGTAATCTAACTTATTTCCCTGCAGTTTGCCATTTAGGGAGCGCGATAACTGATTTTTTTGTCGCGCTATCGTCTGGTGCAATAGAGGGATGCTCGCGTGTTAGCCATACGCAGGTCGCTGTCGCATGCGCCATACCGACCGCGCCAGGCCGCGCGAGGTACTTTTTTGCCGTCGGGCGTGACAGCGCTGATAGAATCGTGATTTCCCCAGATGACGTTTGTCACCATGTCCGGTAATACATTCGGTACGATTTTCACAGTCACCACCTTCGGCGAGTCGCACGGTCCGGCCATCGGGTGCATCGTCGATGGCTGTCCACCCGGCCTGCAGCTGTCCGAAGCCGACATTCAGCCAGAACTCGATCGTCGCAGGCCCGGCACGTCGCGCCATGTCACGCAGCGGCAGGAATCCGACACGGTGGAAATTCTGTCGGGCGTATATCAGGGGCTGACTACCGGTACGCCGGTTGCCCTGCTGATCCGTAACGAAGACCAGCGCAGCAAAGATTACGGCAACATCGCGGAAACTTTCCGGCCCGGACATGCCGATTACACGTACTGGCATAAATACGGGATTCGCGATCCGCGTGGTGGTGGTCGTTCGTCCGCACGCCTGACAGCGCCGGTGGTCGGCGCTGCAGCGATCGCCAAAAAATGGCTGCGCCAGCAGTACGGCACGACTTTTCGTGGCTGCATGAGTCAATTGGGCGAAATCGTTATTCCATTCGAATCCTGGGAGTATGTGGCGCACAACCCTTTTTTTGCCGCCAATCAGACGCTGCTGCCACAGCTGGAAGCCTACATGGATGCGTTGCGGCGCGACGGAGATTCGTGTGGAGCACGCATCAATGTGGTCGCCGACAACGTGCCGGTCGGGTTGGGTGAGCCAATCTATGACAAGCTCGATGCTGAAATCGCGTATGCGCTGATGGGAATCAATGCCGTCAAGGGTGTCGAGATCGGTGCAGGCTTCCGGTCCGTTGTCCAAAAAGGCACCGAGCATGGTGACGAACTGACGCCTGGCGGATTTCGTTCAAATAATGCGGGCGGCGTATTGGGCGGTATTTCGACTGGACAAGCGATTACGGCATCGATTGCAATCAAGCCGACCTCGTCGATTCGCACCGCGCGCGATTCGATCGACAAAAATGGTACACCGATCCGGGTGGAGACCTTCGGCCGCCACGATCCCTGTGTCGGCATCCGCGCAACGCCGATCGCCGAAGCGATGCTGGCACTCGTATTGATGGATCACGCGCTACGGCATCGGGCCCAGTGCAGCGATGTCAGGGTATCGATGATGCCAATCGGTGCGGCCAGCGGCGCGGCCACGTCAGCCTGACGGTCGCCATGAAGCAGCGTGCTCGACATCCGCGCAGGTTGTTTTAGTCGGCTTGCGTCAACCCCACGCAGCTCTTTGCAGGAACCTTTAACGTGCGCCATCCTTCGTGGCCCCGGCAGGCCTTTGCCTTCGGGCTGTTCTTCTTTGCTTACTATGCGTATGTCGGGGTGTTCTCGCCCTATGCGAGTCTATTCTTTGCGCAGCGCGGACTGAGCGCGACGCAGATCGGCGTCCTGATGTCGCTGATGTCGGTGATGCGAATTTTCGGTCCCAACCTGTGGGGCTGGGTGGCTGACCGCTCGCATGCGCGCGTGGCCGTGTTGCGCGTTACTACCGCAGCGGCATTCGCACTCTTTTTAGGGATGTTTTTTTCACGCAGTTTCGTGGCGTTCTTTCTGGTCATGGCGGCGATCAATTTTTTTACCGCGGCACAGGGACCGCTGTCGGAAGCCCTGATGCTGACCGAAATGCGTGGTGATCTGACGCACTACGGCAAGTTGCGACTATGGGGCTCGGTCGGGTTCATCGCGGCAGTGACCGGTGCGGGCGAGCTTCTGGATCGCTTTGGCATTGATTGGTTGCCCGCGATTGCGTTTGGATTGCTGCTGCTGGTGGTAGTTGCCAGTTGGCGCCTGCGTGAAACTGCGCCGGTTCATTCCGCCGACCCGGTACCGTCGGTCGGAAGTTTGCTGCGCAAACCGGAAGTGCTGGCTTTTTTTACCTCGACTTTCCTGATGGTCGCAGCGCACTCGGCGCTGTACGTGTTTTATTCTTTATTCCTGGCGCGACTCGGCTACAGCAAAAGCCTGATCGGCGTGATGTGGTCATTAGGTGTGCTGGCCGAAATCGTCTTCTTCTACTTCCAGGCGCCGATATTTCGCCGCTTCGGGATCAAGCGACTGATGCTGGCGGCGTTGATGATCGCGGTAGGACGCTTTCTGATAATCGGATTTTTCGCTGATTCCGTGCTGCTTCTGGTGCTGGCGCAGGTACTGCATGCAGCGACGTTCGGTGCGCACCATTCTGCCGCCATCGCGACCTTGCAGCGCTGGTTTTCGGGGCGCTTGCAGGCACGCGGCCAGGCGCTGTATACCAGTATTTCGTATGGGCTGGGTGGCTCGTTTGGGGGGCTTACGTTAAGTCTGATATGGCAGCAATGGGGGCCGGCCTGGGTGTTTTTCATGGCAGCTCTGTTTGCGCTCGGTGCAACCATCGCCGCCGCGCTATCATGGCGCTGGCAAACCCGAAACGAGGAGATTAAATGAAGCTGCGCCCAACCATCCTGCACACTTCTCTACTGATTGCCACTCTGGCCCTCTGTGCTTGCGAAACCGTCCAGACTACCCAGGGTGGCATGGTAGGGGTCGATCGACAGCAACGGATGATGGTGTCGTCGGCTGAGATGAACCAGTCGGCACAAGCTGAATACGCGCAGTTCCTGAATGTCGAAAACCAAAATGGCGCGCTCAATCGCAATCCGGCCGAAACCGCCCGGGTGCGCGCGATTGCCAACCGACTGGTGGCGCAGACGCCGGTGTTTCGTCCCGATGCGCGCAACTGGAACTGGGAAGTCAACGTCCTCAGTTCGCCAGAGATCAATGCGTGGTGTATGCCAGGCGGAAAAATTGCGGTGTACACCGGTCTGATTGAAAAGCTCCGCGTTACCGATGACGAACTGGCTGCCGTGATGGGTCACGAAATGGCGCACGCGCTGCGCGAGCATGCGCGCGAGCGCGCCTCCGAGCAAGCCGTGGCGGGATTAGGGATTTCGGTGTTGTCTGCCGCACTGGGCGCCAGTGACCTGGGGCAGCAAGGCATGCAATACGCCTATATGGGTTTGCTGGGCCTGCCGAACTCGCGCGCGCACGAGACCGAAGCCGACCGTATCGGCGTCGAGCTGGCGGCACGCGCGGGCTATGACCCTAGGGCAGCGATCACGTTATGGCAAAAAATGGAACAGGTGGGTGGGAGTGAGCCGCCCAAATTTCTATCGACCCATCCTGCCCGCGAGGATCGCCTGCGCGACCTGACTGATTATTCGCAGCGCGTCGAACCGCTATACCTGCAGGCACGCGCGCGCCGGTAGATTCCGGCGGCGGCGTTGCGGCGATGCCGCAGGGTGACGCTGGCACTGGGTTCGATGGCAGTTCGGCCGGTTTTGCGCTGCACAACTATGCCATAATCTAGGTCCGACTTTTTTCGCAAAAGGCGCGCCGGCATGCCGTGTGCGCTCGTTCAACGTGGCTCAAGTGGCACAGGTGGTACAGGCATGGCACAGACTCTCTACGACAAACTTTGGCAATCGCACATTGTCGACACCGGCAGCGACGGCACCACGATTCTTTACATCGATCGCCATCTGGTGCATGAAGTTACCAGTCCGCAAGCGTTCGAGGGGCTAAAGCTCGCCGGACGTGCGCCATGGCGACTGTCAGCCAACCTCGCGGTGGCCGACCACAACGTGCCGACCACCGATCGTGCCAACGGAATCGCCGATCCGATTTCACGCCTTCAGGTTGAGACTCTGGACGCTAACGCAAGGTCATACGGCCTCACGTACTTTGACATGCAGGACAAGCGCCAGGGCATCGTTCATGTGATAGGGCCGGAGCAAGGTGCAACGTTACCCGGAATGACTGTGGTGTGCGGTGATTCGCATACGTCAACGCACGGCGCCTTCGGCTGTCTGGCGCACGGCATCGGCACTTCGGAAGTCGAGCACGTGCTGGCGACCCAGACATTGCTCACCAAAAAATCCAAAGCCATGTTGGCCCAGGTTGATGGCGTCTTGCCCGCAGGCGTCACCGCCAAAGATATCGTACTGGCTATAATCGGCCGTATCGGTACCGCCGGTGGCACCGGGTATGCGATTGAATTTGCCGGTAGTGCGATTCGCGCTCTGTCGATGGAAGGTCGGATGACGGTCTGTAACATGGCGATCGAGGCGGGGGCACGCGCTGGCATGATTGCCGTCGATCAGACCACAATCGATTACGTCAAGGGCCGGCCGTTTTCGCCGGTTGGACCACACTGGGACCGGGCTTTAGAATACTGGCGCACGCTACATTCAGATCCGGGGGCGCGCTTCGATCTGGTTGTGACGCTCGATGCGACACGGATCAAGCCGCAGGTCACCTGGGGCACCTCGCCCGAAATGGTCGTCGCCATCGACGCTCGGGTACCGGACCCCGACCTGGAAAAAGATCCCGGCAAACGCGACGCGATGGAAAAGGCACTAGCGTATATGGCCTTGCAACCGAATACGCGGATCGCCGACATTCGCATCGACAAGGTGTTCATCGGGTCGTGTACCAATTCGCGGATTGAGGATTTGCGTGCGGCAGCAGCGGTAGTGCGCGGCAAATTTCGCGCGTCCAATGTCCGCCTGGCAATGGTCGTGCCGGGCTCCGGCCTGGTCAAGGCACAGGCAGAGCGCGAAGGGCTCGACAAGATTTTTCTGGCGGCAGGATTTGAATGGCGTGAGCCAGGGTGTTCAATGTGCCTGGCGATGAACGCCGACCGACTCGAACCCGGCGAGCGCTGTGCGTCGACCTCGAACCGCAATTTTGAAGGACGCCAAGGCGCTGGTGGCAGAACCCATCTGGTCAGCCCGGCGATGGCAGCGGCAGCCGGTATCGCAGGACATTTTGTCGACGTTCGCAATTTGTAGACTCAGGAGAACCCAATGAAAAAATTAGTCACGCTGGTACTGATACTGACAGCTTTGATCCTGACAGGTTGCAACACCATGTACGGCTTCGGCAAAGATGTCGAAAAAGTCGGTGAAAAAATACAAGGTGTCAAATAAGATTGTCGACGAGGCGATCTGCCTGCACTGCTTGAAACGCAGCGGCCGCTCGCTGTAACAATGGATACCCTGGGCTCTACCGGTGATAACTGCATGAATAAATTTACTTTGCTGGATGGTCTGGTTGCCCCGCTCGACCGGGCTAACGTCGATACCGACGCGATCATTCCAAAACAATTTCTGAAATCAATCCAGCGAACTGGCTTCGGCCCCAACCTGTTCGATGCGTGGCGCTATCTCGACCACGGCGAGCCGGGCACCGATCATTCACGCCGTCCACTGAATCCGGATTTTGTACTTAATCAGCCCCGTTATCAGGGCGCTTCGATCCTGCTGGCGCGCAGGAATTTTGGTTGCGGATCATCCCGCGAGCACGCCCCCTGGGCGCTCGAGCAGTATGGATTTCGCGCCATCGTTGCGCCCAGCTTTGCGGATATTTTTTTCAATAACTGCTACAAAAACGGGTTGCTGCCGATCGTGCTGGCAGAAGCGCAGATTGATCATCTGTTCGACGAGGTGCGTGCGTTTCCGGGTTTTCGGCTGACCATCGATCTGGCACGCCAGCTGATAGGCACCACCAGCGGCAGTGCCAGCTGGCAATTTGATATCGATACCTTTCGCAAGCATTGTCTGCTCAACGGGCTGGATGATATCGGGCTGACATTGCAGCAGGCGGACAAAATTCGGGCCTTCGAAGACCGTCATCTGGCGGCGCAGCCGTGGCTGACGAACGTAATCTGATTTGCTCTGAATTTCTTGCAGCGATCGAACCAAGCTTGATCGCGCACACTTTTGCAGGCACCACATGAACATCGCAATTTTGCCGGGTGATGGCATCGGCCCGGAAATCGTAGCGCAAGCGGTCAAGGTACTGGACGCGCTCGGAGAATCTTTCCAGATGGAGACAGCGCCGGTAGGCGGCGCCGCGTATGTCCTGCACGGGCACCCGCTACCGCCCGCAACCTTAAAGCTTGCACAAGATGCCGACGCAATTCTGTTCGGCGCTGTCGGCGACTGGCAATACGACACGCTTGAACGCGCGTTGCGCCCCGAACAGGCAATCCTTGGCTTGCGCAAAAACCTGAACCTGTTTGCCAATTTTCGGCCCGCGATCCTGTACCCAGAGCTGGCGGGCGCGTCCACGCTGAAGCCGGAATTCGTCTCAGGCCTGGATATTCTGATTATTCGTGAGCTGACCGGAGATATTTATTTCGGTCATCCGCGTGGCGTGCGCGAGGCGCCGGACGGGCCGTTCAAAGGCGAGCGCGAAGGTTTCGACACGATGCGTTACGCGGAGTCTGAAATTCGCCGGATTGCCCACGTAGCCTTTCAAGCTGCTGAAAAACGTGGCAAGCGACTGACCAGCGTTGACAAGGCTAATGTACTGGAGACGTTTCAGTTCTGGAAAGAGATCGTCACCGACGTCCATCGCGAGTACCCCGACGTCGCACTCGAACACATGTATGTCGACAACGCGGCAATGCAATTGGTGCGCGCGCCCAAAAAATTTGACGTGATCGTGACCGGCAACATGTTCGGCGATATTCTGTCCGATGCCGCCGCGATGTTGACGGGTTCGATCGGCATGCTGCCCTCGGCTTCACTTGATGCCCACAATAAAGGTCTGTATGAGCCGTCGCACGGTTCGGCGCCGGATATCGCCGGCAAGGATATCGCCAACCCGCTGGCGACTATTCTTTCGGCTGCAATGATGCTGCGCTTTTCGCTGAATCGCCCCGGACAGGCTGATCGAATCGAATCTGCCGTCAAAATGGTGCTGGCGCAAGGATTGCGCACAATGGATATTCATGAGTCCGGCACGACGCTGGTCGGCACTACGGCGATGGGTGATGCGGTAGTGACTGCGCTTCGATGATTTTGATCAAAAACGGCGAATGGATTTCGCCATTCGTTTAGGAAATGAAAATGAAACTGGTTGGTTTGGTAGGGTGGCGCGGTATGGTCGGTTCGGTCCTGATGCAGCGCATGCAGGAAGAGGGTGATTTCGCCCATATCGAGCCGATGTTTTTTTCGACCTCGAATACCGGAGGCAAGGCGCCGGCAGCGGCGAAAAACCAGACGGCGCTGCAAGACGCCGGCGATATCAGCGCGCTCAAAAGATGCGACATCATCATCACCTGCCAGGGGGGCGACTACACGGCTGACATTTTTCCGAAATTGCGTGCAACTGGCTGGAACGGTTTCTGGATCGACGCCGCGTCGACTCTGCGCATGAATGACGATGCCATCATCGTGCTCGACCCGGTTAATCTGGATGTCATCAAGGACGGCCTGCGCCGTGGTATCAAAAATTACATCGGCGGCAACTGCACCGTATCGTGCATGCTGATGGGGCTTGGCGGCCTGTTTCAGCACGACCTGATCGACTGGGTGTCGTCGATGACTTACCAGGCAGCGTCCGGTGGGGGGGCGCAGCACATGCGCGAACTACTGACCCAGTTCGGTACGATTCACGCCGACGTCAAGGTGCTGCTGGACGACCCGGCAGCAGCGATTCTTGAAATCGATCGCAAGGTGCTGGCCCGTCAACACGCGATGAACGTCGATGAGATCCGACAATTTGGCGTGCCCCTTGCCGGCAATCTGATCCCGTGGATCGATAAGGATCTTGGTGACGGCAGCTCCAAGGAAGAATGGAAAAGCGGAGCGGAAACTAATAAAATTCTTGGCCGCGGCGTTACGTTTGGCCCTACTGCGCACCCTGAAATTGCCATGGATGGTCTATGCGTGCGGGTCGGCGCGATGCGTTGCCACTCGCAGGCATTAACCATCAAGCTTAAAAAAGCCGTGCCGCTCGATGAAGTGACCGGGATCATTGCCAGTCACAATCCGTGGGTCAGGGTGGTCCCCAATTCGCGCGAGGCATCGATGCAGGACTTGACGCCGGCGGCCGTCACGGGCAGCCTCACGATTCCGGTCGGGCGCTTGCGAAAAATGAAAATGGGTGACGATTATCTGTCGGCATTCACCGTCGGGGACCAGCTACTTTGGGGCGCAGCGGAGCCGCTCAGAAGGATGTTGCGTATTGTCCTTGAAAACTAACGTGATTTTTGAAATCGTCGTTCTCGTTGGCTAAACGCAACATCAAAGTGTGTAAAAAGGGGTGCCATCAAGCGACAATGACTTTTACATTTGCTGAGAAGATGGTTACGCTTGTGTGGTTAAGTCCATGATGCTATGTTAAAAGTTACCCAGAATAATGATCCACAACAACGGTGATTGTGCCTAGCACGGTTTACGTCAACTGAATGTCAACCTATGTTACTCAAAATGCATCCACGTACCTCATCTCAATTGGTCACATTTACCCTGAAAACCATCAGTGCTGCCGTATTTGCTGCGACGCTGGTTTCAAGCGCATCAGCCGCAGGGCTGGGGCGGCTTACGGTGCTATCCGCACTCGGGCAGCCTTTGAACGCGGAAATTGAGCTGACCTCGGTCGGTAAGGACGAAGCCGGTACGTTGTCAGCGAAGCTCGCCTCTGCAGAAGCGTTTCGCCAAGCGAACATCGAATTCAATCCGGCGCTGTTTTCGGTACGTTTCGGTATTGAACAGCGCGGCGCTCGCCAGTTTATTCGCGTGACCTCATCGCAACCGATCAATGAACCGTACGTCGATATGCTGCTGGAACTGGGTGGTACCAGCGGGCGCCTCGTGCGTGAGTACACGTTTTTGCTGGATCCGGTTGACTTGCGCTCGGGCCAGATCACTGCACCGATAGCGGCACCTATCCGGATGCCGCAGGCGAGTCAGTCACCCACTTCGATGCCGTCGCAGCCGTCGCAGCCGTCGTCTTCCTCCAATGCCGCTTCACCCGCCGTTCGGCGCGAACCGGCAGAATCCGTCGTATCGGCACCTCGCCCGGTCAAGGTGAGGAAGGATGCGCCGGCCAGCAATGTTGGCACTGGCGCAGGTGAAAAGTCCTACACCGTAAAAAGCGGCGATTCATTGGCGCGGATTGCCAACAAGGTGCGTAGCGGTAGCGTCTCTCTCGACCAGATGTTGGTCGCGTTGTATCGCGCTAACCCGAGCGCATTCGTCGGCGAAAACATGAATCGCATGCGCGCTGGAGAAATTTTGAGCGTGCCAACTGCCGACAGCGCCAAATCTGTCGACGGCCAGGAAGCGCGGGGCGTGGTAGTGGCGCAAGCGCAAGACTTCAGCAACTACCGAAATAAACTGGCCGGCAAGGTATCGGCGTCGGTACCGCAAAGGCCCGTTGAATCGAAGCAGGTTGCCGGCGGCAAGATTACGACAAAAGTCGAAGAAGCAAAAAATCCTGCAGACGAATCCAAAGACAAATTGAAGCTGTCCAAAACAGGAACCGCGTCGACTGCTGCCGCTATTGCTACCGCAAGAGGCGCCAACGTGGCTAGCGCCGAGGAGAAGATCGCCAAGGATAAATCGATTGCCGAGGCGAACTCGCGTGTCAAAGATCTTGAGAAAAACGTCGCTGATTTACAAAAAGTCCTAGAAGTAAAAAACAGGGATTTGGCCGACCAGCAGAAAAAAGCCGATCTTGCAGCGAAAACAGCGGCCTCCGCGGCGGCTGCAGTAGCTCTTGCGAGCAAACCGGGAACGCCGCTAACAGCAGTGACGCCGGCCCGGTCAGACATCAAAAAACCTGATGTGCCATTGGTGGTGACGCCACCGGTTGTCGCTAGTGCTGTTGCGCCCGTCGTCAAGCCGACCTTGCCGGTAGCTAGCACGCCTGCCCCAGTTGCGCCAAACGCCGCAACCGTCGTCAGCCAGCCAACGCCCACAGCGCAACTGCCGGTGTCCAAGACACCTGCACCCCCGGTCAAGGCTAAGCCTGCGGTGCTCGCACCTGTGGAAACCAGTTTTCTGGATGATCTGCTCGGTAACGCGTTGCTGTTACCGGCACTCGGGTTGTTACTGGTCGGCTTGGGTGCGTTCGGAATTTTCAGTTCGCGCCGCAAAAAGAAAAATCAGCAATTTGAAGACAGCATCCTGACTGATTCGAACCTCAAGGCAAATTCTCTGTTCGGTTCGACCGGTGGTCAGAGTGTCGACACCAACAATAGCGTGTTCAACTCCAACTTTGCGCCATCGGCCAGCCAGCTTGATGCAAATGAAGTTGATCCGGTTGCCGAAGCCGATGTGTATATTGCTTATGGCCGCGACGCGCAGGCAGAAGAAATCCTCAAGGAAGCCTTGCGTACCCAGCCGGACCGCAACGCCGTACGCATCAAGTTACTCGAAATTTATGCACACCGGAAGGACGTGCGCTCCTTTGAATTGATGGCCAGTGATCTATACGGCATGACCAAAGGTCAGGGCGACGATTGGGCGCAAGCGGCATCAATGGGCATTGCCCTCGACCCGAATAACCCGATGTATGCCGGCGGCCAAAATGTCGAACACGCGATGCCGTTTGTTGCGCCGGTGGCTCCGGTAGCCGCTGCCGACGATCTTGATCTGGAAGCGTTGCTGGCTAGCACTCAGATAAATACGCTGGCTGGCACCGCCAACACAATTGCGCCGGAAGTCGCTCATTTGAATCACCAGGACCTCGACCTCAATACCGCATCGTACCTGGATTCGGCTTCCGCCAAAACAGCGCCGCAATCGATGCCCGTGCCAAAGACGGACAACGGTCTGGATTTTGACCTGGAAGGTATGGGAATTCAGGACGTGGAATCGCACGAAGTGCTGACCAATCCTTCGTTACTGACCGCGGACGCGCACAACGCGCATGCGATGGATTTTGAATCGCCGACCCTAGCGCCCGAGCAGCACATTGATGCGGTTGATTTTACTGAGACCGAACATCATGCAGCCCCAGCGCATGACAACGTGACGCTCACCACAGCGGAAACTGCGGCAGCGGCTATAGCTGCCAACGCCCTGCATTTCGAGATACCTGAAACAGAAAGGGTTGTGCATCATGCAGCGCCTTCGATTCCGGTCGGAGTAGCGGTAGCGTCCGCAGCGACGCCTGCGGTACATCCCAACCCGATGGACTTCGACTTGTCAGGCATCAGCCTCGACCTGGATCCGGACGCAGTGCATGGAACCGTAGCGGTCCCAGCGTCGCCAGCACATCATGCAACCCACGACACCGCACTGGAGAATTCCGACACGCTGGTACTGGAAGACGACGAAATTTCGAGCACGCCAGAAATGGCGACCAAACTCGATCTGGCGATTGCGTACGAAGAGATTGGTGACAAGGATGGTGCCCGCGAATTGCTAGATGAAGTGATCAAAGGGGGCACCACGGAGCAGGCTACGCAAGCGAAAGCAATGCTCGCAAAGCTGGCTTAAATTTTTTTGGGGCCGG
Source organism: Burkholderiales bacterium (assembly GCA_043748965.1). Taxonomy (GTDB): domain Bacteria; phylum Pseudomonadota; class Gammaproteobacteria; order Burkholderiales; family Burkholderiaceae_D; genus Actimicrobium. Next base: position 13,064 of record JAYVEF010000097.1, read on the forward strand.
TAAGGCTGTGCAGCGGGCGTGACCAAACGGGTTACGCTCGTTTCATTTTGAGGCCGGCAAATCCGGTCAGGTCGTGACACATCACCCGCCGCCGAGCGCTTTGCTTGGCCGCTCCGGACCGCCCGCGTCACGTTTGCATAACAAAGTGCCGGATCGCCCACTTGGATACGTACTGTCGTGACAAAAAGTGCCGCGCCTCTGCAGACCGGCGATAGCTGGTGCCGACTGTCCTGCGGGGCGGCCAATAAACGCGCACATCAGGAGTGAATTTGAACCGTCAGGTCCTCGGTATTCAATACGATGGTAGTTCCTGGCACGGCTGGCAAACCCAGCCGAGCGGTCACACCATACAGGATCGACTCGAAGCGGCACTGCGCAAATTTACTCGCGCTGACATCACCACCACCTGCGCCGGTCGTACCGATAGCGGGGTCCACGCGATTGAACAGATAGTGCATTTCGATACGGCTATCGAGCGGCCGGTGGCCTCGTGGGTGCGCGGCTTGAATAGCCATTTGCCGCCGTCGATTGCGGTGCGCTGGGCGACTGTGGCGGCTCCTGGGCACGAACAGGAGTTTCATGCGCGCTTCAGTGCGCGGGCACGGTCCTATCGGTACCTGATTCACAATCATCCGGTGCGCTCGCCGCTGTGGACGGGCAGGGCGGGCTGGGTGTTTCGTCCGCTGGACCTATCAGGCATGCGTGCGGCTGCAGCACATTTGGTTGGCGTGCACGACTTTACGGCATTTCGTTCGGCCGATTGTCAGGCCAAATCGCCGGTCAAGAGCATGCATTCGATTGCGTTCGCGCGCCAGGGCGATTTAATTACCATCACTTTGCACGCGAATGCTTTTTTGCAGCACATGGTGCGCAATATCGTCGGTTCGCTGATTTATGTCGGCGTCGGCCGCCAGCCGGTCGAGTGGATCGCCCAGTTGATCGCAGCGCGTGATCGGCATCGTGCGGCACCAACCTTTAGTCCTGATGGCCTGTACCTTGCAAAAATCGATTACGATCCGAAATGGGCGTTACCGCAAAGCTCGGAGCCGCTTACGCCATTTTGACATTTTGGCCTTACTTCATTATCGAATCTTCTGAAGACAACCCGTAATGACCTACCGAACACGCATTAAAATTTGCGGATTGACCCGCGAAGTCGACGTCGTCGATGCCGTGGCAGCCGGTGCCGACGCGCTGGGACTAGTCTTTTATGCGCCCAGTCCGCGCAGCGTCAACGCCGCCCGGGCAGGCCAGCTATTGCGGCACGTGCCGCCGTTCATCAGCACGGTCGGATTGTTCGTCAACGCCACTCTGGCAGAAGTGGAATCGGTGGTGGCCCAGGCACCGGTCGCGCTGCTCCAGTTTCATGGCGATGAAAGCGCTGAAGCCTGCGCCGCCATTGCTATGGCCGTGAATCGACCGTTTTTGCGGGCGCTGCGCGTCGGTGCGATGACAACTTCTGAGGATTTGCTAAAATACGACAATACATATCGCACCGCCGGGCCACATTTTGCAGGATTGCTGCTTGATGCAATGGTCGATGGTTACGGTGGCGGTGGAAAGGTTTTCGATTGGTCCATCATTCCAGAAGAGCTCGCGCATCAGGTCGTTTTAAGTGGTGGCTTGAGCGCACAAAACGCGACTGACGCGGTGGCCCGCGTGCGTCCTTTTGCGGTCGATGTCAGTAGCGGCGTCGAAGTAGCCAAAGGCATCAAGGACGCCGACACAATGCGCCGCTTTGTTGCAGCAGTGCGTCTGGCCGACGCGCTGCCCCGCTGATCTCTCTGTCCGAAAGTTTGCTATGACCTCTAGTTCCGCAA
>JAYVEF010000098.1:0-4861 GCA_043748965.1 Burkholderiales bacterium
AAACGATCTAACGGGCAACAGCCCAACTTAACTGAAATAGGAATTGTAATGGCAACTGGCATCGTAAAATGGTTCAATGACTCGAAGGGTTTTGGCTTCATTACCCCTGACGAAGGCGGCGAAGATCTGTTCGCGCATTTCTCGGCTATCCAGTCGACCGGCTTCAAGTCGCTCCAAGAGAATCAACGCGTTTCGTTTGAAGTTACCGCTGGTCCTAAGGGCAAGCAAGCTTCGAACATTCAGGCTATCTAAGCTGATTCAGGCATTCTGAAAAAACCCCGGTCCGCCGGGGTTTTTTTTCGTCCGAAATTCGCTGACGACGGTGCGAAGGACATCCGACCTCTGGCTAAACAATTGTTTCACGATGAAAAAAATTCACCGCTGACTGCGATATCACAACGTCGATCATAGGCAGACGTTGATGTTAGCCAGGACTTTGATGCCGTGCCGGTCGCGGCATAGAGCCTTAAACCGTGCATACGCCGAAGTTTCTCTGTCAAAAGTCCAAACTTTTGCTTCAAAAACCACGTCCTGAGTAGTTTTACTTACGTATTATATGTTGCGGTGCCGCATGAGGTTTCTGTTGCCGATAATCGCCAGCGCCTCATACAATCAGCTTGCGAGTGCAGATTCGCAGATTTGCAATCGAAGACTTTTTGCATTGAAAACACATAGAGGACGACATGACTTATAAAATCAAGGCACTGGTTGCCGCAGCAGTACTGGGTTGGGCCGCGAGCGCCGTAGCAGCAGAGCCGATCAAGATCGGCGTATCGGGACCGTTCACCGGTGGGTCTGCGCCGATGGGTGTGTCGATGCGCGACGGCGTCCGCCTGGCTGTCGGTGAAATCAATGCCAAAGGGGGAGTACTGGGGCGCCAGATTCAATTAGTCGAACGTGACGAGGAAGCCAAGAACGAACGCGGCGTCCAAGTCGCGCAAGAACTTATCAACAAGGAAAATGTGGTCGCTACGGTCGGCTTCATCAATACCGGTGTGGCGCTCGCATCGCAGCGGTTTTATCAGGAAGCCAAAATTCCGGTGATGAACAATGTCGCCACCGGCAGCATCATCACCAAACAATTTGCCGACCAGCCGGAAAACTATATCTTCCGGACCTCGGCTAACGACTCGATTCAGTCGGCAATGATCGTCGACGAAGCCGTCACCAAACACAAGTATACCAAGCTTGCGATTCTGGCCGACTCGACCAACTACGGCCAGCTCGGTCGCGAAGATCTGGAAAAGGCGCTCGACAAAAAGGGCATCAAAGCCGTCGCTATTGAGAAGTACAACATCAAGGACGTCGACATGACGGCCCAGCTCTTGAAAGCAAAACAAGCCGGCGCACAGGCGGTCCTAACCTATGGTATCGGACCGGAACTGGCACAGATTGCCAACGGCATGGAGAAGCTTGGCTGGAAAGTCCCGTTGATCGGCAGTTGGACGTTGTCGATGGCGAACTTCATCGACAACGCCGGCAAGAATGGCGACGGCACCAAGATGCCACAAACTTTCATTCAGGATCCGAACACGCCCAAGCGCAAGGCTTTCATTGATGGGTACCTCAAAGCCTACAGCCCGCCCGGTGGCCGGATTCCCTCGCCAGTTTCGGCCGCGCAGGGCTACGATTCCATTTATCTGCTCACGGCAGCGATGAAGCAGGCCGGCACCACGGATGGGCCAAAAGTGCGCGCTGCCCTTGAAAATCTGACAGAAAAAGTCGATGGCGTCGTGACATCCTATAACAAGCCCTTTACCAAAGACGATCACGAGGCAATCAAGATCGGCATCCCCGTATTCGGCGAAGTCAAGGGTGGGCGCGTCGTACTGGCTAAATAGCTGTCGTTTGCTTGTTATTGGCCGCGATCGACCGGCTAGCACCGGTCGACGGCTGCTTTTTCCTGCATCAATGCCGTCGGCTGGCTAGTGCCGGGAGGGTTCGCGCGCGGTGCGCCGATGCTCCGGCAGACGTCGTCGGCAGTGCAACGTCACATCAATGTCGAAACAATTGCAATTCGCTGTTTGGTCAGCGACTCAGGGGTGAACATAATGGAAATTTTGCTGCAACTGGTTTTCAGTGGCATCGCACTCGGCATGATTTATGCGGTGATCGCGTTTGGCTATCAGCTGACCTTCGCCACCTCTGGCACGCTCAATTTTGGCCAGGGGGAGGCCCTGATGCTTGGTGCGCTCGTCGGACTCAGCCTGGTCGGCAACATCCACGGCGGTCCGTACCTGAACTATTGGTTGATGATTCCAATCGTGATCGTATTCGGTGCGTTGCAGGGCATGTTCGTGGAGTGGATCGGGGTACGTCCCGCGCTCCGAATCAAATCCGAGTTCGGCTGGATCATGTCGACCATTGCGCTGGCGATCATCTTCAAGAACGTCGCCGAGAATATTTGGGGCAAGGACGATCTGACGTTTCCAACGCCATTAAGTGCAACGCCATTTCAAATTTTTGGCGCCAATGTGCAGCCGATGCAGGTCGTGGTCGTACTCGGCGCGCTGGCAATGATGCTGGCGGTCGAACTGTTCAACCGCAAATCGATTTACGGCAAGGCGGTGGTAGCGACCTCCAACGACCGTGACGCAGCCGGGTTGATGGGTATCAACACCAGTATGGTCATCACCTTTTCATACGCGTTGTCGTCGGCCACCGCGGCGTTTGCAGGTGTACTGGTAGCGCCTCTGACACTGACCGGTGCCACCATGGGCACGGCACTGGGACTCAAGGCGTTTGCAGTCGCCATTATTGGTGGTCTCACGTCGGGCATGGGCGCGATTGTCGGGGGCCTGATTCTGGGCATCGCCGAAACCGCCACCGGGTATTACATCTCGACCGGCTACAAAGAGGTCCCGGGTCTGGTGCTGTTGCTGCTGGTCCTGGCGATCAAGCCGGCCGGCCTGTTCGGCAAAGCCGCGATCAAGAAAGTCTGACCATGAATGCAAAATCTCTGATCGCGGCTGCCGCGGGTACCGCGCTGCTGGCCATCTTTCCACTGGTGCTGCCCAATCCTTATTACATCCACCTGGCCGAAACTATCCTGATCTATTCCATCTTGCTGTTCGGTCTGGATATCGTGGTCGGCTATACCGGACAGGTTTCGCTCGGCCACGCCGGACTGTTCGGGATCGGGTCGTATACGACCGGCGTGCTGTGGCTTAAATTCGGCGTGCCTTTTCTGATCGCAGCGCCTGCCAGCATTGCGGTCACAGCGGCGTTCGGTGCGATTCTGGCGCTACCGGCGTTGCGCGTCACAGGCCCTTATCTCGCGATGGTGACGCTGGCGTTCGGCACGATCATCCAGATTCTGATCAACGAAATGACCTTTTTGACGGACGGGCCGATGGGGCTGAAAGTCGCCAAGCCGTCATTCTTCGGCCATCGAGTGACTGCCATCGAATTTTATTATTTGGTGGCGTTCCTGATGTTGTTATCGTTGATCGTCGTGCACCGCATCATGAAGTCCCATCTGGGGCGCGCTTTTCAGGCGTTGCGCGACAGTCCGATTGCCTGTGACTGCATGGGCGTCTCCGTATACCGGTACAAGGTGTATGCATTCGTTATCAGCGCTGCACTGGCGGGCCTTGCCGGCAGCATGTATGCCTATTCCGAAGAATACATCTCGCCCAACACCTATAATTTTGAACTCACCATCCTCTTCCTGCTGGCGGTGATCATGGGGGGGCGCAAGACCCGCGGTGGAGCATTGCTCGGCGCGCTGATCGTAGTGATGCTGCCGAGCCTGCTGGCCGATATCGATCTGTTCCGAATAATTGCCGCGATCGCAGCGGTGCTCGGCGTGGCGTTCGGCGGCTTCATGTTATTCACCGGTCGCAAAAGCCCGCGAGAAGTCGCGGTACCGATACTGGCCACGGTCGGTATGGCAGTGTTTGCCTACCGTCTTGAAAATATCACGGACTGGCGCCTGAGCATTTTTGGGGTGATGACGTTGTTCGTGGTGTACTACCTTCAGGATGGCATTGTTGGATTCGTGCGCGGTCTGGTAGTGCGACGCACGACCCGCGAAATGTCCGAAAGCGCGGTACCGGGCGACGCGTCGAAAGCCTGGATAAGTCCGCCAAATGCAGCTGCTGCAGGCACCACGCTATTGTCGGCCAACCAGGTGCTTATGCAATTTGGCGGTCTGAAAGCGCTGAATCAGGTCAACCTGCAGATCGTGAAAGGGTCTGTACACGGTCTGATTGGCCCCAATGGATCCGGTAAAAGTACCATGATGAACGTTCTCACCGGGATTTATCGGCCAACCGCGGGTACGGTTGAATTTAATGGGATGGTGATTTCCGGGCAGACCCCTTCGGCGATCGCACTCGCAGGCGTCGCGCGTACTTTTCAAAACGTTCAGCTGTTTGGCGAAATGACTGCCACGGAAAATGTACTGGTCGGATTGCACAACACCTTCCGTAGCACGCTGCTTGACGTGATGCTAAACACCTCGCGATATCGCAACGAGGAAGCCCGTGCTCGAGAACGCGCGGCGGCGATTTTGCAGTTCGCCGGGTTAGCGCCGCTGGCCGAAGAGGAGGCCCGCAATCTCCCTTACGGAAAACAGCGTGTGCTCGAGATCGGACGCGCGCTTGGATTGAACCCGCAACTGCTGTTGCTCGACGAGCCTGCCGCCGGCCTGACCGCGCCAGACATAAAAGAGCTGATCGCGATCATTCGCAAGATTCGTCAGCATGGCATCACAATTATCCTGATTGAGCACCACATGGATGTGGTGATGTCGATTTCGGATACCGTCACGGTACTCGACTTTGGTCAAAAAATCGCCGAAGGAATACCTGCTGACGTACAGGCCGACCCAAAAGTAATCGATGCCTATCTGGGTGGT
>JAYVEF010000099.1:0-14820 GCA_043748965.1 Burkholderiales bacterium
GAAATACCACTGATATCGAGCTTGCCCACCGCGCCGGTGATCGCGCCGGTCAGTGGTGCGACAAACGCAAAATCGAGCGAATTCAAATGAAAACCGAAATTATCGTTGCGCGTGAATACGATACCACCATCGTTGATGCCGGCGTAGTAGTTGCTGGTGGCACCGATCGGGCAGGCGATCAGAGAACACGAGTTCAAATCGGCCGGATTGACGATCGCGCCAGCAAGACCCGGGCCGGCAGGACTATCTTCCACCGTCATGGTGAAGCCGTCTTCAGTCAGCGTGGAACCGCCGTTGAAGACATTGGGCATGAAATTATCGAATGTCACGGTTGCCATCGCTGGCGTCGACAATACCGCCGCTGCGCCGAACATTGCGCCGAGTACGGCACGTTTGACGCTGATTTTGTGCTGCACCAGAACACCGTTGTCGGTTTGATTCTGTGCGCGCTTATTGTTATCGAAACTCATACCGCTCCCGTAAATTAAATTATCGATCACCCCGCTTTGCGTGGGCGCTCCTCCTTGCCCGCATAGCTGCGGTTATCTAAAACTATAGCCGAATAAACAATCGAAATGTAAATTTTAGTAAGTTGCATTGAACCTTTATCCGAACGGGTTATCCGGCAAATTTCGTTTGGCGATTCAGTGAAAGGCCGACGTAAAAATGTGTGAGCGCGCTTTTTAGAGCTTTTCTTCGGCATGGTGCGACGCAACCGAGCCTTTGAAAGTCGATTCTTATGAGAAACATGCCGACCGAATAAATTTACGCGCCGGACTCCGCGTGTCATGCCGCCGTGATAAATTTCCGCCCCGCCCGTCAATTGAAGAAGCCATGCAAGCCACCATTTCCGTTACGCCACGATTGAACGGCCTGGATACCTTGCGGGCTGCTGCGATCGTGCTGGTGGTTCTTTATCACACCACCATCAACGTCACCCATGCGCCCACGTTTGGTGCTGTTGGTACGATCGGATGGACCGGCGTCGATTTGTTCTTCGTTCTTAGCGGCTATCTGATCGGCAACCAGGTCTTGTCTGCGCTGACGCGCGGCACCAGCTTTTCTCTGCTGCGGTTCTACGCGCGCCGACTGCTGCGCACGCTGCCAAATTTCTATGTGGTGCTGACGTTGTACTTTGTCTTTCCGCTGAAGCTGGGGGGCAACCCACCGCCCGCGCTGTGGCGCTTTTTGAGCTTCACACAAAACGTTGATTTGCAACCGGGCACTGCCTTTTCACACGCCTGGTCCCTCTGCATCGAAGAACAGTTTTACCTGGCCTTTCCAGTGGTGGCGCTATTGCTCGCAGCGCGGCGCTCCGTCCGTCTGTCGTGGCTGGTGCTCGGCCTGGCTATGTGCGCTGCGATCATCATCCGCAGCGCACTTTGGCAACGATATGGCGACGACGGGGAGCAGTACTATCGCCACATTTATTACTCCAGCTGGTGCCGTTTTGATGAATTGCTACCTGGCGTAGCGCTGGCTTTGCTGAAGAATTTTCATCCCGTCCGCTGGCGGCGCCTGATTAGCGGGGGTAATTGGACGCTTTGCGCAGGACTTCTCGCCACCGTCCTGACGCTCACTCTGTTTTTAAATTTTCATGCGCTGCAGCCGGATGGATACCGCTTCGGGATGACCGCTTTCGGTTATCCCTTGCTCGCCTGCAGCTTTGCCCTGCTGACTTTGGCAGCGCTCAGTCCCGCCAGTTGGCTGGCACGCGTGCGAGTACCGGGCGCCGGCCGTCTCGCCCTATGGTCCTATGCCATCTATTTGACGCACAAGGGTGTGATGCATCTATTGAAGACACCTCTTGCCGCATGCGCCATCAATCTCAGCTCGCCGCTGGCACTGGGTCTGATGACGGCGATGTCGTTGTTGGCCGGGTGGCTGCTGTATAGCGCTGTGGAAGCCCCCTGCATGCGTCTGCGCGAGCGCTGGTTTGGTAGCGGAAGGCTGGTTCCGGACCGAACGCCTGGACCGCAGGCAGTTCAGATTTCCGAGGGAATCCCGACGGCGTAACCCTGCACTCCATCCAACCCCAGCACGGTCAGTATGGCCCAGTCTTCGTCGGACTCGACTGACTCGGCGATCACCTGGAGGTCGAGCCCATGGGCAATCTTGCAGATCGAATCAACCAGAAACTGATTGTCACGATTTTGTGCGATGTCCCGAATGAAACTGCCGTCGATTTTGAGGTAATCCAATTTTAGCGCCGCCAGATAACCAAACGATGAAAATCCGCGGCCGAAATGGTCGATACCAAATTGAGCACCGGCCTGACGGACCATCTGAACCAGCCCCTCAAGAGCGTCCAGGTTGTCCAGCGCGCCATACTCGGAGATTTCAAAGGCGATGCGTTTTGCGGCGGCCCGATCAGCCTGCAATGCGGCCGCCAGCCATGCCATGAAACCCGGCTCCTGCACCGTCGCCGAAAAAAGATTGACTGCAATCGCAATCCTGCCATAGCGGTCCTGGCGAATCCTCGCCAGCACTTCAGCCACCACCAGACGGTCGATTTGCTGAATCAAACCGAGCCGCCTGGCCATCGGTAAAAAAACTACTGCCGGTATCAACTGGCCGTCTTCGCCGACCACGCGCAACAAAGTTTCATATTGCAGTATGGTGCGATGGTTGGTGCTGTCCAGCACCGGCTGCAGGTGCAGGATGATGTTTTTCTTTTCGATCACATCGCGCAAAAATTCCCCCCAGCGCGTGATCGAAAACGCCAGCGCGGGTTCACCGCGCGCTTCATGCATGTGTAGCGCATTCGGTCCCTTGCCCTGCGCCGCGCGCAAGGCAGCGTCGGCTTCGGCCAGAAACTGTGTGGCGCTCTGGCGACGATACATGGCGATGCCGATATGGCCGGATTCATTGCTATCGATCAGTCCCGGCGCATGCAGCCGCCGCAGCGACAATGCCAGCTTCGCACCGCACTCCATGGCTTCGCGCTCACCCACATTCGACAGCAGCAGCGCAAATGTTGCCCCGGACAGACGCGCGGCAAAACAGTCCGGTTCGAGTGCACCACCGGCGATCTGCTCCAGTGAATGCGCAACGCTACGCAGGAGTTCGTCGCCCGCTGCATATCCCAGGCGCTGATTCAGTCCATTGAAATCCTGTAGCGCGATCAGAAGCAGCGCGCCGCTGTTGAACTCGTCGGCGCTGCTCAATAGCAGCTGCAGGTGCATGTCAAAATAACGCCGGTTGGCAAGACCCGTCAATGCATCGCGATAGCTGTCGGTGCGCAGCCGGTTCATCGCATCGGCATGGGCGGCGAACATAGTGCGCATCTTGGTGCTGGTGCGGTTCATGGCCAGTACGACACTGCGTAATTCACGTTGTCGTGGCAAGCGCTGCAGCACCGGATATTCGCGATCCGATATTGCTTCGGCCTGTCGCACCATGCTGCGCAGCGGGCGCAGCATCATCGCCAGTACCAACAAACCGAGTGCGGTAGTGGCCAGCAGTGCCAGTGCGGCCCCGGTGCAGAGTGCAATGCTGGTATCCCACAAGTCTAGCATCGCCTCGCTGACACCGGCAACCACAGTCACACTGCCGATACTTGGAGGCGCAATGGCGTTTGCGATATCCGCCAGCGCCGTGACCGGTGCGATGGCGAACATCCGTCCGAACCAAGCTGGTACCGGCGCCGTCAGCGCCGGCGTGCGCCGCTGGATCGGCGCACCACGATCTCGCAGTACCACGGTAATTTCCTGAAAATCGCCGCTATCGAAGGCCAGATCGACTGCCCTGGAAGCTTGCGTTGTATCCGCATTCGTTACCGTTACGGTAGCAGGCGGCAGCAGATTGGCTGCCAGCGCCGTGGCGGTGTCATGTGCCGACAGTGCCAGCCGCTGCTCGATCAAATGACGCTGCTGCTCGATGCAGAGCGTCAGCAGCGTAACCGTCAGCACCGTGAGCAGAACCAGCAGCAAAGCGGTTAGCTGTCGCAACAAAGTCATCTGATTCCTTTGCACAAAGTGGTTTTTCTGTTGAAGCAGTGTAGGGCGGGTGGCGCCAAAACAGATGTCGATTAATCTCCGCACGCTGTCAGATTGCGGTCTTCGTCGTCATAATCAGTGATAGCATAAATCGCGTTTTAATTTGAAGACCGCAACCTTGTCGCGGCGCCAACCATGCTAAGCCTCACTGCCGCAATAGCGGTCAACCCGCCGTCTGCCAGCCGATGACAGCACCGCGTCGTATTTTGCTCCTAAGCGTCTCGGCCGGTGCCGGCCACATGCGTGCCGCCGAAGCGCTGCGCGCCGAAACCGCGCTGGTGCCCGACATCGCGAGTGCCACCCATCTTGACGTGATGCAGTTCGTCTCAAGCGGCTTTCGCAAAATTTATACCAATTTCTACATTACGCTGGTCAACAACCATCCGGCGTTGTGGGGTTACTTGTATCAAATGACCAACGAAGCGCAACCTGACAGCTCGCTGCAAAAACTGCGACGCGGCGTCGAGCGGCTGAGCACCCGCGCGCTGCGCAGGGAAATCGACGCCCTGCGCCCGGACGTCATCATCTGCACGCATTTTCTACCCGCTGAAATTCTATCGCGAATGCTGCGCAGCGGGCGGCTGAATTGTCCGGTCTGGGTACAGGTGACCGATTTCGATTTGCACAAGCTATGGGTGCAGGACGGCATGGCCGGCTATTTTGCTGCCACCGATGAAGTTGCCTACCGCATGCGCTCGCAGGGCATCGCCGCCGACAAGATTCATGTCACCGGGATTCCCATCATGCCGGCGTTTCGCGCACCGCGCACGCGCGCAGCATGCGCCGCACAGTTTGGTCTGAACCCGCAGCGCAGCACCATTTTGTTAATGGGTGGCGGCGCAGGGCTGGGCAGTCTGGATGCCATCGCCGCTCGATTGCTGGCACTGCCGGGCGATTTTCAACTAATCGTCATGGCCGGCAAAAATTTGGCAGCACTTGCGGCGCTGCAGACTCTGGCACAAGAATTTCCGACACGTTTGCTGGCACAAGGCTTTACCGAGCAGGTCCAGGACCTGATGATGTGCGCCGATCTTGTGGTCACCAAACCGGGTGGACTGACAACCTCCGAATGTCTGGCGCTCGGACTGCCCATGATCGTCAACGCGCCGATTCCGGGCCAGGAAGAGCGCAACGCTGACTTTTTGCTGGAGCAAGGCGTGGCCCTGAAAGCCTTCGATGCCGTGACACTCGAATACCGCATTCGCCATCTGCTGACCCACGCTGAAAAACTTGCCGACATGCGCTCCAAAGCGCTGGCGCTGGGTCGCCCGGATGCTGCTACTGAGGTTCTGCGCACTGTCTTGAACGCTGCCAGATGAAAATCGACCGGACACTGCCAACTACTTGGCTGACCCTGACGTTGACCGTGTTCTGGGTGGTCCTGCTTGGCCTGTTCTTTGCCGAGACTGAAATTCAAATCGAAGGGGCGGCGGGATGGGCCGCCAACCTGCCAACCTGGCGTATCGAGAAACACTGGCTGCTGGATATTTTCTGGGGTGGGCGCGCCATGACCGGTTATCACGCCTGGGTATTTCCGTTCATCTCACTGTTCTTTCATTTCCCGCTGCTGTTTGTCGGCTACTGGTCATGGCGCGCGCAATCGCGCGTGCTGGGCTGCATCATGTTGTTCTGGATCAGCGAAGATTTTTTATGGTTCGTCCTGAACCCTGCCTACGGTGTGACACGGTTTTCGGCGGCCAACATTCCGTGGCACAAGCACTGGTTACTCGGCGCGCCGACAGATTACTGGAGCTTCACCCTGCTGGCTGCAATACTGTTCTGGCTGTCGTGCCGTTCACAAAAAAACCCCGCACCGATGCTATGATCCACAGCTGCAGGTAGGCTCACTGCGCAACCTTTTTTGATCCCTATCGCCATGCACCGAAACTTCCGGCCGACCATCGTTGTCGCACTGCCGCACGCCCTTTTCCACGCCCTACTCATCGCCGCCGCGCTTGCTCCCATGATCAGCCATGCCACCACGCCCGACGCCCCTCTCGCCAGCAGCGCCGCACCTACCAACGAAAATCCATTTTTTGCGGTGAGCCCGTTGCCTTACCAGATGCCGCAATTCGACCGCATCAAAGACAGCGATTACGCGCCTGCATTTGCCGAAGGCATCCGCCAGGAATTAGCCGAAATGCAAGCGATTGCCGACGCCCCCGCCAAACCCGATTTTGACAATACGGTCGTCGCCATGCAACGCGCCGGGCAATTGCTGGGACGTGTTTCGAGCGTATTTTTTAATCTGAACGGCACCGTTACCAATCCACAGATGCAGGCATTGCAGCGTGAACTGGCACCAAAACTGGCCGCTCACCGAGATGCGATTCATCTCAACGCCACACTGTTTGCACGCATCGACGCCTTGTATCGGCAGCGCACGACACTCGGGCTGGACGCAGAATCGCTGCGGCTGCTCGAGCGCACGCATGATGCCTTCAGGCGCGCCGGTGCGCTGCTGTCCGACGCCGACCAGCAGCGCCTGAAAAAAATGAACAGCCAGCTCGCCATCCTGTCCACCACATTCAGCCAGAATGTGCGCCAGGAGCTTGACGCGCTGGCAGTGGTGGTCGATACCAGAGCCGAGCTCGACGGCCTGTCGGATGGCGCCATCGCCACCGCTGCTGCGGACGCCAAGGCGCGCGGACTGGATGGTAAATATGTGCTGGCACTAGTCAATACGACCGGACAACCGGCTGCCACCACGCTCACCAATCGGGCCTTGCGACAGCGCCTGTATGACGCATCAATGATCCGTAACAGCCGCGGTGGTGCGTTTGACAATCGTGCCATCGTCCTGCAGCTGGTGCAACTGCGGGCCGATCGGGCTGCTCTGTTGGGTTATCCGAATCATGCTGCCTATGTGCTCGACGACGAGACCGCCAAAACGCCTGCTGCAGTGAACAAATTGCTGGCGCAACTCGCACCCCCGGCAGTGGCCAATGCCCGCCGTGAAGGTGCTGAAATTCAAAGCATCATTGATGCCGAACACGGTGGCTTCAAACTGGCGGCGCACGACTGGACGTTCTATACCGAAAAAGTCCGCAAGGCGCGTTTCGATTTCGACGAAGCACAATTGCGGCCGTATTTCGAGCTCGATAACGTCTTGCAAAACGGCGTTTTCTATGCGGCTAACCGGTTGTATGGTTTGACTTTCAAGGAACGCAAGGATTTGCCTGTGTATGAGCCGAGCGTACGAGTATTCGAAGTATCCGACGCCGATGGCAAACCGATGGCGCTATTTTTGGCCGACATGTACGCCCGCAGCAGCAAGCGCGGTGGGGCATGGATGAGCGCGTACGTAGAACAGTCAGGACTGTTCGGTACCCGCCCAGTAGTGGCAAATCATCTGAATATCCCACAACCACCGGCTGGCCAGCCGACCCTGCTGACCTTCGATGAGGTACGGACGGCTTTTCATGAATTCGGCCATGCGCTGCACGGCATGTTGTCGGATGTACGTTACCCGATGTTTTCGGGCACCAGTGTTCCGCGCGATTTTGTCGAGTTTCCGTCACAGGTCAACGAAATGTGGGCTACCTGGCCGGAAGTGCTGGCGCATTACGCGCGGCACTATCAAACCGGCGCGCTTATGCCACAGGCGCTGCTCGACAAGGTGCTGGCCAGCGGGCGCTTCAATGAAGGTTTTCGCACCACCGAATATCTGAAAGCCGCACTGGTCGATCAGCAATGGCATCAACTCGACAGCAAGCATATTCCCGACGATGTGCTCGCCTTTGAAACCGCCGCATTGAAAAACGCCGGCGTCGACTACGCGCCGGTGCCACCCCGCTATCGCAGTCCGTATTTTTCGCATGTGTTTGAAGGCGGCTATTCGGCGGGGTATTACGCCTATATCTGGAGCGAAGTGCTGGACGCGGACACGGTGGACTGGTTCACCAAAAGCGGTGGCCTGACGCGCAAAAATGGCGACTGGTTCCGAAGCACCCTGCTGTCGCGTGGCGGCAGCGTAGACGCGATGGAATTATTTCGTCGTTTCAATGGCGGTGAGCCGGATATCCAGCCGTTGCTGGTACGTCGGGGGTTGACAGGACAGTCTGGCAACTAAGTGCTTGTGCTTGCTTGTGCTGCAGTGGATTAAGTCGTTAAAAAAAGGGGATCGGTGACGATCAACTCTGCATGCTCTGCGCGATTTGTCCCATCGCAATTGACAGCGCCACGCCGCCGATGGTTTTGACCAGCGTCGGATGCTGGGCGTAGAAGCTGCCCATTTTGTCGATGACGCTCGGATCATTCTGCTCGGCATGTGCGGCGAGTTGTTCGACCTGTGCTGGTGCTATTTGGGCCGCTGCATCGGGATCGATGGTGGCCGGCTGTCCGGTAGCGCCGCTGAACAAGCTACCCAGCCCGCCGCCCAGTGAGCCCAGCATGGCAGGGTTCAGCCCGCTGACCAGCTGGTTCAACATGCCCACGCGCTGTTGGGGATTGCCGTTACCAAATAGTTGTCCGACCATCTGCGCGAAAGGCGGCGTCTGGTCGGACCGCAATGCTGCCGCGATACCGCTGCCAACCGCACCTGCCGGCGCTGCTTGTGCCACTTGATGAAAGTCGTTGATGACTTGCTCGACGCTGCCGGTATGGCCCCCGCCGAGGTATTGTTCCAGCATGCCGCCAAGATCGAAGCCCATCTGTCGTTCCTTTCAGTAATGCCATTTGCAGGCGAAGATTGGAGAACTTAACGAGATTACCGATACTCTTCTGCGCGCAAGAGCACTTAGGAACGCCGATCGATGCCAGGCCCGAAGAGTTTCGGCATGATATTTGACGGTGATCCATACCAGCGGACACCCGTGGTTTGTGCGGTGTCAATGACCTGGTAAGCCGTCGCCGTGGAACGCTGCTAGCGCGTGTTACCAGTCGGACCGTACCACCATCAAGCCCGCGCGCAGACCCGGGCGCACGGTAGGATTCGGAAACACCACCATTTCTTCGACGTGTCGGACGCGATATACCAATTCGCCATCGGTAGCGATGATGCTGCCCTGCGACAAACCCGAAAAGTTTGGCGCCTTCGCATCGCAATACATCTGGAAAGCCGCACTGTGTTTGATGATCTCCTGTGCCACTTCGAAGCGAACCGGCAAAGTGGTCAGTGCAGGTGGCGGCAGCTTACCGGTTTGCAGCAACGCAGCCAGCATAGAGCCCATCGCTGCAAATATACCGACATCGTTCTGACCCAGCCGACTGACCTGACCAAGCTCAACCGTTGCGCTGACCGCGCGGGCGTGTTCAGCGGTAAATGCGCTGTACGTGCCTGCCGACGTCGGATTGATCACCACCGCAGCGATACCGCCCTGGCCCAGCAAATCCGCCAGCACGCGCTGATCAGTCGGAGCGATCGTATCAGGAACGATCGCAAACGTCGGATACACCGAAGCTCGGATCGCTGTATGCAAGTCGAAGTGCCAGCGCGGCCCGGTCGCGCCACCAAAAAATTCTGTGCTGGCAGCCATGATTGCGCGCGCACGCGTCGCTTCGGCGGTAGCGTGCAACGCGCCCTGATCGGCGCGAAACAACCGGTTCAGATCGGCCTCGATAAAGCGCCGGGCCTGACCGATGGCCGCCAGATTGCCCACCACCAGCATCAGGTTGATGCGCAGTGCGAGCGGATTTTTCAAAATCGTCTGCAACAGTGCTGTTAGAAGCTCGATCGGCGCCGTTTCGTCACCGTGCACGCCGACCGACAGCAATACCGACAGCCGGTCGCCCGCAGCAGCATCTACCGGCCCCGGCCTGATCTGTACCACGCCAATGACCGGCGCACTCACGTGCAGTCCAGCTGCGGTACACGCCGCAGTCAGCGCAGATAAATCGCCGGCCGCCAGCGCCGCTACCGCAGCCGACAGCGTCATGCCGGCTGGGCAGTGGCGTCGGCCATGGCCCACACGTCCAGCACGACGTTTTCAAGACTGTCGTCGGCGCTAACCGTACGTGGCGTCAGATGCAGATGCGCCAACGTGCTTGCAATCGCAGTGGCGGGGTCGCTACCGAGTTGCGGCAAAACCCGCGTCAGCAGGCTTTGCTGGGTGCGCCGTAGCGACTGCAACGCGTGACCACGCAAGGCTTCCTGAATCGGGCTGACGCTCGCTTCCATCAGCGTACGTTCCATCAGATCGATTCCGGCTTGCCGGCGCAGTGCCATTCCGGCTTGCAGCAACGTCGGCAAATCCATTCCGGCCGGACGGCGAGCCGACAGCGCGGCGAACAAAAAGTCTGCCATACCTTCAATCGCTTCGACTGCCTGCACTGCCGCCACAAAGTCTTGCGGCAGATTATCCGGTTCGAGCAGCGTCACCGATGGCGTCGAAGTCAGGCTGCGCGCCGCATCTGCGCTGCCGAACAGCCGCGTCAGTTCGGCCATGCTGCCGGGCGCATTGCGCTGCGCCATCGGCAGCGACAGCGCACCGGTCATGACGGCCTTTTGCAGGTCGCGGGTGCGCCGATCGACGGCTTTTGAAACCGCTACCGGCACTGTCAACGCGTAACGATCGAGCGTGCCAAACAGCGGGGCCAGATTCAGCGCAGCCCATGCTTGCGCCCACGCGCAGACGACCTCGGTTTCGCTGACCTGATGCAGACGTGCCAGCATGCCGATCATCAGCGGGCCGCAGCGGTTGACCGCTTCGTTCGCCAGCACGGTCGCCAGAATTGCGTTGGCCAGAGGATGCGCCAGCGCATCCCGCGTGGCCACCAGCGGCGCCGGGAAATAGGGCGTCAACATGGCGCGCGCCCATGGCTCCGCAATCAACGCATGCTGCGCCAGCAGCGCCTTGTAGCGGTTTTTGACATTGGCTATCACGACCGCCAGTTCAGGCGCCGTCAGACCCTGCCCTGCACCTTGTCGGCGCGTCAGCTCGGCGGCTGTAGGCAACTGTTCCAGCTCGCGCGACAGCACGCCCTGGGTTTCCAATTCGGTGATCAATGCAGCGTAGTCGTTTTGCATCGCCGTATTACTCTGTGCCTGGGTTTCACGCGTCAGCAGATGGGTTTGCAGCGTGTTGTCACGCAGTACCAGTGCTTCGATATCGAAGGTTATCTGGTTCAACACATGGTTACGTTCGACCTCGTCCAGAGTGCCGGCATTGACTTCGGTATCGAGCCAGATTTTGACGTTGACTTCATGGTCGGAGCAATCGACACCGGCGGAATTGTCGATCGCGTCGGTGAAGATATAACCACCCTTGCTGGCGAATTCAATCCGACCGTTTTGGGTCGCGCCGAGATTGCCGCCTTCGGCCACCACCTTGCAACGCAGCGCATTGCCATTCACGCGAATATTGTCGTTGGCGCGGTCCTTGACCTGCGCATGAGTTTCGGATGAGGCCTTGATATAGGTACCGATGCCACCGTTATAAAACAGGTCGACCGGTGCCAGCAAAATTTGATGCAGCAGCGCTTCGGGTGCCATTGCAGTGGCTTCGATGCCCAATGCGGTGCATGCTTCGGGCGACAATTCGATGCTGCGAGCCGTGCGCGGCCAAACTCCGCCACCGGTCGAAATCAGCGATTTGTCATAGTCCTCCCACGAGGAACGCGGTAACGCGAACATGCGCTGACGTTCGACAAAAGAGCGTGCCACGTCAGGCGCCGGATCGATAAAAATATGGCGGTGATCGAACGCCGCCACCAGCTTCAATTGTTTTGACAGCAGCACGCCGTTACCGAACACATCTCCCGACATGTCGCCGACGCCCACCATGGTCATCGGGGTGTGGTTGATGTCGTGACCCATTTCATAGAAGTGACGCTTGACAGCTTCCCACGCGCCCTTGGCGGTGATGCCGAGTTTTTTATGGTCGTATCCGTTCGAGCCACCCGACGCAAACGCATCGCCCAGCCAGAAACCGCGCTTGACCGCGATGCCGTTGGCGATGTCCGAGAACGTGGCAGTGCCCTTGTCGGCTGCCACCACCAGATAGGGATCATTGCCGTCATAGCAGACCGTTTCGGCCGGTGGCACGACAGCGCCGCGTACGCGGTTGTCGGTCAGGTCCAGCAGTCCCGCAATAAACAGTCGGTAGACAGCCTCCCCTTCAGCAGCGATAGTGTCGCGTGCCGCATCCTTGGGCATCATCTTGCAGACAAACCCGCCTTTGGCGCCGGCTGGCACGATTACCGCATTCTTCACCATCTGGGCCTTGACCAACCCCATCACTTCGGTACGGTAATCTTCCATCCGGTCGGACCAACGCAGACCACCGCGAGCCACCGGCCCGCCGCGCAGGTGCACACCTTCGAAGCGTCGTGCAAACACAAAAATCTCGCGGTAGGGACGCGGCTCCGGCAGCAGCGTCAGTGAATGCGCATCGAACTTGAACAGGATGGTGTCACCGACCTGTGCGCTCTGGTAATAAGACGTACGCAGTGTCGCCAGCATCAGATCCGCAATGTTGCGCAAGATATCTTCGGTATCGGCGTGGTTGACGTCGATCAGATTATTGCGCAGCGCCGTCAACGCAGCAGTCCCGGCGCCGCGCGCAGCATCATCCAGCGCAGGATTGAAGCGCGTTTGAAAACTGTCGATCAAGGTGCGTACATGGTGCGGCTGCTTGCGCAGGCAATCGGCGATGTAACGCAGGCTGAAGCGGCAACCGGCCTGGCGCCAATAGCTGGCGTAGGCGCGAATAACCTGCACTTCGCGCAGGCGCAGGGCAGCTTCGATCACAAGACCATTCATGCGGCCGTCTTCGGCCTGATCGTTGAACAGTGCCTCGAACAGTTCCTGCGCGGCATTGGCAACCTGTGGCCGGGCCAGTTTGGCAGCACTGGGCTGATCCGTCGACAGGCTCGTGATGAAATAATTGACACCCTCCGAGACGGCGATCCGGTAAGTCTGTTCGCGCTCGATTTCAACCCCGGCGTTGTGCAGCGCCGGTAAAATCGTCGACAGTGACGGTACGCTGTTGATGGAATACAGCCGAATCGTGACCGCGTCGGTGACATCGATTTCAATGCGTACCGTGACTGCTACAGCGCCTGGCTCACGCTGCAGATTCAGCAGATCGCGGTATGCCACCTGTGGCGCTGTTGCGGCGACGTAGTTGGTCGGCAGCGCGGCGCGCAGTTTGTGCAGCGCACTGCGCGCCCGAGCGTCGGCCGTGCCGTCCACCATAGTGTCGAAACTATTGCGCCAGCCTTCGACTGCGCCGATCAGCGGCTGCCGAATGACGGTTTCCAGATCAAGGTCGGGCAAGGCGGCTGTGGCAATCAGATAAATCCGCGCCAGCGGGCCGTCGCTGACATGGGTCTCGGCCCGCACATCGCGCGCTCCCGATACGGCCTTGAGCGTCTGAATCACTGTCTCGACCAGCGCCGCACTGTAGCGCTCCGTCGGCAGATAAACGATCACGTTCAGATGGCGGCCATACACGTCGCGCCGCGCGAACACCTGCGTGCGCGGCTGCTTGTAGAGCGATACCACACTACTGCACAGACCGGCGAGCCAGTCGGGATCGGCTTCCATGGCCTCGGTGCGCGGCAGCGACTCCAGAATCTCCAAAAATTTTTCGGCACGAAAGCCTTCTTGCCGGACCTCTGCCAGCGTCAGTACCTGTTTGATACGACCGCGCGCAAACGGCAGACGTCCCAATGCCGTGGCAGCCGCAGCGCGCGTGAATAACCCGATAAAGCAGTGTTCGCCCCGCAGGGTGCCTTTGGTATCGACATCCCGAACGCCGATAAAATCAAGATGCAGATCGCGATGCAGGGTCGATTGCACGTCCGCCTTGACTACTGACAGCGTGTCGTTGCGCGCCGCCAGCGTATCGAATTCACCGGGAATCCCGGCCAGGCAGGTGTCGTAGACCGGGTGCGAAGCATCGCGCAGCACGCCGCTGCGGCTGGCCTGATCGCGCACCAGTTCGCGCTCGTTCGGCAAGGCGCGATAGTAGGCATACCCAAATGGCTCGAAACCACCGTCACGCGCCCATTCGACAAACGCCGACACTTCGCGTCCCTCGTCGGTGCCGTTGGCCGCCGCCAGGGCAGCAACACCGGTCATGCGCTCCTCCAGCATCGTAGCGTCGCAATGTACCGCGGCTGCATCGCCGGCCACCATGCGGATACTTGCGCCAAGCGCACCTAGCGTGACCTCGTCGAGCGCTTCGGAGAGCAGACACAGGACATACGATTCGAGCGGGTCGGTCGCGGCGCGTGCCGGCGCAGCGCGCAAGATCTGCCCGGCAGCATCGCGCTGCACCGACAGTACGGCGTTCAGGACAGCACGGGAGGCGACACCCATTTTGCGCAACGCCATCACGATGGAATCCACCAGGTAGGGCATGTCAGGATTGACAATCAAAAGCGCCGTGGATTGACCGCCGCGACCATCGTCGTATGGCACCGTATCCAACTGGCACCCATGCGCCGCACGCTGCTGCGCCCGCGAAAACACCGGCCACAGCGCCGACGCCAGGCTGGCTGGCGTGATGCCGGCCAGATCTTCTTCATCCAGGGATGCCAGCCAGACGTCGATCAGGCTGGACACTGGCGCTGCGTGGGCGTTGTTGCCCGCATGCGCCAGTACCAGGTCCAGTGTTTGTTTGCGCAAATCTTGCGAGAGTGTGTCCATGGTGTCCCCAATCGAATAAGCGGAAATAGCGAAATCAGCAAAACAGTTTCAACCCGATGCACGGCTTGCACCGGGGCACGGGGGTGCGGCAAGTGGCCGGCAATGCCGCGCGGGACGCAGCGTTGTCAAATTCGGCCAGATTGCGGTTCTGCGCGATTGCGCGATAGTTTAAAAGCAAAACAACCGTTTCTTATTCCGAAAATCCTATAAACGCGAAATTTTGTATGA
>JAYVEF010000100.1:0-4833 GCA_043748965.1 Burkholderiales bacterium
GCCGGTATCTGTTCTACTTTGAATTTTTCGCCAGCGACAACTTTATACTGCTTGCCACCGGTTTTTATGACCGCGTACATGGAAAACCTCATCAATGAATTAAGGGACTGAATACTATTTGAATGCTGCCAAATATTGCTGTTAAACAGCTGACGCTGCGAGTTTGCCCCGCGCCAAGCCGCCAATTAATGCACGCCCAGTCGAGAGAACCGCAAATTATACATGCTGTTGTACGCCACGTCAAAATCTGTGGTTGGATTGTGCAACGAAGTGGAGGTTGGCTCGGATCGGGCGTATGTTCAAATCACTTGACGCAAAAGCCGGGATGGCGCAAAGAGGCGCACCGCCGGTCATCGTATAATCGGAATAATCTTCGATTTCTAGCAGGCCTACCTTGTCCGCAGCCCACGCACTCGCATCGCGCCCGTCCCCGACCCAAACTGTCGCAGCCGACATGGCAGCGGTCAATCTGGTGATTCGCCAGCAACTGCATTCAGAGGTCGCGCTGGTCAGTCAGATCGCCGAATACATCATCAGCGCCGGCGGCAAGCGAATCCGGCCGATGCTGGTGCTGCTGGTCGCCAATGCTTTCGGCTATCGCGGCACCCACCATCATGAGCTGGCAGCCGTGGTCGAGTTTATCCATACCGCGACGCTGTTGCACGATGACGTAGTCGACGAATCGTCGCTGCGACGCGGCCGTGAAACGGCTAACGCGCTGTTCGGTAATGCTGCCTCGGTGCTGGTCGGCGATTTTGTATACTCACGCGCGTTTCAGATCATGGTGTCCGTCGACGACATGCGCGTAATGCGGATCCTGGCCGATGCCACCAATGTGATCGCCGAGGGTGAAGTATTACAGCTGATGAACATGCACGACCCAGACGTTACCGAAGCGCGCTATCTGCAGGTGATCCGCTCCAAGACCGCCAAGCTGTTCGAAGCTGCGGCCCAGTTGGGCGCGTTGATCGCAGGCGCTTCCGAGGCGCAGATTGAGGCGGCTGCCGAGTATGGTCGCTCGCTCGGCACCGCGTTTCAACTGATCGATGACGTACTCGACTATTCCGGCAACGCCACAGAAATCGGTAAAAATGTCGGCGACGACCTGCGCGAAGGCAAGCCGACCCTGCCGCTGATTCATTTGATGCATCACGGTAGTGCCGAGCAGCGCGCGCTGGTGCGCAGTTGCATCGAGCAGGGGGATGAACAGCATTTCGATGCGATTCTGGCAGCCATCAGTAGCTCGGGCGCGCTCGATTACACGCGCCGCGAAGCCGAAAAGGCCGCCACCCGCGCCAGTGCAGCCATCGCCAGCCTGGCCGATAGCCAGTTCAAAAATTCTTTGCTAGACTTGTGCATCTTCGCGGTAGACCGAAACCACTGAGCCGACCGAGCGCAGCTTTTTCCCGGACCGCCGTGGTCGGCATCGGGGTGTTACCTAGCACGGCGTGGCGCTGCGTTCGAGACGGTGAGGGCGGAATTCCGGATTCTCCCAGCCAGACTTGGTCTACGCTGAATTTAACGCATTTTGACGCAACTTTCTTTACGGTGGCCCTTTGGATGCCGTTCCCTTTTGGGTGCAGCTAGTCGCACTCGCTCTGTTAATCCTTATGTCAGCTTTTTTTGCGATGGCTGAAACCGCTCTGATGGCGGCCAACCGTCATCGCCTGCGCCATCTCGCCAAACGCGGCAGTCGCAGCGCGGTCACCACCCTGTGGCTACTGGACCGTACCGACAAGGTGCTGTCGCTGGTACTGATCGCCAACACTCTGATCAATGCGCTAGCCACTGGGCTGGTGACGGCGATCGCCATCAACACTTTTGGCAATCAGGAAGGCGTGATCACGATCGCCACCGGCGCAGTGGCTTTTTTGCTGATCGTATTCGCCGAGATTTCGCCGAAGATTATCGGCGCGACTTTCCCGGAGCGGATCGCGCTACCGACCAGCTTCGTACTAAAACCGTTGATGACGTTCGCCAAGCCGATCATCTGGTTCGTCAATCTGTTCGTGTCGGTGCTGTTGCGCCTGCTGCGCATCAAGCGCGGTACGAAGCGCGATCATCGCCTATCGCCGGAAGAACTGCGATCGATGGTGCTGGAAGGCAGCCATTTCATTCCCAAAAAACATCAGAGTATTTTGCTGAACCTGTTTGACCTCGAGCATATTTCAGTCGAAGACGTAATGACGCCGCGCGCCCAGGTCGAAGCGTTGAATCTGTCAGTACCGATCGGAGAAATCAAACGTCAGCTGACCACCTGCTACCACAACAAGCTGCCGGTGTATGAGGGCGAGATCAATCAGATTGTCGGCATCCTGCACGTTCGTAAGGCAATCGGGTTGTTGAATGAGGACGATGAACTGACGGCCGAACATTTTCGGGCGTTGCTGACGGCGCCGTATTTCATCCCTGAAGACACGGCCGTGCTGACGCAGTTGCAATATTTCCAGGAAAATCACGAGCGGCTCGGCATCATCGTCGACGAATACGGCGAAGTCCAGGGACTGGTCACACTGGAAGACATCATTGAAGAAATGATCGGCGACTTCACCACGTCCAGTCCGGGTGCTGCGCGCGCCGACAATATCAATTGGGATGCCAATGGTGAATGCCTGATCGAAGGCTCGACCACACTGCGTGACCTCAACAAGCAACTAGGCCTGCATTTCCCGTTGGATGGTCCCAAAACCATCAATGGCCTCCTGCTTGAAATACTGCAGGACATCCCGGAAGCCAGCGTGAGCTTGAAGATTCATGACTGCGTGATCGAAATCGTTCAGGTAATGAATCAGTCGATCAAAATCATCAAGCTGGCTCGTCCTCGCGTGCCAATGCAACAACTCCGGCGCGCGTGACCTGTCGCCCCTTGCAGACGAAACGATTTAACAAACGTCACAAAGCCTTTACAAGGCTGATGCTTGAAGGCATCATCATAGGTGCCTGCCAGCGGGTAGCGTGCGCCTATTCGTCACCAACGCGAATCATGTGCCACATCGCTTGCAGGGCGACCGTCCCGTCAATCGTTAGAAATGATGGGACGCTCCCTGAAGTATCACGATTTGACCGAACTCTGAGCTGACAAATTTATGGCTGCAGTGCTATCCAACCCGGCGTCGAACAACAGCATGCCCGGCCTTGCGCGTGCGCTGCTGCAGGCTGGCCGGCTCACGCCGCTGCAAGCCGACACGCTGACCAAACAGGCGCTTAACGACAAGGTGCAATTCATCGATACGCTGCTAAACAGTGGCACCATCGACGCACGTTCTCTCGCCGCGTTTTGCTCCGAAACCTTCGGCTATCCGATGCTGGACTTTACGCTGTTTAACATGTCGTTTCGACCTGAAGGTCTGATCGATGCCAAGCTGATGGCAAGCCAGCGCGTGATCGCGCTCGCCAAACGCGGCAACAAGGTCTCGGTAGCGATCTCGGACCCGACCAATCTGTCCGCACTCGACCAGATCAAGTTCCAGACCGAACTGACTGTCGAACCGGTGATTGTCGAACACACCGGCTTGCTGAAATTAATCGAGCTGTTCGGTCAGACGGCAGAACAGAGTCTGACCAGCCTGACCGGCGACAGCATGGATATCGACTTCGCCAGCGAAGAGACGTCGTCGGCGACCGACATCGTCGCGGCCGATATCGACGACGCGCCAGTGGTCAAATTCCTGCAGAAAATGCTGATCGACGCGATCAATCTGGGCGCTTCCGACCTGCATTTCGAACCATTTGAAAAATTCTACCGGATTCGCTTTCGGGTCGATGGCGTGCTGCGCGAAATCGCCCAGCCACCCCTGGCGATCAAGGAAAAACTGGCGTCGCGCATCAAAGTGATCTCGAAACTCGACATTTCGGAAAAGCGCGTGCCGCAGGATGGCCGCATGAAACTGGTGATGTCGAAAACCAAGTCGATCGATTTTCGGGTCAGTACGCTGCCGACCCTGTTCGGCGAAAAAATCGTCATGCGGATTCTGGACGGCTCGCAGGCGCAAATGGGTATCGAGGCGCTGGGTTACGACGCCGACCAGAAGGAAACTCTGATGAACGCGATCCAGCGACCTTATGGCATGGTGCTGGTGACCGGACCGACAGGTTCTGGCAAAACCGTATCTCTGTACACCTGTCTGAATATTTTGAACGGTCCCGGCATCAACATCGCCACCGCCGAGGACCCGGCTGAAATCAACCTGCCCGGCGTCAATCAGGTCAATATCAACGATCGTGCCGGCTTGACATTTCCGGTCGCATTGAAGGCGTTTTTGCGACAGGATCCTGACATCATCATGGTCGGCGAAATTCGTGATCTGGAAACCGCCGACATTGCAATCAAGGCTGCCCAGACCGGCCACATGGTGTTTTCAACGCTCCATACCAATGACGCGCCGTCGACGCTCACACGTTTGATGAACATGGGCGTGGCACCCTTCAATATCGCCTCCTCGGTGATTTTGATCACTGCCCAGCGCTTGGCGCGGCGCTTGTGTACCTGCAAGAAGTTGACCGAAATCCCGGACGAGACGTTAATCGAAGCCGGATTCACCGACGAGGACCTCGACGGCACCTGGAAACCGTACACCGCTGTTGGTTGCGAGCGTTGCAGCGGCAGTGGCTACAAAGGTCGGCTGGGTGTCTATCAGATCATGCCGATCACCGAAGACATTCAACGGATCATTCTGGCACACGGTACTGCGCTGGAAATCGAAGCGCAGGCCAAAGCGGAAGGCGTGCGTACGTTGCGCCAATCCGGCCTGGTAAAGGTAAAGCAGGGTTTGACCAGCCTCGAGGAAATCCTCGGCTGCACCAACGAATAACTGGAGTAACCATGGCAACAAC
>JAYVEF010000101.1:0-14686 GCA_043748965.1 Burkholderiales bacterium
CCGCAGCTGTTGATACTGGAGGAAATATTTTGCGGCAGCCTGTTCGGAACCCGGCAACGCAACCCGCGCCGAATTATTCGCACCGACCCAGCCAAAATAGGTGGTCCCGAGATGACGATAGCGCGCGGCCGCGTCGTGCCCACGCATCGCCCCATCCAGCGCGTCGATACAGGAAATAAATTCGTCAGCATCTTCGTGCATGAATTCGTAGCAACGATGCTGCGCTGACTGCGCGGCTGCCGTGATTATTGCAACCGGGTCGCGCCCCATGGTCGTAGCCGCAAGCGATGGAAGGGTCGCCGAACCAAGCATCAGTATCGGTGCAAGTGCGATTAAGCGGAGCAATCTGAAAGGAGATGTCATCGGTAGGCGCTATGCATTAAGGGGCCACAGCATACTTTGCCAGTATGTCATCACGATGTCATCGTGCCTGACTACACTCGCGTTTTTATCGGTGCCGTGGCGCACCCGAGAGCACTTGATGATAGTCAGAGAAACTATCGCAGCAGCTTTGATCAGTGCGCTCGCCGTTGCCGGATTGGTCGCGTGCGGCGGCAGCAGCACGACCGCTGGCGCTTCGCCGCCAGCGGTTGGCAATGCGCCGGTAGTGACGCTGTCGCTGATCGGCCTGAACGATTTTCATGGCAACATCCAGCCGCCATCCGGTGGCGTGGTGGTGGCCGATTCCGCCAATCCGGCCGGTACCAAAGTCTCGGCCGGTGGCGCCGCCTATCTGGCGACCCTGATCGCCAGCCTGAAGGCGCAAAACCCGGGTAACACGCTGGTGGTTGCCGCCGGCGACATGGTTGGCGCGTCACCGCTACCGTCCGGACTATTCCATGACGAACCGACCATCGATGCGCTGGGACAGATGGGGCTGGATATTTCATCCGTCGGCAATCACGAATTCGACAAGAGCCGTGACGAGCTGCTGCGCCTGCAGCGCGGTGGCTGCTTTCCAAAATCTGCCGATGGCAAAACCGGCGTGGTCGGTACCGACACCTGCATGAACAACGGCCAGTTCGCCGGTGCCAAATTTCAGTATCTGGCGGCCAACGTGATCGGCCTGCAAACTGGCGCCACCCTGTTCCCGTCGTATGCGATCCGTACCGTCGCAGGTGTCAAAATCGCCTTCATCGGCCTGACGTTGAAGGACACGCCTACTGTCGTCACTCCTGCCGGCGTCGCGGGCCTGCAATTTGTCGATGAAGTCGCTACGGTCAACAAGTTGGTGCCGATTTTAAAGACGCAGGACGTGTCGGCGATCGTGGTGTTGATTCATCAAGGTGGCGCGGCGACGGCTTCGGTCGTCAACGATAAGACCTGTCCGGGTTTTAGCGGCGACATCGTGGCGATTGCGGACCAGCTTGATCCGGCCATCGACGTCATCGTCAGCGGTCACACACACCAGGAATATGTCTGTAGTCGGCCGGACGGCAAGCTGATCACGCAAACCGGGTCGTATGGCCGCATCGCCACCAAAATCGATTTGACGATTGATCCGAATACCCGCAAAGTGACCAAAAAAGATGCCAACAACGTCGTCGCAATGAACGACATCGGCGTCAAAGACGCCACTGGCAAACTGATCCCCCCACCGTCGACGATGAAGCCGCTGGTCAAGGATGCTGGTATCGATATGCTGGTCACGCGTTACGCCGGTTTGGTGCTGCCGATTACCGGTAACCTGATCGGCAAGCTGGCAGGATTTCTGGACCGCAAACAAACCCCGGCGGGTGAAAGTACGCTGGGCGACATCGTGGCGGATTCGTTTCTCAGGGCGACTTCGGACGCCTCGTTCGGAACCAAAGCAGCGCAGATTGCCTTCACCAATCCGGGTGGTATCCGGGCCGACCTGGCGACTACGCTACCGGTGACATTCGGTCAGCTATACAACGTCATGCCGTTTGGCAATAATCTGATCACGATGGATTTGACCGGAACCCAATTGCTCCGTCTGCTGGAACAACAATGGGAAGCACCACAACCGCCGGGCGGAAGGATTCTGCCGGTTTCAGCCACCCTGACGTACACCTGGGATGCCAGCCAGCCCGAAGGCGCGGCAGCCGGAACCGGTACCCGCGTGGTGCCGGCCTCGATGAAACTGAATGGCGTTGCGATCGATCCGGCCAAAACCTACCGCGTCACGGCCAATAGCTTCATCGCCTCCGGTGGCGACCGTTATACCTTGTTCGCGAGCGGCACCAACCGCCAGCAAGGCGGAGTCGATCTGGACGCCACGGTCGCTTACCTCAAATCGCTGCCAACAGTGCCGGTGCCGACGCTGACACGGATTACCCGACTACACTGATTACGCGTACACCGCATGGCGCCACGGCCTTTTTCGGGCAGATCGAGGGGGCCTTCCTTTTGGTCGGCGATGCACGCGCGTGGCTGTTGCACCACCGTCTTTCGGGTATCCTTACAGGCTGACCATTTTCCTCGCGGAGTATTCCATGACGCAGCCACATTCGACCCCGATCAAACTCAACGATCCGACGCTACTGCGCAATCAAGCTTATTTGAACGGTGCATGGGTCGATGGCACGGCGCGCTTCGATGTCACCAATCCGGTCGACAACGCCATCATCGGCAGCGTACCCAATCTGGGCGCTACCGACGCTGCGCAGGCGATCGATGCAGCAGCCGCTGCCTTCCCGGCATGGTCCACCAAAACCGGCAAGGAACGCGCCGGGGTGCTGCGCAAATGGTTCGATCTGATCATCGCCAACGCCGACGATCTGGCAGCACTGATGACCGCGGAACAGGGCAAACCGCTGGCCGAAGCAAAGGGTGAAGTGTTGTACGGCGCCAGCTTTATCGAATGGTTTGCCGAAGAAGCCAAACGCGTCAGCGGCGACGTCATGGCGTCGACCTGGAGCGACAAGCGGATGGTAGTGCTCAAGCAGCCCATTGGTGTGTGTGCCTCGATCACGCCGTGGAATTTTCCGATTGCGATGATCACCCGCAAGGTTGCCCCGGCGGTTGCAGCCGGTTGCACCATCGTCATCAAACCGGCTGAGCAAACACCGCTATCGGCGCTGGCGATCGCCGAACTGGCGCATCGGGCAGGCTTGCCGGCTGGCGTCATCAACATCATCACGGCCGACGCTGGTCGATCGGTCGAAATTGGTCAGGTACTGTGTGCCAGCCCAATCGTCCGTCACCTCTCATTCACCGGATCGACGCCAGTCGGTCGTATCCTGATGCAGCAGTGCGCGCCAACGGTTAAAAAACTTGCGCTGGAACTTGGCGGACACGCGCCGTTTATCGTGTTCGACGACGCCGATCTGAACGCGGCAGTCGAAGGCGCACTGGTGTCCAAGTACCGCAACGCCGGTCAGACATGCGTCTGCACCAACCGGTTTTATGTGCACGACTCGATCTATGACACCTTCGTCGAAAAGCTCGCTGCCGGCGCCGCCCGCATCAAAGTCGGAGATGGCGTCGAGGCCGGTGTCGTACAAGGACCGCTGATCGACGATCAGGCGATTGCCAAGGTCGATGACCACGTGCGCGATGCTGTTGCGAAGGGTGCCACAGTTGTCACCGGCGGCAGGCGTCATGCGCTCGGCGGGCATTTCTATGAACCTACCGTGCTGTCGAACGTGACTGCCGACATGAAAATCATGCATGAGGAGACCTTCGGCCCCGTCGCTGCCGTGGTCCGATTTGCGACCGAACAGGAAGCTATCCGCGCCGCCAACGCGACCGATTTCGGTCTCGCCAGTTACTTTTATTCACGTGATATCGGCCGCGTATGGCGCGTTGCCGAACAACTTGAATACGGCATGGTCGGCATCAACACCGGCTTGATTTCGAATGAGGTCGCGCCATTTGGCGGGGTCAAGCAGTCCGGGCTCGGGCGTGAGGGTTCGCGCTACGGCATGGACGAATATCTCGAGATTAAATATTTGTGCATGGGCGGGATTTGATCTGGTCGATAACGACAGAGCCCGCACGGGACCGAGCAGTCAGACGATCGACACCGTGCGTGCAGGCCGACATCGCGGGTACACATATCCGTATGGTAACGTCCGCGACGATGCACCCCCGGTTCCGGCGACCGTTTCGCCGCTGGCTCTCGACCACCCTTACCATGAAAACAATTCTCTGCGTGATCGCGCTACTGTTGAATGTAAGCCAGCAGGCCCGCGCCGCTGAACGTGACTGGCTTAGCTACAACGAATTGCGCGAGCATACGTATCTGGCAAAATTTTACGCGGTACCCCCAGGTCAGCGCGACAAGCTTCGCATGCGGGCGCAACTGGTACCTAGAAACAAGGCATTCAAACCTGCCGATGTGACTCTGACCATCGCTGCTACCGACGGGCCACAGTTGCTGCGTATAGATGCCGATGGCAGCTTCGATTTGCCCGAAAATCCGCTTTGGATCAAGCAAAATCCGATGGTCCTGACGAGTCTGCCGGCAGGCGAAAAATCCGCGCTCGGATTTAGTGTCAGCGCGGTGATTCCTCCCGGAAACCGGATTAGCTACAGCGCTCTGATGGCAGGCGTTGCGCAGGCCAATCATCTGGTTGGCCAGCTGGCCGGCATGCTCAGTGTGTTTGCCCCGAAATTCGATGGCGTCGAATTGCATTTCGCCAAACCCGCGGGACAGACGCTGCAATTGCTGAATCAAACCGGTCCGCAGTTATTTACGGTCGGTAGCAGCGGCGTACTCAAGCTGAAGCAGGATGTCGCATTGTTGAAGGAAGACCCGCAGGTACTGCTCTCTGAACGACCGGTATTTGCCGAATTGAGTACGGAGTAAGAGGCGTCAACCGCGCCACCTGCCGCGCGCTTTTTCCCGGCAAGAGCAAAGACAAAAAAATTGACGGCACTTTTGTAAGCTTTGACCGCTTCGGCTGACCAACTTTCATTAAGCAGAATTGGTTGTGCAGCGCGAGTGGATGTCCACGGCCGCAGCATCCATCCCGTGCAGGTCCCGAGCAGATTTTTGCCAGAGCCTCTACACTGAAAGCCTTGTATTCAGTAACAAACCGGAGCCATCATGGATCGTCGTCAACTTATCAAAAAATTCTCAGCACTGTTAGGTAGTGCGATATTGCTGCAATTCAGCGGTAGCAGCTTTGCCGCAGCAGTACTGAACAAAACCCGCGACCAGTGGAAAAAACTTTTGCCACCAGCCAGCTATGACGTGCTGTTTGAAGAAGGTACCGAGCGCCCGTTTACCAGTCCGCTGAACAAGGAGAAGCGCGCCGGGACTTTCGTTTGCGTCGCTTGCAATCAGCCGCTCTTCAAGAGTGCCGCCAAGTTTGACAGTGGCACCGGCTGGCCAAGTTTTTTTGATCCGATCGCTGACGCGATCGTCACCAAAAAAGATTTCAAAATGATCGTGCCACGTACCGAATACCATTGCGTGCGCTGCGGCGGTCATCAAGGCCATGTATTTGATGATGGTCCCAAACCAACGGGTCTGCGCTATTGCAATAACGGGGTGGCGTTGAACTTTGTCCCTGCCGATCAAAAACTGCCGGAGTTGCGCACATGAGCCACCTGTCCCGTTTGTCGTTATTTTTAAGCACCCTGCTGCTGGCCGGTGCGGCGCAGGCGCAGTCACCGGCACCTGCCGGCAGCGCCAGCGCGGTATTCGGTGGAGGCTGTTTCTGGTGCATGGAGGCGGATTTTGAAAAGCTTCCCGGCGTGATCGCTGTCGATTCAGGTTATGCCGGCGGCAAGCTGGTGAACCCGACCTACGAGCAGGTCAGCGCCGGCAACAGTGGCCATCTGGAAGTCGTCAAGGTGGTGTATGACCCGGCCAAGGTAAGTTACCCGGCCCTGCTGAATTATTACTGGCATCATATCGATCCAACCGTCGGTGACCGCCAATTTTGCGATATCGGCAACCAGTACCGCAGCGCGATTTTTGTAGAGAATGATGCGCAACGGGCAGCGGTCGATGCCAGCAAAGCAGCGATCCTGAAAGCTGGCGTGATCAAAAAGATCTATACAGAAACGCTGCCGTTGACAAAGTTTTATCCGGCAGAGGACTATCACCAGGATTATTATAAAAAGAATCCCGTGCGCTATAGCTACTACCGTCACGGTTGCGGTCGCGATGCACGGGTAGCCGAAGTCTGGGGAACCGCTAAACACTAATGGATCCGTCCCAAAAAAGCCGCCCGGTCGATTCGACCGGGCGGCTTTTTTCATGCGGGTGCCATGCTCGATCGGTGCAGCGGGCGGCTGAACTTGCCGGAACTCTTATTCCCCGTTGCAGGCTGGTGGCGAATAGTTCTATCGGCCCGATGCCCACATCCAAGCCGGAGCGCAGTGGCATGATCGCAATTAAAGGCGAAATCACGATTACGCTAAAAAAAGTTGTCCTGACAAATATAACTTTGTGTGGAACACCCCGAACAACGCGCCTTTTTGTGCGCTACCACTGGAGCGGTATTCCAACCTCGATCGACGCTCGACCGTATCGCTGGAAGGTCAGCGGCAATGTCAGTACCTTTCTCGAACTCAGCCTGGCCGAACTGAAGTAACTGGCCGCCCCTGTCGACCTGATCGTAGCGAACCAATGCTCGGGTAACAGCCGTGGCCACTTCACTTCATGCACCAATGGCGGACGGCGTATGGGTATCTTTCGATGGCCTGGTCGCGCCACCGATCTACCGATGCTGAGAGGCTACTCGGTACGGCTGATCGTGCCGGGTCACTATGGGACGAACTGGGTCAAGCCTGTCAACGCTATTATCGTCGCCGATAACGTGTTCGATGGATTCTGGATGTCCGGGTCTGACAGCGCGGCGCCTAAAACGATTAACTGGAGCTGCGCAACTGCATGACCCGTCACTCGGCCCAGTACGTACTGACTCAGCCGCCATCCTCGCCGCGGCCGTACTCGAAAGTTATGGTGAAAAAATGCACAAGCCGTTCGGCCTATGATTTGATGGCGACGATGTCGCGCCGATGGTCGACGATCTGGTGAAGAACTGCGGTGCCGAACTTACGACGCAGCGCAGGTGACGCGAAAAATCGTCCTACCCATCCTGCAGAAGGGTGCCGCCAACAGGTGGCGCCGATGCTGCCCGTCTGATCGGCCCCAGCAACTGCATGGCGTGCCACGTGGTAGATAAAAAAATCGTCGGCCTGCAGTGCCGAAATGTGGCGTCAAATTGGTGCGATTGGCGCACGGGCACCGACGCGTTACCTTCTCGCGCACTTAGTCCGGCAATCGTCCGGTGCGGTGATTGCGGCATGGCAGTATGACCGGTCCCGCACTTAAAATTCTTCCCAGTCCGCTCCACTGGCAGTGGGTAACGTCGGTCGCGCGACGGGTGCAACGGGCGTCATCGCGCGACGCAAAGGCACCACTTTGTCGGCGCTTGTGCGGACAGCGCGCCGGTTACCGCGTGCATGTTGCGGCAGCGTCTCCGCTGCCGCTGCTATTGAGCGATTGGCCGATAGCGTCGGCGCTACTTCGCCCGCTGCACTCAGTCGAAATACCGACACCGCCTGTGCCAGACTATCGGCCTGATGCTGCATGATCTGCGATGCAGCGGCGGCCTGTTCAACCAGTGCGGCATTTTGCTGGGTCCGCTCATCGATTTGCGCAATCGCCTGATTAACCTGTTCGATGCCATTACTCTGCTCTTTGCTGGCAGCGGTGATTTCGCGCATGATTTCTGCGACATGACGCACCGAGGCGACGATTTCGCCCATGGTCTGACCGGCCTGATCGACCAGCCGACCACCGGCATCAACCTTCTCGACCGAGTCGCCAATGAGTACCTTGATCTCCTTGGCGGCACCGGCGGAACGTTGCGCCAGCGTGCGCACCTCAGCAGCTACCACGGCAAAGCCGCGGCCCTGTTCGCCGGCCCGCGCCGCTTCGACCGCGGCGTTCAACGCCAGAATATTGGTCTGAAAAGCGATCCCGTCGATCACGCTGATGATGTCGACGATCTTGCGCGAGCTGTCTTTGATTGATCCCATCGTGGTAACCACCTGCCCAACCACGCTGCCACCCTGGAGCGCAAAATCCGACGCCGACGTCACCAGTTGATTGGCCCGCTCTGCGTTGGCGGCGTTTTCGCGGACGGTAGCGGTCAGCTGTTCCATGGTCGATGCGGTGGTTTCAAGGCTGGCTGCCTGCGCCTCGGTGCGGGCCGACAGATCGCGATTGCCAGTGGCGATTTCACGCGCAACGGTGCCGATGGTTTCCGTGCTGGAGCGCACCTGCCCCACCGTATTGACCAGGCTATGGTTCATGTTGCGCAGTGCCGCCAGCAGCTGGCCGGTTTCATCGCGTGAATTTACCACCACGTCGGTGGTCAAATCACCATTGGCGACTTTTTCCGCCACCTGGACCGCCGCCTTCAACGGCCGCGTAATGCTGTGCGTCGTCCATAGCCCCACCAGCGCGGCCAGCACCATCGCGATCACCGCGAGCACCAGCATCGACAAGCGGGTACTCTGCGATATTGCTTCGGCATCCTTGCCGGCACGTTCCATCAGCGCGCTCTGATATTGAATCAGGCCATCCAGTGTCTGGAAATACTGCAATTGGAGCGGTGCAAGTTCGGGAAGTACCAGATCTTTGGCCTGCTCACCTTGGCCATCCTTGACCAGCTTGATAAAGTTATTCAGCACCGGGGTGTATTTCTGGCGTGCGTCGAGGGCCAGTTTCAGCAGACGCTTGCCATCCGAAGTATGAGTCGCCGCAGCGAACCGGGTCAGCGTATCGTCGATGACTTTTTCGGCTTTGTCGATGGTCGCAAATTCGGCCGCAAGTTCGGTAGTGGTGGACATGATCAGCAGATTGCGCATGCTGCGCGCAGTCTCGTTGAGCGCGCCCTTGACGGTGTTCACCATCACGGTTTTGGGGTACAGCTCGTTGGCCATGGTGCTGACGCTGCCGCTGACCCGACCAATCCGGGTGGTACCGATCAGGCTCATCGCCAGCATCATCAGGATCACCAGACCGAAGCCGAGCGCCAACCGTTGGCCGATACGCATATTTGATAAATTCATTGGCTGATTCCTTTTGCTGCCGTCACAGTGTGCGTCCCGTCGTCGGACTTTCCTACCAACAATATTACCCCGATAACCAGCAGCTAACGTAACAAAGCCCGTGTTTTCCGCTGCGGCGATGCGGCTATCCAACACCTGCTGCAACGCCCGGGACCCCGGTGTTTAGAAAAAATAACTCTCCGGCGTGGCCGCACCCGACGCAGCATGGGCAGAGCGATGCGGCAGGTTTAGAGGTTTCCCGCCGATATAAAACAACCATCACCCGTATCCTCCGGCTGTCTCATCATTTGCGCGGGACCCTGTTAAATGACGGAGCATTCATGCAACTCATCTCGCAAAATATCTACCGCGCGGTCACCGCCGCTGTTATCGCCGCCGCTTTTGTACTGCCGGCAGCAGCGCTGGAAATCGCCGGCGTGCGCCTGGACGACGCGGCCAGGGTCGGCAACGTCGATCTGCCACTGAATGGCGCCGGAATTCGGACCAAATTTATTTTTAAGGTGTACGCCGCCGGGCTCTATCTGGCCGAAAAAAATTCCACCGTGCAGGAGGTACTGGAAGCCAAAGGCCCACGCCCGATCGAACTGGTGATGCTGCCTGATGTCAGCAGTACTGATTTCACGGAAAGTTTTTTGTACGGACTGGACGCCAATTCAGATAATGCCGAAAAGGCCCGACTCGCAGGTCCTGCCGTCAAATTCGGCGGTCTGTTCACCGACACCGGCAATCTCAAAAAAGGCGACATCCTCACTGCCGACTGGCTGCTGGGGATCGGTACGTTAGTGCAACTGAATGGCAAAGGCCTGAGCGACCCGCTGGCCGACGTCGGTTTTCATACTGCGTTACTCAAAATATGGCTCGGCGAAAAACCGGCCGATACGCGTTTGAAACCGCAGTTGCCTGGCTTGAAAGGGTGAACCGCGGCGCTTGTTGCGGTTGACGCGGGAGCGGTACGCCGTTTCTGGGCCGAAAAGTCCTGCCGCTGCGCAGGATGGATCTCAAAAAATTGGGAGCAGACTTAGTGTCCGATTTTGCGCACGGTACGCGAATTTTCCAGCCTGTCTCGAGCCGATGTATCGGGCTTGCGGGCTGCGTGCGCCGGAGATAGCGGCATTGGCCTGCCGGTTGTTACGGCGGAACTCGGGCGCTGGTTCGGCGGCGTCCCCTGCACCTGCTTGGGCGACTGGTTTTCGCTATCCAGCGTGAACTGGTCGGTCAGGTGACTTAACCCACCCGCCTGATCCTGCAGTGCGCTCGCCGCTGCAGCGGCTTCTTCAACGAGTGCTGCGTTTTCCTGGGTCGTCCGATCCATCTGGAGGATAGCCTGATTAATCTGTTCGATCCCGGCCGCCTGCTCGTTGCTGGAACGCGTAATGTTGCCGATCATCTCGGAAACGCGTTGCACGCTGCTGACGATTTCACGCATGGTGGCGCCGGTTTGATCGACCAGTTTTGCGCCGCAATCGACCTGTTCCGTGGCAGCGCTGATCAACACCTTGATTTCTTTCGCTGCCGAGGCTGAACGCTGCGCCAGGTTGCGCACTTCTGCCGCGACGACCGCAAAGCCGCGACCCTGCTCGCCGGCTCTGGCCGCTTCTACCGCTGCATTCAATGCGAGAATGTTGGTCTGAAATGCGATCCCGTCGATCACCCCGATAATGTCGACAATGCGGTGCGACGATTGGCTGATCGAACGCATCGTATCGATCACATTAACGATCATCTGGCCACCTTTACTGGCGATTTGGGCGGCAGAATCGGCCAGCGCATTGGCATCGTGCGCGCTGTCTGCGTTCTGGCGCACCGTGCCGGTCAACTGCTCCATCGCCGAGGCAGTCTGCTGCAGGGCGCCGGCCTGATGTTCGGTACGCGACGATAGGTCCAAATTGCCGTTGGCGATTTGTGCCGAACCGGTACTGATCGCGTCGACCGCTTCCTTGATGTGCCCAAGAATACGCGCAAGGATTTCTTGCATGGTTTTCATGGCGAACAGCATGCTGGTCTCATCGCCATTTTTAAGATGGATAACCATGCTTAAATCGCCCGCGGCTATCTTTCGGCTAATGTCGGCTGCGTACTCCGGCTCGCCACCCAAACCGCGCAGTAAGCCGCGCATGATCTGCACTGCGATCACGATGCCGGCACCAAGCGACACTGCCAGGATCAACATCAGCAAACCCGAAGCGCGCGAAATCTGACTGGCCGCTGCGGCTTCGTCCGCCTCGCCGCGTTTGGTCGCCAGCTGGACGATCCGGTCGATCGCCAGCCGATGGGTTTCGTACAGCGGTTTCATGCGTGCCATGGCTGCGCTGGCCGCCTCAATGTCCTTTTTCTGCACTGCCGGGATCAAGGCATCGAATGCGATTTCATAAAACGCACGGGCCGGTTCATCGGCGTCTTTCAGCAAAATCGTCGCCATGTCGGCATCCAGATGCTGATTTTCCCAGAACACGTGACGGCTCTGGTATTCCGTACGCAACGCGCTCAGACGATCGGTCAGTCCCTTCACTTCATCAATCTTCGCCGCACTCAGCTGCAAGCACACCAGATAGGATTCGATAATGTACTCGGGGGGCGGCAAAATATCGGCTACCAGGTCTTTGCCCTGCACGATGCGCTGATACAGCGCGCCATTGACCTTCAATTCACTTAACGTCTTGAACGACCAGGCGCCATAGAAAAGAAAACCGATCGCAAACACGCTGATCATGGCGATAAAGCGTGTGGATAATTTGAGATGACGGATCAGATGCATGCGAGCCTCAATAGAATCCGCCGCTACTGAACACCAAGCGCAGGCGAATAATTAGTCAGAACGTCACCGCAAATGCAGCAACATTCAGTTAAATAGTTCCAAGTGCGTGGAATTTAGAGGCGGCACTGACGCGGCGCGCTTTCCCGCTATTGCTATTGCTATTACCCCATTCGATTGAGGTTATCAGCGAACCTACTGCCGGGAATTAAATTTCTATTGTTAGATGCTTAAATGCAACACTACTTCACCATTGCACCGTCGGGGAGGCGGGGCAGACAAGCCCGTGATGGCGCGGCGTGCCCAGAAGCCGGGTGGGAAGAAGGGACCAGAAAACCGGACAGTGGCGAGTTTCGGGGAAGCATGTGCGTTGCCAGATCACCGGCATGCATTACTAGCTCAATAGACACTCGGGTCAACCTTCCAGGGACGTTTCAAAACCCGATACGAAAGCGATATCCCTTAAAACGCAAGATGGCTGATTTCGGCATCAAACTTTCAAGTACCAGTCCTGGCGCGACTTCATCGCCTTCGTGAAAGAGCCGTTTGTCGATCAATAGCATGCGGTCGGCCGGACTGTCGGAGTACATCGAACCACCAATTGCCAGCGGTGGCAGCTCATGCTGCAGCGCGTCGGGAAGCTGTGCGGTCGTGAGCACGCGCGTGGGGTCGGCTACTGCTGGCGCAACGCCGGCCGATAGCGGCTTGGCCGGAGCGAGTGGTGACACGGGGTTTGTCGCGATAGCCGCAAGCGCGGCGGATGGTCCATGGGGTGGCTGCGCAGCAGTCATCGCTTTACTGATAGGTGGGACCTTTGGCAGTGGTGGTGGTACCGGCAGATCGCTGGCGAGGCCCGGTGCCGTTGTCGACACGGACGGCGTAACCGGCACCGTTAGGGCTATCGGCAACGATTCGGTCGACGCCGGCGCGATCGTCAATGGCGAGCGCATACCAACCTCACCCGATCGTACCCACTGCCACGCGAACGCAGCAACGCTCGCCAGGGCGATTACCAACACCGTCAATCCGATCGATCGGCTTTGCCACCAGACCGGTCGTGTCACTGGCGCGAGCGCGGCCAGCGACGGTGTGTGCAAACCGGGCAGTTCGCCCAGATGGCGTTCGGATTCGGCTTTTTTCAGCGCGTCGAGAATATAAGACATCGCGCTATTTCCTCGCCACGGTGGTCGGCCGCGCCACTGCGCTGTCGACCATCGCGATCGTTTGCAGGTGTGGCTCATCCGAGCCGGTCACGGCAGCCAGACGCATGCAGGTTTGCGGTCCTGCCCGGCCATCGGGACGCAATCCCTGGGTGAGCTGAAATTCACGCACGCGCGCGAGCAGGGCTTCATCGAACACACCATTCGACACTACATTTGGTGACCCGTCGACCGATGCCAGACGCGCTGCCAGCCATTCCACCTGCGCACCGCGATCGCCCAGTTCGATATCCTTGCGATACCCGTCCGGCCCGTGCCAGAACGTCGCAAAATCACCTCCCCAGCGATGCGCCAGCGTGTTCAGCGCCACCGTTTCTGTCCCATCGCCGATCTGTAATACCGCTCGTTGTGCCGACAGCCCGACCAGCAAGGCGTAATAGTTATGGTGGTCGTCATCATGCAGCGTCAGAATGCCGGGCCGGTCGAGCTGGCGAATTTCAGCCAGACCGCGATTGCTGCTGAAGCAATAAATATCGCGCTTCTGCGCCTCCGTGCATGGGTCGCCTTGCACCAGCGGCAGACGCCATAATTTTCCGAGACGGCGGTAAGCGCTGGCCAGACTGCGACTGTCTGTACCGGGAATAATCGGCACGGCGGTATTGATGATGGCGCGCGATGCGGCGATGCTGCGCGGGGTGACCGCCAGCGGAGAAAATGTGACCGACTTGGGCGCAATAGCGATCGATGCCGATTTCGGCGGCGCTGCGGCGGCCGTTTTGCCAATGCCCCGATCGGCCTGATGCTGCAGTGCCAGCGTAACACCCCCGATTACCAGCGCGCTGCCGGCCACGCCCGCAAGAGCCGCCCGCCACTGACCTGATCGGGCCTGGTTGGCCGGTGGATCGAAGTCGAATACTTCGCGCGCCGCCTGCCGGATCATCGCGCTATCGACCTCCCGCTTGCCGTTCGCATAGGCCCCCAGCAGTGTTCGATCGCACAGCAGGTTGATCCGACGCGGTACACCGCGGGTGCGCCGATGGATCTGCTTCAATGCGCGCCGGCTGAAAGGCGATGCGCCCTTAAATCCTGCCACCGCCAGCCGGTGTGCAATATATTGTTCGGTCTCTTCGGCCGACAGTGCCTCCAGATGAAACCGGGCGATCACGCGTTGCGCCAGTTGTTCCAGTTCGGGACGTGCCAACATGGCGCGCAGTTCGGGCTGGCCGATCAAAATGATTTGCAGCAATTTGCGTTCGCTGGTTTCCAGATTGGTCAGCAGGCGCAACTGCTCCAGCACATCGGCAGACAGATTTTGCGCTTCGTCGATGATCAGAACATTGTTCTGATGCACAGCGTGGGTCGCCAGCAAATAGGTATTCAGCGGATCGAGATAATCCTTGACGGTTGCGGCAGTCTCGGTACGCGGAGGCGGCGGCACGCCGAATTCATCGCAAATCGACTGCAGCAATTCAATCACTGTCTGTTTTGGATTGAAGATGTAGGCGACGTTGCAGCGCGCCGGGATCTGCTCAAGGAACAGGCGGCAGACCGTAGTCTTTCCGGCGCCGATTTCTCCGGTCAGCAGAACGAATCCACCGCCGCCATTAAGTCCGAACAACAAGTGTGCCAGCGCCTCGCGATGCCGCTCGCTCATGAAAAGGTAGCGCGGATCTGGCGAAATTGAAAAGGGAGCGTGCTTGATGCCGAAAAATCGCTTGTACATGCGCCGAAGGCTAGCACAAAGTGCTACGAGAAATCGCGATAACCTGTG
>JAYVEF010000102.1:0-4768 GCA_043748965.1 Burkholderiales bacterium
CGCATCAACGCTGAAGACTGCACTTGACGCCGTAACGATATCTGCCTCATCGGTTTTCCATTGTTCGCGCTCCACTTCAAAAGCGGTCTGCTGGATACGTTTGAAATCAGCAATCGTGTCCGCATTGGTTGCAATGAAATGCCGATAATCGCGTAACCGAAACTGCGTTTCTTCAATTTTCAGGCGGAATTTCCCGGTTAAAAATTCTTCGCGCAGGCGCAGTAACTCGGTTTCGCTGACAGGATAAAAACGTACCTGGTCGAAAAAGCGCAGCAACCATGGCTGCGTGAAATTATCGGTGCGGCGATAACGGTTCCACATTTGTACGGTCCGCCCAACAAATTGGTATCCGCCGGGTCCTTCCATGCCGTATACACACATATACGCGCCACCAATGCCGACAGCGTTCTCGGGCGTCCAGGTCCGCGCCGGATTGTATTTGGTCGTCACCAGCCGATGGCGTGGATCGAGCGGCGTGGCAACTGGGGCGCCGAGATAGACATCGCCCAGACCCATCACCAGATAGCTGGCGTCGAACACAATCTTGAAGACATCCTCGACCGAGGCCAGCCCGTTGATGCGACGGATGAACTCGATATTACTTGGGCACCACGGCGCGTCCATGCGCACCGACCGCATGTAGCGTTCTATGGCCAGCCGGGTCGCGACGTCGTTCCAGGAAAGCGGCAGGTGGACGATGCGCGACGGCAGCTCGAGATCGTCCAAATTCGGCAATGCCGCTTCCAGTTTGACGACTGCCTCGATAAGGCTGTCTTGCGTGGTTCGCAGCGGATCGAAATGAAGTTGCAACGAACGGATCCCCGGTGTCAGGTCCAGTATGCCTGCAAGTCGTCCCGCCGCGATCTCGGCCTTCAAGGCTTCCATCAATGCCTGAATGCGAAAGCGCAGTTCAAAATCGAGTACAAGGGGGCCGAGTTCGATCAGTAGGTTGGTATCGCCGGACTGGCGTATTACCAATAGCGGCTTATCGTCTTCGACATCGAGTTGCTGAACGATCGGGGAGGCAAGCGTCGCGTGTTCAAATGGCAGTACTGCCCAGGCTGGTTCCGAGAGGTGCTGAACCGCGCGCTGCTGCTGCTGTTGCCATGCATTCGCGGTGGTGCGCAGGACACGACGAAAACGCACCCGGTCGCCGGGCTTGAGCTGGCCGAGTTTCCAAAGTTCGGCGGAGACGATGGTAGCCGGGCACACGAAGCCACCCAGACTCGGACCATCGGGTCCGAGAATGACCGGCATGTCACCCGTAAAGTCGATAGCGCCGACCGCATAAGCATTGTCGTGGATGTTAGACGGGTGCAAGCCGGCTTCACCCCCATCGCTGCGCGCCCAGACTGGCGCCGGTCCAAGCAGACGCACGCCGGTTCGCGAGGAGTTGTAATGTACCTCCCACGCGGTCGCAAAGAACATCTCAATGTCGGCGTCGGTAAAAAAATCCGGCGCGCCGTGCGGCCCGTACAGCACACCGAGTTCCCATGCATGCGTCAACGGCACTTGCAATGCAAGCGGCAACGACTGCAGGCCCGGCATCGCGCCAAGTGCCTGCAGATGCAACACATCACCGGCGCGCAGAGGCCGGCCGCCGTGGCCGCCGAACTGCCCCAATGTGAAAGTCGACTTTGAGCCCAGGTAGTCCGGTACTTGCAGGCCGCCGTATACGGCGAG
The DNA here is from genome assembly GCA_043748965.1 of Burkholderiales bacterium. Taxonomy (GTDB): domain Bacteria; phylum Pseudomonadota; class Gammaproteobacteria; order Burkholderiales; family Burkholderiaceae_D; genus Actimicrobium. Next base: position 1,684 of record JAYVEF010000102.1, read on the forward strand.
ATAGCTACGCAGCCCGGCGCCCTGCACGCTGCCAATTTTTAAAACCGCCCCCGCTTGCGCCAGATAGGCCTGCCAGGCCGCAACGGGTACCCCGTCCAAGGTCGCAACCATATTCGCACCGCCAAGAGCGAAGACAGCCATACAATTAAATTTAAGGCGCGGCCCGGTGGCGGTTAATTCCAGTGCTGCGGCGCCGTCCGGATTACCGACCAGTCGGTTGACCAGTCGCATCGACAATGCATCCATCGGGCCCGACGGCGGCACACCGACATCCCAATAATGCTGCCGCCCCGGCCAGTCTTGAATGGTCGATTGCATACCGGGATCGAGCACATCAATCGTCGCCGGCTGATAGGAAAAGCTGTCGAGAAAGCGCGTGGTCTGGGTACCAGCCGAAAATTCTGCCGTCGCCAGTACTTGCGTAAGATATGTGGCATTGGTTTCGATACCTGCCAGTTCGGTCGCGGTCAACGCCGCAATCAACTGCAAGCGTACGCTTTCGCGATCGGGGCCATGGGCGATCAGCATAGCTAACATCGGATCGTAATTTGGCGGCACCTCGCTGCCGGAATCGATCCATCCATCTACCCGGATAGTGGTCGGAAAACTAACCGATGTCAGCAACCCAGCCGATGGTTGAAAATTTTTGTTAGGATCTTCGGCATACAGACGTACCTGCATCGCCGCACCGGCAGGCGTGACTGTCAGGGTCGATAGCGGCGGCAACTCCTGAGCAGCCTGCAGCACCATCCATTCGACCAGATCAATACCTGTTACGGCTTCTGTCACACCATGTTCCACCTGCAGGCGTGTATTGACTTCCAGGAAATAGAATTTTTCGTCATCGACGTCGTAGACGAACTCGACCGTGCCGGCCGATTGATAGTTCACTGCCGTGCCTAGTCTTACTGCGGTCGATAGCAGATTAACGCGCTGCGCCGGGCTCAACCCCGGCGCGGGGGTTTCCTCAATTACTTTTTGGTTGCGCCGCTGTACAGAGCAATCACGCTCGCCCAGTGCGATGACATTGCCTTTACCATCTCCGAAAATCTGTACCTCGATATGGCGCGCCGATACGACATATTTCTCAAGGTACAGTCCCGCTTCTTTGAAATTTGCGTGAGCGGTGCGCGCCACCGATTCGTACGCTTCTTTCAGCGCTTCGGCCGTCCAGATCACGCGCATGCCGATACCACCGCCACCGGCAGTACTTTTCAGGATTACCGGATATCCGATCCGCTGTGCGTGGCGCTGCGCCTCACCGGAATCGGACAAAAGTTCGGTGCCGGGTAACATCGGCACCCCGTTTTGCTGTGCGAGCGCCCGGGCAGTATGCTTCAGGCCGAACGCGCGCATCTGTGCTGCAGTCGGCCCAATAAAGATCAGTCCTGCTGCAGTACAGGTATCGGCAAACTCCGGATTCTCTGACAAAAACCCGTATCCCGGATGAATCGCTTCGGCACCGCAGGCACGTGCAATGGCGATGATCTTTTCGCCATTGAGATAACTTTGCGCAGCAGGTGCCGGACCCAGCAAATAGGCTTCGTCGGCCTCGGTGACATGACGCGATGCAGCGTCGGCTTCCGAATAGACGGCCACGCAACGGATACCAAGACGCCGCAGCGTGCGCTGAACGCGGCACGCAATCGTCCCGCGGTTGGCAATCAATACTTTCGTAAACATGGCGAGCTAATCCTGCGCGTCAACGGTGGCGTCCAACGGGTCCCAGATCAAAAGACGGATCGGCGTCGGGTTGTAGGCGTTGCAGGGATTATTCAGTTGCGGGCAATTCGAAATGAGGCAGACGATATCCATCTCAGCCCGCAGCTCGACATATTTTCCCGCACCGGATACACCATCTTCAAAACTGAGTTTGCCGTCCGGAGTGACTGGCACGTTCATGAAAAAATTCAGATTCGGTACGAGATCGCGTTTGCCTAAACCAAGCATCGCTGCCAATGGTTCATGCTGACGACAATGCGAGAGCCCCTGCAAAAAATTATCGCGACAGCAGTGCATATGCCTCTTGTCGAGTGCGTAGCGTACCGTGTTACTTTCGGAAGAACAGGCTCCACCGAGCGTATCGTGCCGCCCACAGGTGTCGGCCACTATCGTCAGGAGTGGATTTCCCTCGTTCGAGTAGAGGATCGAGCCGGTGCTGATATAAAGTGCTGCCTGCTTGGCGATCGTGACGGTAGCGCTGTAATGCTCATCCGCATCGAAGGCGTTGTAGAACAGCGTATCGACCGCCTGATTGCCTTCGATATCGAGAATCCGAAGAATCTGCCCACGACGAATGGCTTTTATCCAGGGCTCTCCGGCCAGGCAGATCTGGTTGTACATGGCGTGGTGGCGCTCGAGCAAACTATGTGTCAATGGCATCGCGTTAGTCTCCACGCTGGGCTGCGTAACGTTCGGTATTGATGAAGCCGCGCTGGTTTTCTGGACAATGCATGCGGCACGGGTCGTCGGCTGTTACGGCAGGGCCGCGCCATAGCGACATCTGCACAGCGGAAGATCGATACTCGGGGCGCCTCTGTAGCGGATGCGGCGCGGTCGTGATGCAAACCAGCGCAGAGAGCTCAAAGCGCAAGTCGACGTAGTCGCCTGCTGAGGAATGCCAATCGTGGTGGGACAATCTACCCTCACTATCAGCACTTACTTTAGTAAAAAAATTAACGGTGGGACCCAAATCGCGCTTGCCCAAACCATATTTTCCCATTTCAGTCAGTAGTGAATCGCGCCCATTGCGCAGCATCGCATTGCGTTGCTGCTGATAGTGCGAAGCGCCGTACAGTCGTTCCATTGTGGCGGCATCGGCGACGCCGCAGAGGGGGTCATGCCAATCAAGGGAACTATCCACTAACGAGCAGAATACCCGGCCCATGTCGGAATACAGACAGTGCCCCGGCGCCAGCCGACCGGTATGCTGGGCCTTCAATGTGTCGGGCATGTTGTAGCGCTCCAGTGGATCACGCTCATTGAAAAAAATCAACGCACAGTTCGCCTCACCGTCGAGATCGGTCAGGCGCAAGGTCATCCCGCCAGCGATCACGCCAGACCAGTGCGTTGCCGCCGGAATCGT
>JAYVEF010000103.1:0-14601 GCA_043748965.1 Burkholderiales bacterium
TGCGCATGCTGATTGAAAAACGGCTGCGTCTGGATCTGGTCGCTTTGCTGCACGCGACGCAAGATGTTTTCCCTGCCGAACTACTTGCTGCCTGTCCACGCAAGCGCGTCGACGGCATGACACCAGACGCCGGCATCCTCGCCACCGACAAGAATTTCAGTATTTTCGATTTCATCATCGATCGTCTGTCGAGCTACCTGCGCGACAAAGCGTACAGCCCGCAAGCGGTCGCCGCCGTGCTGAAGCTGGATCCGACCTGTCTCGATACCGTTTTTGCCAAACTGGATGCAGTCAAGGCATTTGCCGCACTACCCGACGCCGAAGCGCTGGCCGCCGCCAACAAACGGATCACTAACATTCTGAAAAAATCGGAAGGCAGCGCCGGCACCGCAGTCGACCCTGCGCTACTGCCGGAAGCCGCCGAAAGATCGCTATACGCAGCCATGGTGGAGCTGACCCCGCACGTCAATGCCGCCTATGCAGCCGGTGATTTCAGCGGCACACTGAAGGCCCTGGCGCAACTGCGCGAGCCGGTAGATGGATTCTTCAACGACGTGATGGTGATGGCCGACGACGCTGCCTTGCGTGCCAACCGGCTTGCGCTGCTGTCGCAATTGCACGCGATGATGAACCGGGTCGCCGATATATCCAAACTGGCTGTCTGATCGACTGAGCACGGTTTATGAAACTGATCATCCTCGACCGCGACGGCGTCATCAATCGGGACTCCGACGCGTTCATCAAGACGCCGGACGAATGGATCCCGATCGCCGGCTCGCTCGAAGCGATCGCAAGATTGAACCAAGCCGGGTTTCAGGTGGTGATCGCAACCAACCAGTCGGGCATTGCGCGCGGCTTGTTCGGCATGCCGACGTTGAATGCGATCCACCAAAAAATGCATAGCGCCGCGCAACTGGCTGGCGCTGAAATCGATGCGGTGTTTTTCTGCCCGCACGCCGCCGACGACAATTGTGACTGCCGCAAACCCAAGCCCGGCCTGTTTTATGAAATCGCACGGCGCTTCGACGTCAACCTGAAAGCCGTGCCGACGGTGGGTGACTCGCTGCGCGACTTACAGGCCGGCTTTGTCGCCGGCTGCAGTCCGATGTTGGTCCTGACCGGCAAGGGTATGACGACGCAGGCCAAAGGCGGACTACCGCCGGGCACCACCGTCTGGTCTGATCTTGCGGCCGTGGTGGACCATTTGCTGGCGCCCGCGCTGGCGTAATTTTTGATTATTTTCGGAGCATCGATGTCGCGTTTTATCCTTTTTTTACGCTCACTGATTTTTTTCGTAGTGATGACTGTCGTGACGGTGCCGTGGGCGTGTATCTGCTTTATCGCACTACCGCTGCCGTACAAGTCACGGTACTACATTACCTCGCGCTGGAACGTCTTCATGATCTGGCTGGCCAAAGCGCTGTGCGGGATTCGCTATCAGGTGCGCGGTATGGAAAATCTGCCGGACCGGCCGGTGATCCTGCTATGCAAGCATCAATCTGCCTGGGAGACGATTTTTTTGCTCTGCAAAATGCCGCGTCCACTCATCTTCGTGCTCAAAAAGGAATTGTTGTACCTGCCGTTTTTTGGCTGGGCGCTGGCCTTGCTGCGGATGATCCCGATCGACCGCAGCAGTGGGCGCGACGCTTTTGCGCAAGTCGTGGTGCATGGGCGCAAACGCCTGGCCGACGGGCAATGGGTCATCATGTTCCCCGAGGGTACCCGCACTGCGGTGGGCGGTCAGGGCAAATACAAAGGCGGCGGCGCGCGTCTGGCGGTCGAGACCGATACCGTGGTGGTGCCGATCGCCTGCAACTCCGGCGAGTGCTGGCCAAAAAATTCTTTTGCTAAAAAACCCGGTCTGATCACGGTCTCGATCGGTCCGCCGATTTCGCCGCAGGGCAAGACCGCGGCCGAGTTGATGCAACTGGTCGAAAATTGGATAGAATCGGAAATGCGGCTGATTTCACCTGCTGCCTATGGGAACAAATCTGCCAACAATTTTGTGGGCAAATAGACCGTCAGACCTCCTGATTTGAAACTGCTGCGCACACCTGCTGCCGATCTGCCGAAACCCGCCGAACAACTCGACCTGTTCGGTGCAGAGCCCGCGCCGCTCGCGCCGCAAGGCCCTGCCAGCGGCGCACCCAGGCGGCGTCTGCACATCGGCAATCACATCCTTGAATTTACATTGCTGCGCTCAAAACGCCGCACCATCGGTTTTCTGATCGACGACGATGGCTTGCGCGTCACCGCACCACGCTGGGTGTCAGTGGCGGAGATCGATAGTGCAATCCGCGAAAAGCAGCGCTGGATCACCAACAAGCTGACCGAGCGACGCGAACGCAGTGCGCGCCGGTTACAACCTGCGATGCAGTGGCGTGACGGTGCGCCGCTGCCGTATCTGGGAGCGACACTGACCTTGCGCCTGCTGGCCGGCCAGCGCGTGGGGGTTCACTTTGACGGCGAGGCAGGAACGCTGACGGTTTGTCTACCGGCCGACGCCGGAGAACAGCAACTGAAAGACCGCGTACAGGCTTGGCTGCAGCAAGACGCACGTCGCCTGTTCGGCGAGCGGCTACCGCTGTATGCCGAAAAACTCGGTGCACGATATCGCACCTATACGCTGTCATCGGCCACGACACAGTGGGGTTCCTGCACTGCCGACGGACGCATCCGGTTGAATTGGCGACTGATTCACTTTTCGTTGCCACTGATTGATTATGTCATTGCGCACGAGCTATCGCACCTGCGTGAAATGAATCATGGCCCGCAATTCTGGGCCACTGTCCAATCGATTTTTCCGGAGTTTGAAGCCGCCAAAAAAGCCCTGCGCGATCAGGCGCCCACCACCTTGCCGATTTTTTGATATCGTAGCGGCATCTGCCACCCCCGGCCCCTAATTTTCCTCTTATCGAGACCATTCATGCGACTTCTCCACACCATGCTGCGCGTCGGCGACCTGCAACGCTCGATTGATTTTTATACCAAAATCCTCGGCATGACGTTACTGCGCAGAAGCGATAATCCATCGCAAAATTACACGCTGGCGTTCGTCGGCTACGGTACCAATCCCGAGCACGCGGAGCTGGAACTGACTTACAACTACGGTATCGAAAAATATGAACTCGGCACCGCCTACGGCCATATTGCCCTGGCGGTCGAAGATGTCGCCAAGGCCTGCGAAGACATCACCCGCATCGGCGGCAACGTAACGCGGGCAGCGGGTCCGGTGAAAGGCGGCACTACGGTGATTGCGTTCGTGCAGGATCCGGATGGGTACAAAATTGAATTGATCGAGCGAAAATCTTGACGACGTTGGGACAGCGGGCGGGTCGCAGACTCAATTTGAAGTGAGTACGGCAAGCGCGTGGTGGCGCTGCTTGGCGCATTGTCGACGACATCACGCTCAATATAAACAGACAATCGCCCTATTTTGGGAATTGAAAAAGTGGTTTTTCGCAGGAGTATCGGGAAAACTACTCCGCGCCCGCTTGCCGGCTGCTTACTCTGCCGAATTTGCGGATTCCACAGTGCGGTAGCGGCACTCAGCAGCAGCATCACACGTCTGGCATCAACGCGCTCAACCGATTCGCCAGCCCGACATACTGCTCCAGCGAAACCGTCTCCGGCCGCGCCGTCGGGTCGACACCGGCATCGATTAACGCATTTTCGGCAAACATTCCCGCCAGACAATTGCGCAGAACTTTGCGCCGCATCGAAAACGCCTTCAGCACGACCTGTTCCAGCGCTTGCTGATCGCACGCCAGCGGCACTGCCAATGGCACCATGCGCACGATCGCCGACTCGACGCGCGGTGGCGGATCAAACGCGGTAGGCGGCACGATAAAGCGCAATTGCATCCTATAGCGCCATTGCAGCATGACCGACAGGCGGCCATAACTCTTCCCGCCCGGCGGCGCCACCATGCGTTCGACGACTTCTTTTTGCAGCATGAAATGCTGATCCTGCACGATCGATGTGAAGCGTGCCAGGTGGAACAGCAGCGGGCTGGAAATGTTATACGGCAGATTGCCGACGACGCGCAGCTTTTTACCGGCCGGCACCGGCAGAGTGCCAAAGTCGAACTGCAGTGCATCACCCGGATGAATTACGAGCTTGTGCGGGTCAAACGACTTTTGCAATCGCGCTACCAGATCGCGATCGAGTTCGACGACCTGCAGTCGGTCCAACTCTTGCAATAACAGCCGCGTCATGGCACCGAGCCCGGGGCCGATCTCGACCATGGCGTCACCGCGTTCGGGCAAAATTGTCTGGATGATGTCTTGCAGGACTTGCTGATCGGTTAAAAAATTCTGACCAAAACGTTTGCGCGCTACGTGCTTCATGAGGAAGGCATCAAGACACCAGCAGCGCTGGCAGCGACCATATGAGCGGCAGCGCGGATCGCTTCGACCATGCTGCCGCAATCGGCGTGACCCACGCCGCGTGCTGCCAGATCGAGCGCGGTACCGTGGTCGACCGACGTGCGGATCAGCGGCAATCCCAGCGTAATGTTGATGCCCTGACCGAAGCTCGCGTATTTCAGCACTGGCAAACCCTGATCGTGATACATCGCCAGCACGCAGTCGGCTTGATCCAAATATTTTGGCTGGAACAGCGTGTCGGCCGGGTACGGTCCCCGCGCGTCGATACCGCGTGCGCGTGCGGCTTCCAGTGCCGGTGTGATCACGTCGATCTCTTCGCGGCCGAGATAGCCATTCTCGCCGGCATGCGGGTTCAGGCCAGTCACCAGAATGCAAGGCGCCGCAACGCCGAAACGTTGTTGAAGATCCTTATGGAGAATATCCAGCGTGCGCCCCAGACTGTCGCCGGTAATCGCAGCAGACACGTCTTTTAATGCCAGGTGTGTCGTCGCCAGCGCAACCCGTAATGGCGCCGGCCCGGCTGCCGCGAGCATCATGACGACATGCGGCGTGGCGGTTTTTTCCGCCAGATATTCGGTGTGCCCGCTAAAGGGCACACCCGCATCGTTGATCGTGCTTTTTTGAAGCGGTGCGGTAACCATCGCCGCAAACCAGCCAGCCGCGACCCCTTCAATCGCGATGTCCAGAGTTTGCAGAACACTGCGGCCGTTGCGCGGATCGAGAGTGCCAGGCACTACATGGGCTGCCAGCGGGGAATCGAGAACGACCAACCGGTCGACTGAAAAACACGGCAGTCCGTCGTTACGCAAGGCCTGCAGAGACACGCCTGCCAGTGCAATCGCCGGATCGATCTGATGCGCGACTATGGCCAGAAACGCCGCGTCGCCGATCAGCACGCAGTTGCAGTCGGCACGAAGCTTCCAGGCGGCGCGTACAGCGATTTCCGGCCCAATACCGGCTGGCTCACCGCAGGTGATCGCAATATTCGGCCGCGTCCTTGCATCGACCCGTGGCGGCCCGGAAGCAGCCGTTGTCATCATTTTTCGTTAGCGCGAATTTCGACGTACGCGCGGTCACGCAACTGACGGATCCAGTCCTGGGTAGCTTCCTCGAGTTTGCGCTCACGGATTGTCTGGCGCGCCAGTAGACGCTGACGTTCCTGCGATACATCCTGGCTCTTGCGCTCGATCACTTGGATCAGGTGATACCCGTACGGAGTTTCGATCGGAGCGCTGACCTCGCCGGGTTTCAACGCATTCATCGCTTGTTCAAATTCGGGGCCGGTATCGCCCGGATAAATCCAGCCCAGATCGCCGCCTTTGGAGGCCGACTGATCGTTCGAATACAACTTGGCGAGTTCTTCGAAGGTCGCGCTCTTGTTATCAAGACGTTGCTTCAGGTCGGTCAGTTTACGTTGCGCGTCGGTAGCACTGACGATCTGATTGACCTTGATCAGAATGTGCCGAGCGTGAGTTTGCTGGACTGCCGGCGTGGCGGCACTGCTGCCGGCAGCATCCTTCATGACGCTTTGCATGCGTTTGCCGATCAGCTTCAAAATATGGAAGCCGTTCGGACTCTTGACCACTTGGGAAACCTCACCCTGCTTCAGATCACTCACCGCGGCGATAAATATCTGTGGCAGACGGTCAGCGGTACGATAGCCAAGTTCGCCGCCTTTGAGTGCGTCGATCGAATCCGAGTACGACGCGGCCATTTTTGCAAAATCAGCACCGCCCCGCAACTGTTGCGCGACATCTTCGGCGCGGCTCTTGCGAGCGGCGATCTGTTCGGCGCTGGCGTTCTCGGGAATTCGGATCAGGATCTGCGCGAGGTTGTATTCAGGCTGAATCTGCGGTGCGGATTTTTCAGCGGCGATAAAGTTATCCACTTCGGATTCGGTGATCTGTAGCTTGTTGTCGACTTCGCGTTCACGAATCCGCTGCATTGCGATTTCGTCGCGAATCTCCTCGCGAAAGCGCGAATATGACATGCCTTCACGTTCGAGTTGCTTGCGAAAATCCGCGGTCGACAATTTATTCTGTTCAGCCAACCGGGCCATGGCGCGGTCGAGCATGGTGTCATCCACGCGAATGCCACTCTCGGACGCCAGTTGCAGTTGCGCGCGATCGACGATCATGCGTTCTAGCAGTTGTTTTTCAAGCAGCGCACGCGACGGCATCGCCGTTCCCTGCTGCTTCATGCGCATCTCGACTGAGCGCAGGCGTTCGTTCAATTCCTGTCGTGTGATCACTTCATTGTTGACAACCGCTACGATCGAATCGACCAGTTGCGGTGCTGCCTTTTTGGCAGACGGCTCCGTTTGCGCAAGGGCCTGACTGGCGCTGGCGCCAAGCGCAGCGGCCAGCAAAATAGCCGCAATCTTAGAGGGTTGAAACAGGGCGTTGGCTGATCGCATGGTGTGCTCGGAGGTCCTGAAAATAAAGGTGATCATGGGCGGTTGTCGGGATTGATCAACGTTGCCGAAGTGGCGGGATTAACGATCTGGTAACCTGGTACGTTGGCACGCAATGCTTCCAGCGGGTTGGAGCCAAGCTTCGACAGGCCATTCAGTTCAAGCTGGAAAAACAGGGCTGTGGTGGCCTGCTGGGTACCGGTTGGAATGCGCTGACCAACGATGCGCGCGACCCAGCAATCGGCTTTGTATTCGACTCCCAGCAAGCCCTCGGCGACGCGACGGGTCTTGAGCGAGTAATCGACCCGCCCGACCCCATACCAGCGCTTCGCAAACGGCCACTGGGCCGAGACGTCGACAAACTTTTCAAGATCATTGGGCAGGTCCAGACGGTACTGCAGGTTCAGCACTTTCATCGGTGCCGGCTGGTAGCGTACCGCATAGTTGGCCCGATTCAGGCGGTGCATGCTCTGGCTGTACTGCAGATTGCTTTCAGCGTACAACGCGTTGGTCAGGTGGCCGCTGGCCGATAGCAGCAAGTCGGAACGACTCTCGTTGGAGACGTCAGTGAGCGTAACACGTGGCTTTGTAAAATAATAACGCTGACCAAACGCCAGCCGAGCCCGTTCGGCACCACTCGATTCCAGAAAACGCGACGTCACTGCAGCGGTAATCTGGTTGGCATCGCTGATCCGGTCACTGCCGACAAAACGGTTTTCGCTGAATAGTTGCGTGAAGCTCAGATCGGCGAGCGTGCTGTCAAAGTTTGGCAAACTGCTTTGATCGCGGTACGGCGTATAAACATAAAACAGACGCGGCTCGAGGGTTTGCGTCATGCTGCGGCCGAAATATTTGGCCTCGCGCTCAAAAATCAAGCCGCCGTCGAGTGATGCGGTCGGCAACCCGCGCGAGGGCGTCTGATTCACCGTGGCATCGACGTTTTCAAGCTTGTAACGGGTCGCGTGATACGACAGTTTCGGCGTAATAAAATAGCCCTGATGAATGATCGGGTACGAAATTTTCGGGTTCAACACCAGCCGATCACCGCGCTGCAGCGTTGGATGAAAAAACCGCGTGGCATCGGCATCGAATGCCAGATCGAATCCGGCTACGTCCTGCCGCGCTGCATTGAAGGTGATCTGCGGCAGCCGGTCATAGGGCCGCGCGATCGGTGTGATCGGATCTTGCAGTACCTGATAATTGGTGGTGCGGATCGCACTGGTCCAATACGGTGTGCCGTACGTCAAGTTCAGATCGCGCAACAGCAATCGTTGCGACGCAGCAGTAATGGTGCGCGAAAAATCGGTCGGATAGTTGTCGTCCGAGGCGGCATTCAGATTCCAGTTCAGCGCCAGACCGGGCCATAGCGTCTGCGTGTGGATCGACGACAGAGCATAGCGGTCGGTGTGCGTCTGGCGGTCGCTGATCAGTCCTTCGACCCGGGTCTCGCCAGAATAGGTCGGCGCCAGATAGCGCGCGTCGGCACCAAGCTGGAAGCCACGCCGCGCAATCACTTTGGGATACAAGGTCAGATCGCGGTTTGGCGCAATATTAAAATAATACGGCTGAGTGATTTCCACTCCGCCACGGTTGGTGGTACCGATGGTCGGTGGCAGCAAACCTGATTTGCGCGCGTCCGACAGGGGAAAAGACATTTCGGGTGCGCCCAGAATCGGTACTCCCTTGAAGATCACCACGCTGCGCGCCGATATGCCGATATCGCGTGCGGTATCGAGCCGCAGACGGCTTGATTTGAGGTACCAGTCCGGATCCGGCCCCTCGCAGGTACTGTAGGTGCCTTCGATCACGGTTGCGCGATCTTCAGCTTCAAAATCGATGCGCTCGGCGTGACCCTGGCCATTCGAGCGCTGCAGATGGTAGGTCGGATTCGTGACGAAGCCGGTGCCGGCGTCCATGTTCAACTTGAGTTCGTCGCCAGTGTACTTGTCACCGGCACGATTCATTTTGACATTGCCGGTCGCGTCGACTTGGTCTTCGACAATGTGATATTTAGCGCGGTCGGACGTCACCGTCGTAGCGCCACGAATAACCTCGACATTGCGCTCCAGATCCAATTCGCGATCCGGCCTTCCGGTCATTTTTTCGGCACTCACATCCGCGGGCGAATCGCGATCGGACAACTTGGTGGCCTTGGGTGCGGCCTGCGCCTGCACGTAGTTCGGCAATGACGCAGCCGCCACGACAGCGGTCAGAATGCGAAGCAGGCGCTGCGGCGTGGACAGAACAGGAAACCGGGTCATGAATTAAGAGAAGTGACCACCATGGCAGGCGATTTTTTGGATTGAATCCCTTATTATAGGGGAACTCAATCTCACTCGACCGGTTGGCCCGGGCCGCTCCATGTCTTTGCACAGCACACCTGATCCTCGTCTGACCGATCTGAAACAATGGCTGGCGCGCCTGAGCGACGTTGCGGTGGATATCGCGAGCTTGCGTCCGGCCTCGTCAGACGCCAGTTTCCGACGCTATTTTCGGGTCGACTGCGCCGATGGCAGCAGCGCGATTGTCATGGACGCGCCGCCGCCGCACGAAGACGTCAGACCATTCATTCATGTCGCCGGCGTGTTCGGTGCCAGTCACGTGGCGGTACCGGTGGTGCTGGCGCAAGATATTGAACAGGGCTTTTTGCTGCTCACCGACCTTGGTTCGACCACCTACCTGCATCAGCTTGGACCCGGCAGCGCCAACGCGCTCTATCTGGACGCGATCGATGCGCTGATTCAGATCCAGGTGTACAGTCAGCCTCAGGTACTGCCCGAATATGATCGCGCGCTGCTACAGCGCGAACTGATGTTGTTTCCAGACTGGTACGTGAACCGCCATCTTGGCGTCACATTGACGGCACCACAGCAGGCTGACCTGGACGGCGTTTTCGATGCATTGCTAGCAAACAATTTGGCGCAACCACAGGTGTATGTGCACCGCGATTATCATTCACGCAACTTGATGGTGCTGCCAAAAGACAATCCCGGGATTCTGGATTTTCAGGATGCGGTGTTTGGGCCGATTACCTACGATCTGGTGTCGCTGCTGCGGGACGCGTATATCGAATGGGATGAGGAAATCGTGCTCGATTGGACGATTCGCTATTGGGAGCGCGCCAAGCGGGCCGGCCTGCCGGTCAACCCGGACATCGATGCGTTCTATCGCGATTTTGAATTCATGGGCCTGCAGCGGCACCTGAAAATCCTCGGAATATTCGCGCGGTTGTACCACCGCGACGGCAAGGATGCCTACCTGAAAGACATGCCGCTGGTGATGCAGTACACCCGCAAGACCGCCGGTCGCTACAAAATTCTGTCGCCGCTGATTCGCCTGCTCGACGCGCTCGAAGACAAGGCGCCCTCAGTCGGCTATACATTCTGATAACAGACTTATATTTGCACGGGATGACCCTGCCATGAAAGCCATGATTCTTGCTGCCGGGCGCGGCGAGCGGATGCGTCCGCTCACCGATAGCTGCCCGAAGCCGTTGTTGAAAGTGCGCGGTCGACCCTTGATCGTCTGGCACATCATAAACTTGGTGCGCGCCGGCATCACGGAGATCATCATCAATCACGCCCACCTGGGACAAATGATCGAAGACGTGCTGGGCGATGGCAATCAGTTCGGTGCGCGGTTGCGCTATTCGGCAGAAGGCACTGCGCTGGAAACTGCGGGCGGCATCGCGCGAGCGCTGCCACTGCTGGGCCCGGCGCCCTTCGTTGTGATCAACGGCGATATCTGGTGCCCGCATTTCAATTTTGAACAAGTCACCAGCGTGCTGGTCGATGCCGACATGTGGGGCAATGCATACCCGATCGATCAGCGCGATATGGCGTGGTTATATCTGGTGAAGAATCCACCGCATGTGCCGGAAGGAGATTTCGGTCTGACGACTTTTTCACTCAACAATCACGGTTCGCCGCGCTTCACGTTTTCCGGCATCGGCGTCTACCGCGCCGAGATATTCGATGGCATCGTCGCCGACACACCTGCCAAGCTGTCGCCGTTGCTCCGCGCTGCGGCCGATCGTGGTCAGGTGGGAGGAGAGCTGTACCGCGGCGACTGGACCGACGTCGGCACGCCAGAACGCTTGGCGGTACTAAATCAGCCGCTGTCTGCACCCACTGAACGCACCACTTGAAAGCCGACCGATGACCCCTTATAAACAACGACGCGCGGCACTGATTGCACAGATGCAGGCTCAAGGCGGTGGTGTGGCGATAATTCCCACCGCGCCAGAAACGTTTCGCAACAGCGATGTCGAATATCCTTACCGGCACGACAGCAGCTTTTATTATCTAACCGGGTTCGTCGAGCCGGAAGCGATGCTGGTACTGGTCGCCGGTGCGTTGCCGCAATCGATTCTGTTCTGTCGCGAAAAGAGCGACGAGCGCGAAATCTGGGAGGGTTTTCGGCACGGACCGGAGGGCGCCAAAACGGTATTTGGTTTTGACGCAGCGTATCCGATCGACGCACTCGATACGATTCTGCCGACATTACTGGCAGACCAGCCGACCTTGTTTTATGGACTGGGCACCAACGCAGCGCTCGATACGCAAGTGCGCGGATGGCTCCACAAAGTACGCGACCAGTCGCGTTCCGGCGTGACTGCACCGCGCGCTGCGTATGACGTCAATGGCCTGATTAACCTAATGCGTCAAGTCAAGGACGCCAGTGAGCTGGCGATCATGCGCCGTGCTGCGACGGTCACAGGCGGCGCACACGCGCGTGCCATGCGGGCCGCCCGGCCGGGTCTGCGCGAATATGAAATCGAAGCCGAACTGCTGCATGAATTTCGACGGCACGGATCTGATTTTCCGGCGTACACGTCGATTGTTGCCACCGGCGCGAATGCGTGTGTGCTGCACTACCGGGCGGGCGCGTCGGCGCTGCAGGACGGCGACCTGGTGCTGATCGATGCCGGTTGCGAACTAGATAGCTATGCGTCGGATGTGACCCGTACGTTTCCGGCCAACGGACGCTTTACTGACTCGCAAAAAATCCTCTATGAAATCGTACTGGCGGCGCAGGCGGCAGCAATTGCCGAGGTGCGTCCCGGACGCAATTTCATGCACGGCCATGACGCGGCGGTGCGGATACTGGCGCAGGGAATGCTCGATACCGGTCTTCTCGACGCCAGCAAGGTGGGATCGCTTGACGACGTTATTGCCAACAAGGATTATCGACAGTTTTACATGCACCGTACCGGACACTGGATCGGCATGGACGTGCACGACGTCGGCGACTATCGCGAGCCGGCCGCAGCCGGCAAAGCATCCACCACCGATGGCACCGAAAGGCCGTGGCGCGTACTACAACCGGGTATGACACTCACCGTGGAGCCGGGCATCTATGTGCGCCCCAGACCGGGTGTGCCAGAAAAGTTCTGGCACATCGGTATTCGTATCGAAGATGACGTTGCCGTCACCGCCGATGGGGCCGAAGTAATGAGTGCGTCGGCGCCTAAAACAGTAGCCGATATCGAAGCGACGATGCAGCGATGACCACTCCGACAATGACCCCGACGACGGTATCGTCGGCACCACGGCCCGATTACGACATCGCGATTTGCGGAGCCGGACCGGTCGGACTGACTCTTGGCGCGTTGCTGGTGCAGCGCGGCGTGGCAGCGGCGCGCATCATCATGCTGGATGCCAGAAGCGCACAAGACGCCACCACTGACCCGCGCTCGATTGCGATCTCGTACGGCAGCCGACAGATCCTGGAGCGCGTTGGCGCGTGGCCGATTGCAGCGCAACCGATCGAACAGATTCATGTGTCACGCCGCGGTCATTTTGGTCGCACACTGATCGATGGCGCCGGCTACGAAGTGCCGGCGCTCGGTTACGTCACGCGTTATGGCGCGCTCGTGGTGGCGCTCGACAGGTTGATCGCAACGACCGGTATCACGACGCTGCGACCCGCCCGGATCGCCAGCCTGATCGAGACCCCAACGCAGGTTGCCATGACGCTGGCAGACGGCGCGCAATGCAGCGCAGCGCTGTTGATTCAAGCCGAAGGCGGGGTCTTTGCAGAACAACCCGCGCGCAGTCGCCACCATAATTACGATCAGACCGCAATCGTCACGCATGTCACAGCCAGTGCCGCCCAACCACACCGCGCCTATGAACGTTTTACCGCGGAAGGCCCGCTCGCGCTACTGCCGCAGGACGATGGCTACGCGGTGGTGTGGTGCGTACACACTGCCAGCGCGAAGCGCTTGCTGGCGCTCGACGAGACCGCTTTTCTAAGCGCCCTCGGGCAAATGTTCGGGGAAAGAGTCGGAACTTTTCAATCGGTTGCCGCACGTTTTGGCTATCCGCTTGGATTGAATGCGCAAGCTACGCCCACGGCGCGTACGGTTGCTATCGGCAACGCCGCACAGACCTTGCATCCGGTAGCAGGACAGGGCCTGAATCTGGGGTTGCGGGATGCAGTGGTACTGGCGCGTTTGTTGGCTTCTGCGATTGATCCTGCGGCGCTCGGTGGGTTCACAGCGGCGCGGCGCGTCGACCGTAATCTGGCGATCGGATTGACCGATGCGATGGCGCGGGTCTTTGCGAGCGCGCCGGACGGGGCGCTGTCGCAAGGGTTACTGGGATTGTCGTTGGGGTTGATTGATTTGGTCGGGCCGGTCAAGCGGGGGTTGGCGGGACAGATGATGTTTGGATGGCGCTAGCAGATGGCGGAGATTCGGTAAATTTAGGTGAAGCGGGACTGCAAGGGTTTGCGTGGCGTCTGCGCTGGGCCAATCGCAACTGGTAAATTTTGTGAATTTTCCGTTTTGCAACACGTCGTCGCAATTTTCTGTTTATTCTAGAGTTCAGTATGAATTAACCGAATTCTACTCAACGAGTCCCCGGTCCGTTGGCTCAAAATCTATTTCTGCCTGTGCGTTCAAATTACTACATGGAGATCAAAATGCAAAACCGCCTGAAAATGGTTGCCTTCACTTTTCCCTTCGTCACTGCATCATTTGTCTGCGCTGCGGCTGATCGTGCGACCGAAGCCGAGGCGCAGCAAATGGTGGTCAAAGCCGTGGCGTTGATAAAATCAGCCGGTCCAGACAAAGCCTATAACGTCTTCACCGACCACCCGGATGGCGCTTTCAAGGATCGTGATCTGTACGTGTTCGTTTATGATTTCGAGGGAAAATGTCTCGCGCAGGGCGCCAATCCCAAGATGGTCGGAAAAAATCTGATCGCCATTAAAGACATTGATGGCAATCCCTTCATTCAGGGCATGGTCGAGGTCGTCAAAGCCAAAAAGAAAGGCTGGTACGGCCCTTACAAATTCAACAATATAGAGACCAAAACGATCGAACCGAAAAAATCCTATTGTGAGGAGGGTGCCCCTGGAACGATCGTTTGCGTTGGCGCACGTTTGGCGGGCTAGCAGTCGCTCGAGGATTGGCTGATATCCGGGTTGGTCGATAGATTGGCTTTGACTTTGGCTCCATAGTCAAAAGAAATACCATTGCGCTGATTGCAATCTGAAGTTCTAATTTGGTTCGTACTCCCTACGGAGTACGAACCAAATTAAACCGCAGGCTGAACTAACGCTTGTGCGATTGCAGTTGAAACTGAGCTTAAAGTGGACGCCGAAGCAGCGACGACGGCAGCAAATACGCGTCACCGCGCAAAAGCATCATCCCATCCAATCATTCCGCCAGCAGCACCCCAATATCCTGTACCAAGGCCTCCGGCGTCGTCGCCGAAGCATACCGCTTGAACACACTCCCATCCTTCTTCACCAAAAACTTGGTGAAGTTCCATTTGATCGCTTCGGACCCCA
>JAYVEF010000104.1:0-4761 GCA_043748965.1 Burkholderiales bacterium
TAGTCATTAAAAAGCGGCGCCCGGCAATCCGCCAGCCATCCGTACGTAAGGTCTTCAGCTGGCTTACCGGCCTGGTGACCCCAACAAGGGATATGCCGCTGGCGACCTCAAACCAGTTTGATCACTGGGGAAAGCGGTGTTTCGCATCATCTGGCATGTGATAACGTTGTGGCGGCTGCTTGCGCGCATTATCTAAAAACTCAAGCATAATTTATCGATTCTTTTGAGCCGTCTGACATGCCATCTGCCCGAATCACGGCGTCTCCTTGACGTTACGAATTTGCGGTTTATGATTTTCTTATCCAAAAAATTTTCCGCTTGCCAGTGACCGCGTCAGGGCAATTCCGAGGTACCTGCCCGGCGACCCAGCATTGCCCTGAACGCGTCAAACAACTTTTGCATGACCGGTTTTTTATACCCGAAGAGATCTTCCCGATCCATATCGTGTACCAGCATGGCATTATCGATTTCGAAGATCAACAGGTCGCCCGACAGTGTTTCGGCACAGTCGATTCCCAGATACGGCAGGCCGATACGTATATCGATGGCGCGCAGGGCTGCCGCGTGGCGTGGCGCGAACTGCTGGTCAAAGTTTGCCATGCAGTCGGCCTCCTCGGCGCGCTTGGCGGCGCTCTCGGTCATTCCTGCGTTCAGATAATGAATCATCCAATGCGATGAAATCGCCAGATGAGACAGGTAGGGCACGCCATCGATCAAGCTGATACGGTACTTGCGGAATTGACCATCGGCGCTGCGGTAATCCACAAAGCGCGACAGATAAAAATTTTCGGCATCGACCGTGTGCAGGTACGCCGTCAGAGCAGCCGGGTCGGTTACTTTGTCCAGATGCTGTCCGGCGTGCGAACCGGTGGGTCGCACAATCACCGGAAAATCACCATCAGGCAGCCACGCCGACATCGCTAATGCGCCGTCCGCAACTTGCAGCAGTTGCGCGCGCGACAATCGTACTGTAATTGGCATCGCCACCCCGGTGATCTGCTGCAGGGCGGCGCAGGCGCCGTCCCGTGACAGGACGGCGATGTTCTGTGGCGAGTTCAGCACAGGGCGGGGCCAGTCGATCAAATCGATTGCAAGTCGTTGCAGCAGAGGCTGGCCAGGTTCGGATTCGGCCACGGCTACTAGCAGCACATCGTGGTCCGGTACCTGTGCCGGCCAGTCGGATTTTTCGGTCAGGTACAACAGATGTAGCGTGACGTCGCTAGCGCCCACCAAAAATTCAATCGGCGTGTTGGCCATCAGGTCACCCGGACCCATGATCGCCAGCAGTTGCAGACCACCGCCACCGGTGCAAGCGGGCAGGGTGTACAGCGCCTGCATGGCGATCGCTTCGCGCTGCACTGCCATTGCATCGGCGCGATTGCCGGTTAGTTGCAATACGCTCGAAAAATCCATCCACGCGTGCGCATCGTGGGGATTGGCTTGTGCGCGCGCCAGCAGGTCGGCACCCTGCGCGGTTAAATTTTCGCCGGCAAAGGCTCGACGCATCAGCGGCGCAATACCGATCAAAGCGGGAAGGGCGGTGTCTTTAGTCATGGGGATTACTACAGCGCACCGAGCCGAATGACGATGTCGCCAGTAGCAGCTGGTTCAGGTCTTCTGCGCAGGTGCGGTGGTTGACGATGGCTACCCGAATCACCAGCTGGCCATTAATGGTGGTGGTGGAGGGCGCGGCGATACCGGACTCCTGTAGATCGACCACGATCTGGCGGTTGACGCGATTCGATTCCGCACAGCGGTAGCGAAAGCAAACGATGTTCAGTGCTACCGGCGCCATTAATTCAAGTTCGACGCGGGCGCTGACCTGCGCAGCAAAGTCGCGCGCTAGCAGGCAGGTGTTCGAGATCATCTGGCCGAGCTGGTCGGCACCATAGACACTGACGGTGAACCAGGTCTTCAGCGCCCGAAAGCCACGTGAAAGGTCAGGGCCGAAATCACATGGCCAGGGAGATCCGGCCGCGAGACCACGCGTATCGCGCTGTAGATAAGCCGCCGGTGCCGCGAAAGTATCTTGATGCTGAGTGCCATCTCGGACCAGAATAAAACCGGCGTCGTAGGGGACCTGCATCCATTTGTGAAAATCAAAGGCGATCGAGTCGGCCAGCTCGATACCGGCCAGTTGCGGCGCCAGATCCGGTGCAAGCATCGCCAGCGCGCCATAGGCGCCGTCGACATGGAACCAGAGTTGCTCACGCGCAGAGATTGCAGCGATTGTGGCGAGCGGGTCGACCGCGCCGACGTCGACACTGCCGGCAGTTGCCGCGACAAAAAATGGCAGTAACCCGGCGTGGCGATCAGCGGCGATCGCCGCTTCCAGCGCGCCGCAATCCATGCGGAAATTGCCGTCGACCGGAATTCTTCGCAGCGCATCGCTGCCTAGTCCGGCCAGTTGCAGCGCCTGCGCAACGCAGCCATGCGCAGCGGCGGAGGTGTAGGCGACCAGTCTTTGCCCTGCCGCGCCAAGCCCGTCCGTGCGCACGCCGACGCCAAGCGCTTTGGTGCGCGCCACCAGCAGCGCAATAAAGTTGGCCATTGAGGTGCCGGTGACAAACAGCCCGCTGGCCGACTCCGGAAAATCAAATATCTCGCGCACCCAGCGCAGTACCTGGCGTTCGACTTCCAGCGGCATCTGGTCGCGTCCGCCAAGGTTGGCGTTCAGGCCGGCAGCCAGCATTTCAGCCAGCATGCCGACAGGCGTGCCGCCGCCATTGACCCAGCCAAAGAATCCCGGATGCGCGTTGCCGGCGGCGTAGGGAACCACCTCCTGCATGAATCGTGCGTGCACGGCTGCCAGCGGCGTTGGCTCGTGCGGCAGCACCTGCGTAAAACCCGCGCGCACGGTTGCTGGAATTGGTTGCCATACCGGGCGTTCGCGCAGTGTCTGCAGATGGTCGAGCATGTCGTCGAGCATACGATGACTCTGCACCCTGAAGTCGTGCCAATCGTCGGGATCAAGTGCCAAGAAATGCCTCTGTTGCCATTGGGATAAAAATTCTCAGGCGCCAGTGTGCCTGTTTCGGTGGTAAAGCGCAAAGCGCCGCAACGCTGGTTTTATCGGGCTGTTCGACAGATACCCCTTGCGTCGATTGCCGCAAAATAAGTGTAGCGGGGCTGCTAAAGGATCACTGTGGTCGGTACGATCATTTCATAAAGGCGACGGAAGGCGTCGGCAATCACCCCAAGCTGGACGCGTTTTGGCAGGCAGCCTGTTGTATTCGAACAAAAATTCCCGTCCCGCAGCCTGGGTACAAGAATTATTGCCAGAAAATAAGACATCGTCGTTATGCTATGCCACCAGTGGCGTAACGGCGATCGCGTTCGGTCACAGCTAGCGATGTTCGCCGACACAAGGAGTGCAAATGGCCAGGCCAGAAAAAGTTCGCTTGGGTGAACTTTTGGTGCAGCAAAAGATGCTTTCTGAAGAACAGCTTCAGCTCGCGTTGACCGAACAAAAGCGCAGCGGGCGCAAGCTCGGTCGCTTTTTTGTCGAAAACGGTTTTGTCACCGAAGATCAGATTTCCGGCGCCCTTGCCAATCAGTTGAAGATCCCGTACATCGATTTGAAGTATTACAACTTCAACCCCGATACGGTACGTTTGCTGCCGGAAATTCAGGCGCGACGGTTTCGTGCCATCGCGCTCGAAGACCGCGGCAGCGCGTTACTGATCGGTCTGGCGGACCCGACCGATCTGTTCGCCTACGATGAAATCGCGCGCATGATCCGGCGCAATATTGAGCTGGCCGTCGTTGACGAAAACGAGCTGCTGCAAATTATCGACCGTATCTATCGTAAGACCGACGACATCAGCGACTTTGCACGTGAGCTCGAGCAGGACATGGGCGACACGCAGATCGATTTCGGGGGCGTCGGCATCATTGTCGGGCAAGAAGAGGCGCCGGTAGTCAAGCTGCTGCAGTCGGTCTTCGATGATGCAACCCAGGTGCGCGCATCCGACATTCATATCGAGCCACAGGAAGCCCGCCTGCAGATTCGTTTTCGGATTGACGGTGTGCTGCACTTGCAGACGGAATCCGATATCAAGATCGCGTCGGCGCTGGCGCTACGGCTGAAGCTGATTTCCGGGCTGGATATTTCTGAAAAACGGTTACCGCAGGACGGCCGGTTCGCCATCAAGGTCAAGGGTCAGCAAATCGATGTGCGGATTTCCACTATGCCCACCCAATATGGCGAATCGGTGGTGATGCGGCTGTTGAATCAAAGCGGATCGACCTTGAAACTCGATTCGATCGGCATGCCGATGGCGATGCTGGAGCGCTTTCGGGCGATCCTGCGGCGCCCGAACGGACTGGTGCTGGTGACCGGCCCCACCGGCAGCGGCAAGACCACCACGCTGTACGGTGCACTGGCCGAGCTGAACACGCCAGAGCGCAAGTTGATCACGGTCGAAGACCCGGTCGAATACCGGCTGCCCGGTATCAATCAGGTACAGGTCAATGACAAGATCGAACTAACCTTTGCGAAAGTATTGCGATCGGCGCTGCGGCAAGATCCGGACGTCGTACTGGTCGGCGAAATGCGAGATCAGGATACCGCCCAGATTGGCATACGCGCTGCCATGACCGGCCATTTGGTGCTCTCGACCCTGCACACCAACGACGCAGCCAGCACGCCGATCCGTTTGCTCGACATGGGCGTGCCGCGCTACATGGTGGCGACCTCGATTCAGGTCGTGCTGGCACAACGTCTGCTGCGTCTGAATTGTGCTAGCTGCGCCAAGCCGT
>JAYVEF010000105.1:0-4737 GCA_043748965.1 Burkholderiales bacterium
GTGCTGGAAATCCACAACTGACCAGATTACTATTTTTAATTTTGAAAGGAGTACGGCGGACAGACCAGACGTGAACAATGCAGCGCAACCCGATCGCGCCATTCACGGGCAACCATAGCCCGGGCATCGATCGATCTTGTTCCAGGTTTTTTAATTTATCGGAGGAGACAACCATGTTTATTCAACGCATTCTCAACGGCTGCCTGATCGGCGCCGTATTCGCAGCATCGGCGCATGCCGCAACACCGTCCGAACAGGCCGGCGGCAGCAACGCCATCATGTTGCAGGGCTTTCACTGGAATTCGACCAACTACAGCGGGCCGAACTGGTACGGCAATCTGCAGAACAACGCGGGCGACATCAAGGCGATGGGCTTTACTCACGTCTGGTTTCCGCCACCCTCCGACGCCGGTTCCAAGGAAGGCTATTTGCCGCGCCAGCTGAACGTCCTGAACTCGGCTTACGGCAGCGCCAATGACCTGACCAACGCGGTGCATGCGCTGACCAATATCGGCGTCAAGGCAGTGGTCGATGTGGTGGTCAATCATCGGGTAGGCACCACGGGCTGGTCCGACTTTACCAACCCAAGCTGGTCACGCTATTCAATTACCAGTAACGACGAGTGCAATTGCGGACTGGGCAATGCCGACACGGGTGACGGATATGGCTCCGCGCGCGATCTGGATCACACCAATGTCGGCGAAGTTCAAAATGGCATCACCAGTTGGCTTAACAATGTGCTGAAGCCTATCGGCTTCAGCGGTATCCGCTACGACTTTGTCAAAGGCTACAACCCAAGTTATGCCGGGCAATATGCCAATGCTTTCAATGCCGAGTTGTGCGTCGGCGAACTCTGGAACAACCTTGATCTGAACAACGTCGATGCGCACCGCCAAGGTATCATGAACTGGATCAACGGTACCAACAGCAGTTGCGGCGCCTTCGATTTCACCACCAAGGGATTGTTGAACGATGCGCTCGCCAACAACAACTACTGGCGTCTGAAAGACAGCTCGGGCAAACCAGCCGGTGCGATTGGCTGGTGGCCTGCAATGTCGGTGACCTTTGTAGATAACCATGATACTGGTCCGGCCGAAAGCTGCGGCTCCGGACAAAATCTGTGGGCGGTTCCATGCGGTGCCGTGATGCAGGGATATGCTTATATTTTGAGCCACCCAGGGATCCCGACGGTGTTTTACCCGCACGTGTACAACTGGGGGCTGAAAGGGCAGATACAGGCGTTGATGAGCGCCCGTAAATCGGCTGGCGTGAATTCGACCTCTGCAGTATCGATCCAGCAGGCCACTACCGGTCTGTATGCTGCGATCATCAACGGCAGCAGTCACCAGCTGGCGATGAAGATCGGGCCGAACAACTGGAGTCCAGGCACCGGCTGGGCATTGCAGGCATCGGGAAACAACTACGCAGTCTGGATGAAATAGACGCCGGCGCCCCACTGACCGCAACGCCATCGACGAAATCTTCGCGATGGCGTTTTTTTTCGTTCTGCCGCCGCGGTAACAAAGAACAACGCCCGAATTTGGTCCCGATGGTCAGCGCGTCGATTTGGCGCTACCATCGAAGTCGTGGTCAATACCGTGCCGGTAGTGTGCGGACCTATTACGACGCAGGAGATGACATGAACGACGATTACGCCGCGCAGCGATGTCCGGCTGACGCCACGCCGATAGACAAACAGGTATATCGCTGGTGGGCGACGCTACCCGAAAACAAACGGCCGGTGCAACTGGCCAAGGGTTTTCCGCGCATCGTCAACCATATCGCAGCCTGCTGGGGCATCCCTGGCAAGTGCGCGTTGTATCTGAACAGCTTGATGGTTGATCCGTTGCGCACGGACCGGCGCGGCTTTCCCTATGGAATCGCGCTGGAGATTCTAGCGCTGCAGACGCTGCTGGCGCAGGAGGACCCGAACGCCGGCATGCACAAGGATGGTGGGTTCAAATTCGACGGCAAGTAAGTTGTTGCCGTGTGGTCCATCCGCCTTTAATCGTTACCCGCACGTTGTTTGACTGGCGCGGCAGCACGACGCCGAAACCAGTCGCGCGGTATCGCTGCTTCGAGCGCGTCGTCGACCGTCACGATACCCAGAATCCTGCCGTCCTGATCCAGCACCGGCAAGGTCAGCAAATTAAAATCCGCCATGCGCGTGGTTACCGCAATGATGTCTTCGGTAGGCAACGCGAACACGACGTCGGCATCGGCGGCATCGCGCAGTGAGGTCGCCGGGTCGAGCTGCAAGGCGCGCACCAGTCCCAGCGTGCCGACCAGACGGCCTTCCGAATCCAGACTGTGAATCGTGGTCAGCGCTTCAGGTTGCTGGGAGGTGGCCCCCCGTAGTTGCTGCAGCGCGTCAGCGATGGTGCGCTGCTCGGGCAGCGCCAGATAATCTGCCCCCATCAATCCACCGGCAGTGGCATCGTGGTAACCGAGCAGTGCCAGCACCTTGGTGTTCTGTGCTGCAGGTAATAGCTTCAGCACGGTTTCGCGGCGCGACTGCGCCAGGTCCATGATCGCATCGGCGGCGTCGTCGGCGCGCATCCGCGCCAGAATCGCTGCCACATCCTGATCGCTTTGCTCTTTAAAGAGCTTGGCTTGATCGTTCTCGCCTAGTTCCTCGAAAACATGGGCTTCGAGTTCGGGATCGGTGTGGACCTGCGCCATCAGCAAGTGCCTTTCTTGCGGCGAAGCAGATTCCAGCAAGTCCGCAATCTGGGCTGCCTTGAAGCCGTGAATCCGGCTTTTTTCAGTCGGGCGCGCCTGCGACGCGGGACTGCCGGCCAGCAGCATGAAGCTCTCCCAGTCGCGCACGGCATGGTGCCCATGCGCGCCGAACGAAAACAGGGCGTGCTTGTGAAGGTCCAGGCCGCTCGCCAGCCAACCGTCGGAAGCAGCCACCAGTTGGACGTCATAGGCCCGCACCAGCGTGCGCGCATCCAGATCGAGCAGGCGGTACGCCAGAATGTCGTGGCGTACCAGCAGGTGCATCGGCAGGCGCTTGAATGCCGGCGCGTCGGCCAGCCACGGTAGCATCTGCAGGCGTGATTGTTCCAGGCCACTGACGGCGCTTACCGGGATCAGCCGTTCAACGTCGTCCAGCAAGACGAGAAATCCGGCAAGCAGCGGATATGGATGATCGCGCAATTCAAGTACGATATCCTGTAACCGTCCGACTGGTTTGCCGGCGACGTCGACCAGACCACGTTTTAAAATGGCGGCAACGGATGCGGTTGGGGCGCTCGGTAGATTCACTGATTTTCTCCTTCGGACAAACAGAACGGGTGCAACGACGCGGTCCGACAGTGAGTCAGCCACCGCGCGCCATTTGCACGACGCGCACGACCACCAGAATCATCGCAATCACCAAATAACCGCGCAACACGGACAGACCGATCCGGCTTGCAGCCGAGAGTTTTGGTGCGGCTAGCAGTGCCAACGGCGCCATTCGCCACGAACTGCGCAAGGCCGGATCGACCAGATCGGTGGCAGGCGCTGCGGGATACACCTTTCGATAAATCAGATACGCAGCACCCGCCACAGCAAACGCCAGCAGGCCACCCGTCAGAATCTGCAAAATCAAGGCGGACTGCAGCGGAAACATCACGCCAGCGGTCAGTACCAGTGACAGTACCACCAGCACGGCGATCACGGCGGAAGTAAAGATATTCATCGCCAGGCCGTTCACCCATGGCCCTAGAACCTGCCGGTCATTACACAGCAGCAGCAGGAACACCGTTGCCGACGGCAGCAGCACGCCCGCCAGCACTTGTACGCCGACCGTCAGCAAACCAAGCGGGCTGCCGGGGATCAGGACGATGACCGCCGAGGCTAGCAACACGCCGGCGAACACCGCGTAAAAACCTTTGGCATCCGATATCTTGCGGTGCAGCGAATGCTTCAGGCCGAGCACGTCACCCAGCGCATACGAAGTCGACAACCCGACCGCCGCAGCACCGATGATCGAGGCATCAATCAGTGCGACCGCGAACAGTACGCCGGCAATTTTGCCGACGTATTTCTCCAGCCCGCGCGCCACACCCAACGCGTCATTGAAATTGCCGGCCTCGACATGACCGGCGAAAGTTGCAGCAGTAAAGCAGATGATCGCCGCAGCACCGACAATCACGATCACGATACCCAGCCACAAGTCAATTTTTTCATACGTCATGAAGCGCGGCGTAATGCGTTTATCGATAATGTAGGACTGCTGGAAAAACAGCTGCCATGGTGCTACGGTCGTACCTACCACGCCAATAATCAGCAGCACCACCTTGGACAGATCGGCGCCGCCAGGTATCCTCGGCAACACAAAGTCACGTGCCACCTGGCCGACGTCCGGATGCACCATCACCAAAATTGGTATCAACAGCAGCGAGCCCGCTACCAGCGTCAGGCACACCTGCTCGAATCGCTTGAACGACCCCGTACTGGCTGCGCCGACGATTACCAGTGCGGCGACGATGACGCCACCGATCTTCGGCAGCCCCAGATAGTCCAGCCCGAGGCTGATGCCAATGAATTCGGTCACGATCGTCAGCGCGTTCAAAATAAACAGATCGATCACGCTGAAGGCGCCCCAGAATTTGCCGAAACGTTCCAGAATCAGGCGTGCATGGCCGACCCCGGACACCACGCCAAGGCGCAGTACCATTTCCTGATTCACATACAGCACCGGAACCAGCAGTAACAAGACCCACAGCAGACTGGTACCGTAGTTCT
>JAYVEF010000106.1:0-4691 GCA_043748965.1 Burkholderiales bacterium
GGTTTATCGCGGCGGGACAAACGATATTTCAAATATCCAGCCGGAGTGTTACGAATGTAACTTTCGCAAGAATGCAGGATCGCTTGGCCCGGTTGGAACGGCCAATGCGAATCCAGCTCCGAAACCTAACATCGCAGATGCGATGCGCACAAACCAACGACGAACATCAAACAGCTTTAGCTTCGTTCTCAACAATGGACTGGAAGTTTTTCCAGCTCAGATGAGAAAACGTGACACCGGGGTGACCGCTTTCAGAATTTCTCCTGGTGGGACGGGTGGCAACACCCTTCAAGTCAGTGAAGAAGTAGACGAAGAAACGATGGTGAGGAAAGTGCTTGCGGAGGGATTCGCGGTTCGCTGCAAATCTTTGGACGGAAAAACGAAGGGACTGTACAAGCATGGGCACAGGGCAGTGCGGGAAATCCGCAGGAAAGCAACTTGAGATGACCACCACTCCGAATATGCGGTAGCGCTGCCGCGAACACCGTGCCTTGTCAATGCAGACAGATTCGATGTTGCTTCGGCCGACGGCCCGCGTGCGCCGGAAGGACACCATGTTTAGCCGTGGTCGGCCATGTATGTCGGTCATGCGGGAACTTCCTGTCAACGGCGGCTATATATCTGCTAGGCCAACATCACCGCTGCTGGAGTGAAACGGAATTCGGATGGCGCCAACGATAGCGGAGTGTACCGGCGATTCAAAGCTGATTATTTCCGACGGCCAGAAAATTAGTGTCCAAAAAATGAAATAGTCAAAGTGCGTGCGTCCGCAATAAAAAGCGAATTCGTGCGCATGAGCGAACACCTCAGCAAGCACACGCGACTGCCCTGACAAAACGGCGACTATGCTATTCCGTACTACAGCAATTCGCACTTCAAGGACTGGGGAAGGCAATGTATTTAGGCGAATCCGACTTTTATCATGGCTGCGTCTTCGCGCAACTTTCGAAGGCTGCGCCCGCATTGAAGATTGCTCCGATCGTTTCAAGGGCCAGTTGGTATGAGTTGAATGATCGATCGCACTTATTGATTCTTGCGCCTTGTTCCGACGGGCCGGAATGGCGGTTCGATATCCCCTACGCGGACACCGAATTTATGCGTGTTACGCAAAATTCAGCGTACGTCGCATTCGTGTGTGGGAATCAATTTACCTGTGCACTAGCCGCCGCGACTTTGCTGCGCCTGGCGCCGCCGACGACGGCGAACTTCTCGGTCCGTGTGACGGCGATGCCTGACGACATCGTTCGCATCATCGAACGCGCCGGCTTCGGTACGGTCGATATCAATGCAGATGTCTTTCCTCCAGCGTTACTCGGAGAAGAGCTGCCCGAGGAAAAGTTCTGTTGGCCCGTGGGGACTACGTTACGGGTTTATAGCGGCCGGCCAAACCTTGAGATATCTTCCACTGACGGTGAGTTCGATATTGCAGATTTGCTCACCGCGTCCATGACTGACGATTCGATTGAACATGCACGCGTTGGCGTTACGTTGTCTACGAAAATGTCGCTGGCGGAGCAAAAAAAATACTTAAGCGTCGTGGAAGATCGGATTCAATATCTTTTTGAATTCGACGGATTTGGCGTCGATCTGAAGCGCGAGTCTTGCGAACCAGATCACGAGTGTATTGAATTTTTATGGCATCTGGAATACTGGTATGCCCACTGCGACAACGATCCGCTTTACAACATGGCACTGGCACATGTCCGAGAAACCGGCAGCGCCTCAAACTCGATGCTGCAGCGTCGATTAGGCATCGGTGTCTGTCGTGCCGAGCGTCTGCTGACTTTGCTGGAGAAGGCCGATGTAGTAAGCCCTGTACGACTTACCGCTAGAGACGTGGTGTAGTGTCGCTCGGTGACCGTATAACGATCGCGGCTGTGGCAGGATACTAAAAGACATCGAGCGTGGAGGTAAGCGCGGTGCTGGCATTCCGCCTGGCAGGCATCGTTAAGTGCTGCAGCACAATGGTCGCCTTGCCGCTTTTGGCGGACCTTGTTTTACCAGTCGTCTGGCGCGCGGAACTTGCCACGTCGGCCGCACGCCAGATAATTCAAGTGCCAACACGACTGCATTATCCCGAGTCCACCAGGTTATGTTGTGCCAAAAAAGTGTTGAAGCCCACTGGAACGTACCGTGCGCCGTCGGATGCCTTGTTCCACAACTTGGGTAACAGGTGTCAACAGCGTGAAATATTTGCTCGCACGCGTAATGGCTGTATAGATCAGCTCGCGCACAATGACCGGGCCAGCCTCTGGAGGCAGCGCCAATACAACGTGACAAAATTCAGAGCCTTGCACTTTATGCACAGTGATAGCGAAAGCCGTGTCGACGTGCGCGAGCCGCGTGGGTAGCACGCTAGTTACCTTTTCGCCGCTCAGAAAATAGACACGAAGGGTCGCGCTTGCTGACTCGTCCGGCAGCGCGATGCCGACGTCACCATTCAGCACGCCGGCCTGGTAATCATTGCGTGTGACCATCACCGGGCGGCCGGCATACCATTCACCGCGACGATCGATAAGCTTTTCGCGTACCAGACATTGTTCGACCGCGTTGTTGACGCCGTCGACGCCCCATTCACCCGCACGCACTGCGCAGAGGATCCGAAATGTATCGAACGCCGTCAGGACGTCTTTTGTCCATGCTGCGTGAGCTGCGACGGTTTTATCAGATGGCCCGCATCGCACCAGCGTGAGAAAAGGTCGATATCCGCCCGCGTTCAAATTGCGTCCGTCAAGTGCAAGGGCTAGCAGATCGGTCTGTGCCGCTGGTCGATACCACTTCAATTCGCTGGCGGACGCCTGCGTAAAACATTCTTCAACTCCGGCTACATCACCACGATTGACAGCCAGTGCCAGCTGACCGATGGCACCCTGGAAGCGCCGGCTTTTTCTGAGCATGACGGTTTGTTGTGCCAAAAGCGGTCCGCCGGCAACCATCGCGTCCGGTAGCGCATTGCGACAGGTTTGCGCCACATACGCTGCCGTGCTGGCGTCATAGCGTCCTTGCTCGGCGCCGGCACATAAATCGCCTAGCACGGCGCCGGCTTCGACCGATGCCAGCTGATCCTTGTCGCCGAGCAAAATAAGCATCGCTGACGCTGGCAACGCGTCGAGTATGAACGCCATCATCTCAAGGTTGACCATCGAAGCTTCATCAACGATCAGTACGTCGACCTCGAGCAAATTGTCGGCGTGATAGCGCAATGAACGTGTCTCGGGACTGAAGCCGAGCAGACTGTGCAAAGTCTTTGCGGCGGGTAACCGCGCGGTCAGGCCAGTGAGATCCAGGTCGGTGCCCGCCAAGTCGGATAACGGACGAAGTGCCTGGTCAATGGACTGCTTCAATCGCACGGCTGCCTTGCCGGACGGCGCCGCCATCGCGATGCGCAGGCGTTGTGGTTCCGGCGAAAGCGCAAACAGCAATGCCAACAGACGCGCCACGGTGTATGTCTTGCCTGTACCCGGGCCGCCCGTGATGATCGAGAAGGTTCTGCGTATCGCAATCGCGCAGGCCGTTTTTTGCCAGTGATCGGCTTGTTCCGCAGCGCTCGGAAACAGGCGCTCAAGCCAAGTGGAGACCTGCGCTGGATCGACCCCCCGCACATTGGCGGTACGCTGCGCGATCGCCTGTGCAATCGATTTTTCATTGCGCCAGAAACGTCGCAGATAGAGCCGGTCGTGTTCCAGCGCCAACGGCTGATTAGCCTCCGCCTTGTCCACTGTCCATACTTGGGTGCAGTCTGTCAGCGTCTGTGTCCACGCCAGTATGGTTTTTGGCAGCGGCGCGACGATCGCGGCTAGGGAGTCCCACTCGTCGGTTGAAAGACCGATTTGACGGCCAGTCGCATCGACAAAGTCCGACAACAGCAAGCAACTGTGACCTTGTCCTTCTAGTTCGGACACGATGACACAACACAGCAACGCAGCGGCGGGCATCGGCGCCAAGGCGTTCAGGAAGCGAGCAAAAGCAGCACCCAGATGGCGCACGCGTCCATGATCGGCATATTGGTCAAGTTGGGTCAGCAGTGCTTCGGTGTGGCTCATACCGCGTGCTCCATTCCAATCGAGGCATCTGGTGCTTCTGGTGTTGCACCATTCAGTAAGCGATCGAATTCGTCTAGCAGCGACAGATCCGGCTGTAAGTGATGGCACCCTCTAGTCGCCACATTTCCAATCCCGCGCAGGAAGAAAAACACGGCGCCGCCAAGATGCGACGGAGGATTGTAGTCGGGCCCGAGACGGTGTCGCAGCAGCCGGTGCAGCGCCAGCAGATAAATCATTCCTTGTACGTCGTAGCGGTGCTGCGCAACTGCAGCAACCAGTGCAGCGGGATGGTAGTCGACATCGCTCGTTCCTAGCGCGTTCGACTTGTAATCGAGCACCCAGTAACGCTCCTCGTGCACAAAAACCAAATCTTGAAAGCCGCGCAGCATACCGGCGACTTCCCGCGTTGACAGTGCCGGCACGCTGAGACCTCCGGGCAGGGCGCGTTGACACAAACGATCAACTTGGGCAACCTTGAGCACGCTCGCCGGTAGCCAAAACTCCATTTCGGATTGGTACTGTTTCAATCCGGCGAGCGATTCACCCACCGGGTGCAACGGTGCGCGCGCCACAGCGCTAAGCCACGCAACCGTATCTTCACTGCGATGGGCCCACCCGTCGCGGGTGCAGCGCGCAGCAAGCCGTTCC
>JAYVEF010000107.1:0-14424 GCA_043748965.1 Burkholderiales bacterium
ACGCCAAGGGTGCCGACGATGCGGCCGTTGATCTCGTAGGGTGCGGTGACGATGCTCATCTGATCCAGTGGCACCAGATTCGACTCGCCCCCGATAAAAATCTGCACGCCGCTGGCACGATTGGACAAGTCGAGCAGTTGCATCAGACTGGTTTTTTGTTCGAACAAATCGAACAGCTTGCGCAGCGACGTCATGTTCGACGCCAGATCGCTGACACTCAATAAATTGCGCTCACCCGAGATCACGACTTCATCGCTGTTGTCGGTCATCGCGTCGCTACCGACCTCGACGGCGGCATGCATCAATGGCGTCATGTCGTCGCGTAGTTGGCGCAATTCATCCTTCAAGCGACGCCGCACGTCTTCGAAACTCAGCCCGCCGTAATGCAGATTGATGAAGTTGGCGGCGTGGATCAGTTGCGACGGCGTGTAATCGATTTCAGTCAGCAGCAGCCGGTTTTGTACGTCGCCGTTGGGCGCCACGATGACCAGCAAAATGCGCTTTACAGATAGCCGCAAGAACTCGATTTGCTGGAAAACAGATTCGCGCCGTGGCGTCAGCACCATCCCGGCAAATTGCGACAGCGAAGACAACACCTGCGCAGCATTGGCAATCAGTTTTTGCGACGAGCCGCTGTGTAGGCGGGCGTGCATTTTGGATTCCAGCGCGCTTTCGTCAATCGCCTCGACGGTGAGCAGCGTATCGACGAACATACGATAGCCGCGCGGCGTCGGAACCCGACCGGCTGAGGTATGCGGGCTGGAGACGAAACCCATTTCTTCCAGATCGGCCATGATGTTGCGAATCGTCGCCGGCGACAGGTCGAGCCCCGAGATTTTGGATAGCGCCCGCGAACCGACCGGTTGGCCGTCGGCGATATAGCGTTCGACTAACGCTTTCAGCAGGGTTTGGGCACGGGTATCGAGTTGCATTAGAGTATTTTAGCCAGCCCCGCGCGAAGGGGCCAGCTTTATCCCATGCACGGGCGCATCCGCTACCGTATCGAATTGATCCGCAAGCCACTGTTCCAGCTCCAGTAGCGAGGTACAACTGGCGTCCGGCGTGACGTGTGCAGGCAGACTGCGGGCAAAGCGATTCATCCAGACTGCACGTAAACCGGCCTTTTGGGCGCCGTCCACATCCAGCAACGGATCGTCACCAACGTACACCGTTTCGGCCGGTGCGACCTGCAGCGCAGCACAGGCGGCATGAAAAATCGCCGGGTCCGGCTTGGCTGCCCCGAAACGGTGCGCCGCCAGTGAAACGCCAAAATGGCCGTCCAGTCCAATTGCCTGCAAATCGGCGAAACCGTTCGAGATCGTGCCCAGTGCAACCTTGCCACCGAGCCGCAGTAGCGCCGGCAGCACGTCTTCATAGGGCGTTACGGCATTACGTGCGGCCGTAAATACCGCCATCGCGGCATCGACGTGTGTTGGATCCGCACCGCTGGCAGCGAACGCCTCGGACAGTCCGGCATGGCGAAGCGACCATAAATCCACTTGATAACGGGGCTCGGTCGCCATTAATGCCATGCGGCGTGCACGCAGACTATCGATGGTGTGCGCAAGGGCGACTTCAGGTACGTGGGCGTGCAGCCAGGCATGCAGTATCGCTTCGGCACGCACGATCACCGGCACGATCGGCCACAGGGTATCGTCGAGATCGAATAAAACCGCGCGAATTGGAACTGACTGCATCGTTGTCATCGTCATTGTCCCGATAAGAGTGGTTTAGATTGGTTCACGCCAGCTTCTTTCAAGAGCGCATCGAATTATGGTCTAATCCAGCGCATGTCGTTGCCCATTCCTGCCGGCGTGCCGGTTCCACCGTTGAATACGATTGCCATTGTCGGCAAGCACTTGGCCGCCGGTATCGCGGCATCGCTGGGTGGTATCGCCGAGTCTCTGGTAACGCGCGGCCATCGCGTGATTCTCGAACAGGAGACTGCAGTCAACACCGGTATCAGCGGTTTCGAAATCATGACGCCGTCACAGATTGGTGCCGTAGCAGATGCGGCGATCGTGGTCGGCGGCGACGGCACCCTGCTCGGTATCGCGCGGCAATTGGCGCCCTTCGATGTGCCCTTGATCGGCATCAATCAGGGCCGGCTCGGCTTCATGACCGATATTGCCGCAGACCAGATGATCCCGGTATTGACAGCGATGCTCGATGGCAAAGTGGAATCCGAGCGGCGCAGCTTGCTGGAAGGTGCAGTGCAGCGCGATGGCGTGACGATCTTCAGTGCGCTGGCATTCAATGACGTGGTGGTCTCGCGCGGTGCCGGCTCGGGCATGGTGGAGTTGCGCGTCGATGTCGACGGGCATTTTATGTATAACCAGCGCTCGGATGGTCTGATCGTGGCCACGCCGACCGGTTCGACCGCCTATGCGTTATCAGCTGGCGGTCCGTTACTGCATCCGAGTCTGGGCGGGATCGTGCTGGTACCGATCGCGCCACACGCCCTGTCGAACCGGCCGATCGTGCTACCCGATTACAGCGAAATTGTGGTGACTGTGGTGAGCGGTCGCGACACCAGCGTCAACTTCGACATGCAGTCCCTGGCCAGCCTGCAAACGCTGGACCGGATCGTGATCCGGCGCTCGGCACACACCATCACGTTTTTGCATCCGACCGGCTGGAGCTATTACGATACCCTGCGCGAGAAGTTGCACTGGAACGAGTACCCCTCGGTCGAAGGGCGGTTAA
Organism: Burkholderiales bacterium; assembly: GCA_043748965.1. Taxonomy (GTDB): domain Bacteria; phylum Pseudomonadota; class Gammaproteobacteria; order Burkholderiales; family Burkholderiaceae_D; genus Actimicrobium. The sequence continues at coordinate 2,707 of JAYVEF010000107.1, forward strand.
AATGACTGTTTGCTGATAACGCAACGTCGGTAGTATTGACAACACCGCACCGATAGCGCCGCACCCGCCGTTTCGGTTGGCTGCCGATTTCAACCTGATTGTTACCTTGCACCATGCTGCGCACCTTATCCATTCGCGACTTCGTGATCGTCGATTTGATTGAACTTGATTTTGCGGCGGGCTTTTCGGTGCTGACCGGAGAAACCGGCGCCGGCAAGTCGATTCTGATCGATGCACTCACACTGGCCCTAGGCGGTCGGGGCGACGCCAGCGTGGTACGCGATGGCGCCGACAAAGCCGAGGTCAGCGCCGATTTCGGTGTGCCTGCCGAAGCCGCCGCCTGGCTGGCCGACAACGAATTCACCAACGACGAAGGGAACCTGCTGGTACGTCGCGTGATTGACAATGCCGGGCGTTCCAAAGCATTTATCAATGGCAGTGCCGCTACCGCCACGCAGCTGCGCGACCTCGGCGAATTATTGGTGGATATCCACGGTCAGCACGCCCATCAATCGTTACTGAAAGCAGAGGCGCAACGCGTTTTGCTGGATACTCAGGCTGGCCTGCAGGAGTCCGTCAAAGGGGTCGGTCTGGCATATAAAAGCTGGCGCGCATTGCGGCGTCAGCGCGAAGAATTCGAAACCAGTTCGAAGAGCGTCTTGCTGGAGCGCGAACGTCTTGAATGGCAGGTCGCCGAGCTCGAAAAACTCGCGCCAAAAGAAGGCGAATGGGCCGAAGTCAGCAGCGAACATACCCGTTTGTCGCATGCTGCCGGTCTGATCGAAGGCGCCCAGGACGCCTTGAGCGCGCTGTCAGAATCCGAAGATCGACCGATGCTATCGCAACTCACCGCGCTCAATATAAAGCTGGGCAAGCTGGTCGACATCGACGACAGCTTGCAACCGATTCTCGATCTGCTGGAGCCTGCGCATATCCAGTTGCAGGAAGCCGTGTATGCATTGAACGATTATTTAAGCCGGCTCGAACTCGATCCGCGCCGGTTGCATCAGATTGAGACGCGCCTGGGTGACTTGCATTCGACCGCGCGCAAATACCATGTTGCACCCGAAGCGCTATCGACAGAGCTCGCATTGCTGTCGGCGCGGTTACGCCAGATGGCCGACGCAAGTGATTTGAACGCCCTGCGCGCGCAGGAAGAAAGGCTCAAGGACGCTTATCTGGCACTGGCGCAAAAGCTCTCTGTGGCGCGCCGCAAGGCGGCGCGCGCATTGAGCGAAGCGGTGACCGGCGCGATGCAGGAGCTGAGTATGGTCGGTGGGTGTTTCGAGGTTGCGCTGGTGACAGCGGAACCGGCAACGTATGGTTTGGAGCAGGTTGAATTTCTGGTGGCCGGTCACGCCGGCACCCTTCCGCGTCCCCTCGCCAAAGTGGCCTCGGGCGGAGAGCTGGCGCGTATCGCGCTGGCGATTTCGGTGATCGCATCGAACGCCACTGCGACGCCCACCTTGATTTTCGATGAAGTCGATAGCGGCATCGGTGGCGGCGTTGCCGAAGTGGTCGGCCGCTTGCTCAAGCGCCTTGGCCAGGATCGCCAGGTACTGTGCGTGACGCACCTGCCACAAGTTGCCAGTCAGGCCAATCAACATCTGCAGGTCAGCAAGTTCATCACAGCCGGTCGCACCATATCGCGCATCAATGCGCTGGACGGCAAAGCCCGCGTCGAAGAAATCGCGCGCATGCTGGGAGGCCTGGAAATCACCGCGACCACCCGCAAGCACGCGCGCGAGTTGCTGGCATCCTGATCACGTCGGCAACCCGCACCGTTTAATTTTCACCTTAATAGGACATCGCCCCCATGGCGTTCCAGCCCGAACCGAAATACACCCACGTCACCGCCGTCAGGACCGCCGTGGTACTGGTCAACCTTGGTACGCCCGATACGCCCGACGCGCCGGGGGTGCGACGCTACCTGAAACAATTTTTGTCCGATCCGCGCGTGGTTGAAATCCCGCGTGCGCTCTGGTGGCTGATCCTGAACGGCATCATCCTGCCGATTCGCGCCAAAAAATCCGCTGCCAAATACGCATTGATCTGGACCAAAGAGGGCTCACCGCTAAAGGTGCACACCGCCAGCCAAGCGACTCTGTTGCGCGGATCACTGGGCCAGCAGGGACACGACTTGCAGGTCGCGTACGCGATGAGTTACGGCAACCCGTCGTTGCCCGAGGTTCTCGACAAGCTCAAGGCAGACCACTGCGACCGCATCCTGATTGTGCCGGCCTACCCGCAATATTCCGCGACCACTACCGCCTCGATTTTCGACGCCGTGACGCGCCATTACCGCACGGTACGCAACCTGCCGGAGCTGCGTTTTATCAAGCACTACCACGATGAGAGCGCTTACATCCAGGCGCTAAAACAATCGGTACTGGCCCACTGGGAAATCAACGGTCGGAGCGAAAAACTGGTGCTGAGTTTTCATGGCGTACCGAAGCGCACGTTGCTATTGGGCGACCCGTACCACTGCGAATGCTACAAGACCGCGCGGCTGCTGGCGCGCGAACTCGGACTGTCGGCAGACCAGCTGCTGGTGACGTTTCAATCGCGTTTTGGCAAAGCCGAATGGCTGCAACCATATACCGCACCCACGCTACAAAAGCTGGCCAAGGACGGACTGAAACGGGTCGATGTGATGTGTCCCGGATTTACCAGCGACTGCCTGGAAACTCTGGAAGAAATTTCACTCGAAGCCAAACAGGAATTTTTGACTGCGGGGGGCAAGGAATTTCATTACATTCCGTGTCTGAACGAATCGCCTGCCTGGATTGCTGCGCTGGCGGTGATTACGGCCAAACACCTGCTGGGGTGGCCAACGCGATTGAGTGCGGCGGAGCAGGAGGTGGTTGCTCAGGAGCGGTTGGAGGCACAGAAGGTGGCAAAGACGATGGGAGCGCAGTAGAGGAGATAGTTTTCAGTGCATGCATTTCGCGCCGATATTCGGGCCATTGAAATCTGCGCGCGGTATTTAGGCTGGTCCGACAGATTCAGTGCCGCCATCATTAGAGCGGGGGCCGTGGTCCAGCCTACTTTGCCGGGCTCGCCTCGCGGCTCAAGACTTTAGAGCGCCGAAGCAATGGTTGCGAAAACCATAGTAAGATTACGTTGCCCCTGAATGTGCCAAACCGACAGAAGGATACCCTCATGACAGTTGTCAACATCCTGCTTGTGGAAGATGACGAAGTAGATGTGATGGCCGTAAAACGCGCTTTTCGCGAGCTTAAGATAGCTAATCCCCTGACCCTGGCCAAGGACGGTATGGAAGCATTGGCAATGCTTCGTGGCATCAACGGTTACCCGCCGATTCCCCGCCCCTTGATCATACTGCTCGATCTCAACATGCCGCGCATGGGTGGCATGGAGTTCCTCGACGAACTGCGCAATGATCCCGAACTACACCGTTGTGTGGTTTTTGTGATGACTACATCCGCCGACGAACGAGATCGGGTGCGCGCCTATGACAAGAATGTCGCGGGTTACGTACTCAAGCACGACCCGGGTCGCAGTTTCATGGACGCGATAGCCATGCTCCAGCACTACTGGCGCGTTGTCGAACTGCCAGATTCGTAATGGCGATACAACATATTCTCATCATTGACGATGATGAGGTCGATCGCAAAAGGGCTCGCCGTTCGTTGGCCCAAGCTGGCTGGGACGGCGATACCGTGCAGGCATCGAGTGCCATCGAAGCACGCCGTCTGATTGCCGAACAAGTCTTCGATTGCATTCTGCTTGATTACCAATTGCCCGGCACGGATGGTTTCGAACTGCTGGTTGAATTACGTGAAGTACTCGGGGTAAAGACGCCAGTAGTGATGTTAACCGGCGAAGGCAATGAAATGGTGGCGGTGGAAGCCATGAAACGCGGAGCCTCCGATTACTTACCGAAATCACTACTGGCGCCAGACACCCTCTTGCGCGTCATCACTCAAGCGTTAGAACGATCACGACTTGAACGCGAATTACTGGATGCGCGGGCCCAAATCGAACAGCAAGCACTTTATGACAGTCTCACCAGCTTGGGAAACCGCAGATTATTCATCCGCGATCTGGGTCGAGCTCTCGCCAGCGCGCAGCGTACGGACCTTCCTTTTTGCCTGTTCATGATGGACTTGGACAGATTTAAAGCCGTCAATGACCAATTTGGACACGAAGCTGGCGATGCCATCTTGGCCGAAGTCGGGCGACGTCTCGTTGCTACGGGTCGCGCCAATGATCTTTTCTATCGCCCCGGCGGAGACGAGTTCACCGCTTTGATCGATGCTGTCGATAGTAAGACTGCGTTGTCAATTGCCAATCGAATCCGACACGCGATTGCAGCGCCGATCACCTGGCGTGACCACGAATTGTCGGTTGGAATTACCATTGGCATTGCCCCCTATTCCAACGGGGTGGCAGCCCTTGATGCCTTGATCCGAATCGCTGATGCGGCCATGTACGAAGCCAAGGCTTCCGGTCTCGGTATCGCTTGCCAGACGCATCCGGCGTGAGACGAATCCCGCTACTCAGCCTGCGCACTGTTACCGGCGGTGTCTGGCAACTCTTCGCAGTTGCCTTGATTATCCTGGTTAGCTTTCTCGGCGTGCTCTACTGGAATTTGCAAACGGTAACCGTATTTACCCGCGCCGCCCAACACACAGCCAGTGTCGAGAGAGAATTACGCGGGCTCAATGAGGATATGCTCAACGCTGAAACCGGCCAGCGAGGATATCTCTTGACCCTTGACGATAACTATTTGGCGCCCTACCGAACAGGAGTGGCCAATATCAAAGACAGATTGCAGCGTCTTCGCCCGCTGCTCGATAACGTTGAAACGCGTAGTAACCTGGAACGAATGGCGCCCCTCATTGGGGCTAAACTTTCGGAATTAGCTCTAACGATTGCGCTCTCCAAGCAAGGCCAACAACAAACTGCATTGACCTTGGTAAGAGGGAACAGCGGTAAGCATTATATGGATGAATTTCGTCTTATCAGCGAAACAACCATCGACACCGAGTCACGGCTGCTTACTGACCTCCGCCTGCACCTTTTAGACGACTTCAAAAAAATATTCGCCGCTGTCATCTTGAGTGGTATCGCAGCGATTGTTTTATTATTCCTCACCGCCAAGCGAACGGCACAACGTCTTGGGCAGCCGGTTGCCGCTTTGGTGCAAGGTATTCAAGCCATGGCGAAAGGTGATCTGAGCCATCGCGTGAAGGCCACCGCCGATGATGAGATTGGTCATATCTGCAAGGCCTTCAACGATATGAGTGATCATCTTTCAGCTGCCTTACAGGCACGAGACTCGGTGCAAAAAGAGCTCGAACGAAGTAACGCAGATTTGGACAGTTTTGCGTATGTCGCTTCTCACGACCTCAAGGCACCGCTGCGCGGCATCCGCAATTTGGCGGAGTGGATAGCGCAAGACATTCAGACTACGGCGACAGAGGACTCGCGAGACAACTTGCGCCTGTTGAGAAGCAGGGTGGACCGGCTTGACAGCCTTCTGGAAAGTCTACTCACCTACTCGCGTGTGGGTCGCAAGATCGACGATGTCGAAGAGGTGAATACGGGCAAGCTCATTGCTGAAATTAACGACTATTTAGCGCCTCCAGAGGGTTTTCGTATCACCTGCGAAGGCGAGATACCTGGATTATTTACGCCGAAGGCGCCGCTTGAACAGGTCATTCGCAATCTTATCAACAACGCGATTAAACATCATGATCGCGAGCAGGGGCAGGTAGTGATTTCAGCGCAAGAACAAGGCGGTTATATCGAATTCCGCGTTGAAGACGACGGCCCTGGAATTGCCACCGAGTTCCATGCGCGCGTTTTTCAAATGTTTCAAACGCTCAAACCACGCGACCAGGTGGAAGGTAGCGGGATGGGGCTCGCCATCGTCAAGAAAGCCATCGAAGGTTTTGGTGGTAGCGTCCGGGTCGAAAGCGATCCACCTCGTCGCGGATCCATTTTCATATTCACGTGGCCGCGAACGTTTAGTCCAGCCGATACAAAATAAACTGCCGGGCAAGCGTCGCGGTCGACATAGCTGGCCCGGCATTGACGGAGCCGCCGCAAAGCGGCCTGTCTCCAACGACCGCTTTTGCCCGAATCTCAAAATCCTGCAGACATCGGTGCGCGATGAAATCTGACCAGAACTGTCGAATCAGAACGCTATCACTGCACCTTACTTTTCTGCTGCGTCGCGCATTGCGTCCATGCGTCAGGTAGCCCAATCGCCGCCATCGCCCCGCCCATCCATCACCGCACCACCATCACTAGCGCCGTTCCCGCCGTGACAATTCCGACTACCGCCGCGCTCAGCGAGCACCAGATCAGCCAACGCTTGCGCGTCAGCACCGTGATCGCAGCCAGCGCGACGGCAATCTGGATAAAGGTCATGCCTAGCGCCATGCGCTCATGCGGGCGCAATTTTGCTTCGGACTCTTCGCCCAGTTTGCGCGACTCGGCCTGAAGCTTTTTAGCCTCGGTCTGAACTTCTTCTTTTTGTTTGTCCTGCTTGTCGCGGTCGGCTAGAAAACGCGCCTTGTCCGCGGGCGCTTGCGCCAGCGTTGCCATCGCATCGTCCAGATGGCTCTTGGTCGACTTGGCTTGATAGTAGGCCCACTGGTCGCTGGCTTCGGCTTGTTTCAGGATGCTTTGATTTTTTAAGAACATCGCTTCATTCTGGGCGCTGCCACTCTGGTAGCTGATCAGCGCGCCGATGGTGGCCAGGATCGCTGTCATCAATGCGACGCGCTGCGCCAGACCGTCGCTGGCGTGTTCTGCAGCTTCCTCGACGGCGTGTTCGTGCGGGCTGGGGACTTCGTATTCTTCTTCCATGCAAGCTCCTGTGGGGTTTACCGGTCGGTCAGATTGCTGATGCATTATGGTCGATTCGACGGTGTTGCGATATCGGGACGTTGCAGAAACGCGGATTCGCGCGCCGACCAAGGCGGGATAACGCAGGAAGATCCGGAATGCGCCCCGTTACGCGCTGGCGCGGCTTACAATTCGGCCGGCGTAGCGAATCACGAGCCGTAGCCAGTGGGTCGGTGGTCACGCGCCTGTCCCATTCGGGCGCGCCGCGATCACTGAAGATACTGGGTTGCGCAAAGCGTCGCAGCTGCTCCAGCCACCCCGCCGCCGCGTATCAGACACCGGGAGTTTTGCATGTTCGAGTTGTTCACGCCGCAGCGCGGTACCCGCACGCTGCTGACGATGCGTCCCAATCGATGGGACTGGATTCTGCTGCCGCTGGTATTGGCTCTGTTTGCCGCAATCGCCTTCGGGGCAATGCAGATGGCACGCCCTTTCGTGGTCGGTCAGTCCACGCCGATTTCACTCGATCCGTCGTATCTCCCTTATTACCTGTTACGCACCATCTTGCGGATGTTTACTGCACTGGCGTGCGCGCTGGTGTTCAGCTTTGTGTTTGCGTCAGTCGCAGCGAAATACAAAGCGGCCGAAAAAGTCATGATCCCGCTGCTGGATATCTTGCAGTCAGTGCCGATTCTTGGATTTCAGGCGATTGCGATTGCGCCGTTCATCGCGCTATTTCCTGGTAATTTGCTGGGTGTCGAATGCGCCGCAATTTTTGCAATCTTTACCTCGCAGGCGTGGAATATGGCGTTTAGTCTGTATCAATCGATGCGGACGGTACCGCCCGAACTGCACGAGGCTGCGCAGGTATTCAGGCTGTCCGGCTGGCAGCGTTTCTGGCGCCTGGAGTTGCCGTACGCGATGCCGGGATTGTTGTGGAACATGATGATGTCGATGTCGGGCGGCTGGTTTTTTCTGGTTGCCGCTGAAGCGATCTCGGTGGCCGGTCAGGACATTAAGTTGCCTGGCATCGGTGCTTATATAGCGGTTGCGATCGAAGCTGAAAATGGTCGGGCAATCGCTTGGGCAATTTGCGCCATGCTGGCTGGAATCTTATTGTATGACCAGCTTTTTTTTCGGCCGCTGCTGGCCTGGGCCGATAAGTTCCGCTTCGAGGAATCCCAGGGCGACAGCGCGCAAAATTCATGGCTGCTGGACTGGGGTCGGCGCAGTCGCTGGATTCGGGCGCTGACCGACCGCTTCTGGACGGTACTGCGCGGTGCGCTGGGCTGGTTCAAGGTTAGCAACGACAGCGATACGCCGAGCCCGCCGTCGATGGTATTCGGAACCTCGCTGGCGCGCATCTGGGACGCGACGGTGCTGATCGTTTCACTGCTCGCGGCGTATCGCCTGGTGATTTTCGTACATAGCGACGTCGGCTGGGCAGAGGCCGGCCACGTCGCGCTGCTGGGTCTGATCACGCTGACCCGCGTGATGCTGTTGATCGGGCTGGCGTCGCTGGTGTGGGTGCCGGTCGCGGTCTGGATCGGGCTGCGTCCGCGGTACTCCCAACGGGTGCAGGCAGTGGCACAATTTTTGGCGGCGTTTCCGATTAATCTGATGTTTCCGCTGGTGGTGTATCTGCTGGTCACGTTGAAACTCAATGCCAATATCTGGTTGAGCCCGCTGATGGTTTTTGGTACCCAGTGGTACATCCTGTTCAACGTCGTGGCGGGCGCCTCGACCATCCCCAACGAGCTGCGCTTGGCAGCCGATAATCTGGGTCTGAAGGGCTGGCTGAAATGGAAGCGGGTGTATCTGCCGGCAGTGCTGCCGGCGTATGTCACTGGCGCAATTACTGCCAGCGGTGGCTCCTGGAATGCCAGCATCGTGGCCGAGTACGTCACCTGGGGCAAAACCACGTTGGTCGCGGACGGGCTAGGAAGCTATATCAAGCAGATGACCGACGCGGGCGATTTTCACAGGATTGCGCTCGGCATCGGTGTGATGTGTATTTTTGTGATGCTGCTGAACCGGTTCTTCTGGCGCAAGCTGTATTCGCTGGCCGAAGACCGTAGCCACTGACATCAAAAAGGGGATCGACAATGAGCGAACAGGCATTGATGAAGTTGCGCGGCGTGGCCAAGTCTTTCCGCAGTGCCGACGGCGCGCCGCGCCTGATTCTGGATGGCGTGGACTTTACGCTGGACGAAGGTGAGATCGTCGCGCTGCTGGGTAAATCCGGTTCGGGAAAATCGACCCTGCTGCGCATCATGGCGGGATTGATTCCGGCGGATACGGGAACCACGGTGTATCGCGGCAAAGACGTGCATGGGCCAGCCTCCGGGATTGCGATGGTGTTTCAATCATTTGCGCTGTTTCCGTGGCTTACCGTGCAGCAGAATGTCGAGCTCGGACTTGAGGCGCAGGGGATCAGGGCAGACGAACGAGAAACGCGTGCCGATGCGATGCTGGAATTGATCGGTCTGGCCGGGTTCGGCGGGGCGCTACCACGCGAACTGTCGGGCGGGATGCGCCAACGTGTCGGCATCGCGCGCGCGCTGGTGACCAACCCCGATGTACTGTTGATGGATGAAGCATTTTCGGCGCTCGATGTGCTGACCGGCGAAACTCTGCGTAACGATATTCTCGATCTGTGGGACAGCGACCGGATTCCGACCAAAGGCATTTTGATCGTTTCGCACAATATCGAAGAAGCTGTGATGATGGCGGACCGGATCATCATTCTGTCGAGCGACCCGGGTCGCCTGCGCAGCGAAATTCGCATCAATCTGGCGCGCCCGCGCGTCGATGATTCGGCAGAGGTACGCGCCCTGATCGATGAGGTGTATGGCTTGATGACGCAACGCGCTGTGCGCGACGTGCGCGCCGGTACGGTCGCCGCGGCGCAGGTCGATTACCGCTTGCCGGACACCGACGTCAGCCGCATCGAGGCGGTGCTGGAACTTCTGGCTGAAGCGCCGTTCAATGGTCGCGCCGACTTGCCACATCTGGCCGAAGAAGCCGGATTGTCGGATGAAGAACTGTTCCCGACCTTCGAGGCGCTCGGACTTCTGGGTCTGGCGCATATCGAAAAAGGGGACATCACGTTGACAGCACTGGGCCAGAACTATGTTCATGCCGAACAGGCGCATCGGCAGGAATTGTTCGGACAACAATTACTGGTCCACGCCCCGCTCGCCGCTCGGATCCGGCAACAGCTCGAAAAAGAAGCCACCGGCAGTCTGCCGGAAAAACCGTTCATCGAGCTGCTGGAAGAGTTTTTGAAAGCCGATGAGGCCAAGCGGGTACTCGAGATTGCGGTCGAGTGGGGCCGCTACGGGGAGGTGTATGAGTACGATTTTCATACGGGCCAGCTGACCTTGCCGGATCAGGGCGAAGCGTAGTACTGTAAATTCCGCGACCGCTTGCGCGCGCCCGGATTTTGTTCACAGGTTGTTACAAAGAAACGCGTTTGCTTTGTATTCCCGGTTCGAATGGATTCCGTTCTATGGCTGCAACGCACCCATTGTCGTTATTCAAAATCAGTCAGGGAGACCGTCATGTCCAGTTTTAATCACCTAACCAAATCTATCGTCGCCAGCGCCATGCTCGCTGTGTTTGCCGTCGCCAGCAGCGGCGCCCTGGCCGCCGACACCAAGTCGGAAAAAAATCATTCGCGCCGTGATCAGGTAAACGACCGCCTGCACCATCAAAACGTTCGGATCAAGGATGAAGTCAAGGAAGGCGACATGACCCGTGCGCAGGCGCACAAGCTGCATCGCAAGGATCGCCAGATTCGTCGCGAAGAGCGTGCAATGGCCAGTCAGAACGGCGGCCATATTACCAAATCAGAGCAAAAAGTCCTGAATCAGCAAGAAAACACCGTCGGCAAACAGATCGGCAAATAAGCGTCAGTCGCCGTTTGTGCCGGTTCCGACCGGCGCGTATTTCAGGAGCAGGCAATGCAAATCAAATCAGTCAGTGTCTTCGTCGCAGCGCTTTGCGGTGCCCTCGGCACCGCTTCGGCAGCAGATTTTGACGATACCGCACGGGTCATTTCGGTGGCACCGCAAATCGAACAATTCAATCAGCCACGGCAGGAATGCCAGACCAACTATGTCCAGGAGCAGCAGCGTTCATCACGTGGCTTCGGCGGCTCGATTCTGGGTGGGCTGGTGGGTGGATTGCTGGGTAATCAGGTAGGTGGCGGCAATGGTCGCACGGCAGCCACTGCTGTCGGTGCCATCACTGGCGCGATTGTCGGCGACCGGGTTGAAAATCGCGACGGCAACGTGGTCGAACGCCCGGTGCAGCAATGCCGCCGGGTTGATCATTGGGAGTCGCGCAACAACGGCTACGCAGTCACCTACGAATACCATGGCCGCAGCTACACCAGCGTCATGCCTTACGATCCGGGCGAGCGGATTCGGCTGCACGTATCGCTCTCGCCTCGCAGCTGACCTGATGCGCTCGGTGCCAGCGGCGCAGCATGCCGGCACCGATCCCACGCTACCGGCAATTTTTTTTAGTAATCCGTTCGCGGCCGTGGCGTCGCACAGGAGCGCACCGTGAAATGGTCTTTCCGATTGCTGCTGACAGGCCTGGCGCTGGGCGCCTGTGGCGCTCTCCATGCGCGCGAACTCGGTACCGAAGAGCGTGCCTTGCACGTATTGAACCGGCTGGGCTATGGTCCGAAATCCGGCGATATCGAGCGCGTTACTCAGATCGGCGTCGAACGTTACATCGACGCGCAGTTGCATCCGGAATCGATACCGCTGCCGGCAGCGCTGGTGCAGCGTCTCGATACGCTGACAGCGACCCGTATCAGCGCCGGTGAATCGCTTGCACAGCTCGAAAGCGCCCGCAAAGCTGCCAAAACCGATGACGAGGCAG
>JAYVEF010000108.1:0-4679 GCA_043748965.1 Burkholderiales bacterium
GTGCCGCTGCGCTTCACGACGTACGAAAAGCCGAGTCTGCTGCAGCGAATTTTCAGGGGAAAGTAAGATGGCCCTTCTTTCATTTTTATTCGCCAACAAGCCGAAAACAGCCAACACTGCCAAGGAGCGTCTGCAAATCATCATCGCGCGCGAACGCAATGGACGCGCCGGACCGGATTTTTTGCCGGCACTGCACAAGGAATTGATCGCGGTGATATCAAAGTACACCAAAGTCAATGCCGACGATATCAAGATTTCGCTCGACAGGCAGGGAAATCTCGAGATACTCGACGTTAATGTTGTACTACCGGATGCGGCGGGCGGGGCTTGACCGTACGGGCAGAAAATCGCTGTAAGAGCCATCGTGCGCTCCGATGCCGCGTCCAGTTTTTGACGCGGCATTTTTTATTGGGACGACAACCCGGGTCTCGCATTGCATTCCGATAGCGCGAGCTAACGACATGGACTACCGCGCAGATCGCCGACCGATGTCACAGCTTTTAACGGTGACATTTTCAACATTGATCGGACATGCATGAACCAGTCGAATATCAACGTCACCGTGTATGGCGCCGGCGCCGTCGGCGGACTCGTCGCTGCCCGTCTTGCTCGGCACGGCTGCAGCGTTAGTGTAATCGCCCGAGGCCGCACCCTTGAGGCGATTACCGCACATGGCCTGCGGCTGATTACCGAGACCGGACTGCGTACCGAAATCCTGCGCGCCGAAAGCGATCCGGCGCGACTCGGTCCGCAGGATCTGGTGGTCATCGCTGTCAAAGCGACCGCACTGGCGGACGTAGCACAACACATTGCGCCCCTGCTCGGTCCCGAGACAGTCGTCGTGACGGCTATGAACGGCGTGCCGTGGTGGTTTTTCGATAGTCCCGAACTGCCGCACGCCGGTCTGCGCTTACAGGCGCTGGACCCGGATGGTGCGCTGACGCGAGCAATCCCAGCGTCGAGAATTTTAGGCTGTGTGGTGCACTTATCCAGCAGTTCGCCCGAGCCCGGTGTGATTCGCCCGGGGTTCGGCAATCGGCTTATTTTAGGCGAAGCAACCGGTGGCGATTCCATCCGTCTGCGCGATACGGTCGCTCTGCTTTGCGCCGCCGGCTTCGATGCCGAGGCCAGCGCCGCGATACGCACCGACGTCTGGTACAAACTCTGGGGCAACATGACCATGAATCCGGTCTCGGCGCTGACCGGCGCCACCGGAGACTGCGTGCTCGATGACGTGTTCGTGCGGGAGTACTGCCTTAAAGCGATGCAGGAAGCGGCAGATATCGGCGCACGGATCGGTTGTCCGATCGCGCAGAGCGGGGAGGAGAGAATGCTGGTGACACGGAGACTGGGCGCATTCAAAACATCCATGCTGCAAGACGCCGAAGCGGGGAAACTGCTTGAAATCGATGCACTAGTCGGGGCTGTGCAAGAAATCGGTCAAATCGTCGGTGTCGCTACACCGACTATTGAAAGCTTACTGGGATTGATCCGACTGTTCGGCCGTAGTCGCGGACTGTATTCCAGCTAACCGGACCTCGAAGGCGCGACGGCGTTGCGACCGTACTACAAATCAATCAGCAGGCGCTGAAATGTCCACCGGCAATTCATTTCCATCCGGCATCCAATCCGCAAGCGCCGAGGCGCCGGCAGCAAACAGCAGCAGCGTTAAAACGGCGCTGGCAAGGAAAGCGCCGTTCGAACGTACTTTGTCGGATGGTTTCATGATGGACTCTTCTTCGGTTGGCTGAAATTATACGTCCCGATTTTGCCCATTCAATGACGCGCGCTCTGTGCGCCAGCCAACACTTCTCCAATTAAAGTAACGATGCCATAGAAATAATCATGCCCGACCACAAATTGATGCGGTCGCGATCAAATCATCCAGCAGCGCCATCGATACGGCGCCCGATACAACGAACGGATTGAGCTCCGGCAGTTCCGAATACTTCAGCAGAACCGACGTATTCAGCTTGGCCAGATTGACCTGCCCCATGGTCCAGCCGCCAAAACGGCGTTCGGTGATTTCGTCGTATTGCAACAGTTGTACATCCCGGTGGCGCTGGTCCCGTAGGATGAGGGCATACAGTGCGTTGACCGCCTCGCGCCCTCCTTCCAGCACCTGAATAAAAATTTCACCGCTGTAGCACAGGATGCCGGTCAAACCCTGTGGCGGATTGTGCACGCGCGCCTGCGCCATGATTGAATTGACGAGATCAACAGAATTTTTGTCGACCGCGCGACTGGCATATAGCAAACGAACCAGCATGATGACTCCTGGGTTATTGGATACCGTTGCGTAGCGACAGAAACTCGCGTCGCAAGTTGGCGTCTTTAAGAAAAGAGCCGCGCATGACACTATTGATCATTTTTGAATCCATGTCTTTGACGCCGCGCCAGTGCATACAAAAATGGTCGGCTTCCATGACGATAGCCAGCCCGTCTGGATGGATTTTTTCTTGCAGCACATCGGCGAGCTGTACCACGGCTTCTTCCTGAATCTGGGGCCGGCTCATGATCCAGTCGGCAATCCGCGCATATTTCGACAGGCCGATCAGGTTCGAATGTTCGTTGGGCATCACACCGATCCAAATACGTCCAATGATCGGGCACAGGTGATGCGAACACGCGCTGCGCACGGTGATCGGACCGATGATCATCAGTTCGTTCAGATGCGATGCGTTGGGAAACTCGGTCAGCGCCGGCATCGGCACATAACGGCCACGGAACACTTCATTGATGAACATTTTGGCGACCCGTCTACCGGTATCCTGGGTATTGTGATCGCTGACGGTATCGATGACGAGACTTTGCAGTACGCCTTCCAGCTTGCCCTGTACTTCTGTCAGCAAGGCGTCGAGCTCGCCCGGCTGGATGAACTCTGCGATGTTGTCATTGGCGTGGTAGCGCCGGGCGCGCGCCGTGATCCGTTCACGAATTTTTTGTGAGACGGGCTGCGCGGCGCACAGGTCGATAGTGGCACTCGAATTGATTACGGTCATATTGGGTTCAATGAAAATAAAGGTGCGGCAAGCAATCGGCGCTGACTACTGTCCGGCTGCCGCAATCGTACGCCGACTAGCGCCACACTCCAGAGGGGAGATGGTAACTGAATTGGACGTGTGATGTGCTATTCCAATATCGGTATGCCGCTATCGATAGCGCAGCGCACCAAAGGGACTGCGGCCGTCGGCGGCGGTACGCAACCCTGAATTATTGAGCGCAGCCACGATCGAGTTTCAATAAGTTTGCCGAACCAACCGGTATTCGGCGCTGCTCCCATCGCAGCGCTTCACTCTGTGCAAGCTGCAAACATTGAGGCGGCGATGCAAAAACTTTCATCGATCGGGCCTCGCCTGCGGACTTGGGACAAGGTTTGCCCAAATATGACCAAGTGCTACATTTAGAACCAATGGCGCGTTGGCTGGCCGCTGTTCCCATATCCACGGCACGCTCCATGGCGAAATCCATCGCTGCGCCAAAAATGCACTCTGGCGTGCCAAAGTCAGGAAATCGTTGCCTATTAAGCGTTGAGCGCGCAACCAGTTGAGATGCACGCGCGTGCCACCACGGGTGTCGTGGCCCAGCAATTCGCCAATCCCATTTGAACGTGCCTTCGGCTGAGCGTGCTGGCACAGTTTTGCGCCATCGGGACGATGACGACGTCAAGCGAATCAACCAGAAAACGACGCCGGGCGCATAGGCGATGTTTTTATTTTGCAACAGAACCAAATTCTGTAGTACTTGAAGATACGCGCACGCTAAAATTCCGTCAGTGTCTTACGCACTTATCTTTAATGCGACGGCATGTGCGTATGCCAACTGGCCTGACGTGCGCCCGTGACGGGAGTTGCCGCACTGCTTACTGCCGGACTACAGCTACCGGAGCAGGATTTTCAATAAAGTGATTGGAACGGATTCAAACCACATGAGATTCAAATCGCTGCGTATCGGTCAACGACTGGCCCTCGGCTTCGGCGTGGTAATCGCGCTGATGATCCTGCTGGCAAGTCTCGCCTACATCCGGATCAGCGGCCTGAATAGCGAAATCACAATTCTTGTCAAGGACCGTTATCCAAAGACCGCAATCGCCAATCAGATCAAAGCGCAGTTGAATGACGTTTCGCGCAGCATGCTCAGCGTGTTGATCATGACGGACCCGACCCAGATCAAAAATGAGCTGACCAACATTCAGGCCGTCACCGCTAGTAACAACGAATCGATCGCCAATCTGAACCGGATCATCACCGATACCAAGGGCCGCGAAAGGCTCAAGGCGATCACGACGATTCGCGACAAATTTCTGGGGCTGCAAAACGGTTTCGTCGCACTGATTGCAGCCGACAGCAAGGACGAGGGCATGCTGAAATTACTGTTTTCGGTACGGCCATTGCAGACCAAATATTTTGCTGCGCTGGATGATTTTGTTAAATTTCAAAACGAGCAGATGGAACAGACCGGCAACGCATCGAGCGAAGTGGCGACGCAAACCGAGGCACTGATTTTGATCCTGGCGTTAATCGCCAGCGCCCTGAGCGTGCTGGTGGCATACCAGGCGACCCGTAGCATTACCAAGCCGCTGTCGGTCGCGGTCGCGATTGCCAGACGGGTCGCGGATGGCGATCTGACCAGTACCATCAATGTCGCTTCGCACGACGAAACCGGCCAGATGATGGACG
>JAYVEF010000109.1:0-4629 GCA_043748965.1 Burkholderiales bacterium
TGACGATGCCGATCACAACCGGCATCCATCGTCGCTATGTCGCCCAGGCGCAGCTGCGGGCGGCCAGCGATGCGCTGCGGGTGGCGGACGCGACGCGTCAGAGCTATTTCTCTGCGGTTGCGGCGCAGCAGAAGGTCACCTACATGGAACAGGTCAAGGATTCGGCGCAAGCCGGGGCCGAGCTCGCACGCAAAATGGCTGAAGTAGGCAATTGGAGCAAGCTTGAGCAAGCGCGTCAGCAGTCGTTCTACGCCGACGCGGTGGCACAGTATGCGCGTGCGCGCCAGTTGCGCACTGCAGAGCGCGAGAAGCTCACGCGCTTGCTCGGCCTGACCGGTGAGCAAAATGACTTCAAGCTGCCCGAGCGGCTGCCAGATCTGCCGAAGAGTCCGAAGGACGCCACCGACATCGAAGCGCAAGCGATGCAAAATCGCCTCGACGTCATGATGGCGCGCCAGGAGCTGGGTGGCCTGGCCGACTCGCTCGGATTGTCGCAGGCAACCAGATTCATCAATATTCTTGATGTCGGCTACAACCGCAATTCGTATCGGCAAGAACCAGGCCGCGAAAAGGGCTATACGATCGAACTGCAGATACCGCTATTCGACTGGGGCGGAGCGCGCGTGGCCAAAGCTGAAACGATCTACATGCAAGCAGTCGACCGGGCTGCAGAAACGGCCGTCAATGCGCGCTCGCAAGTGCGCCAGGCGTATGCAGACTATCGCAGCACGTACGACATCGCCAGGCACTATCGCGACGAGGTCGTGCCGCTTAAAAAGCGTATTTCCGACGAGCAGATGTTGCGTTACAACGGCATGCTGATCGGTGTCTTTACGCTGCTGGCCGATTCACGCGCGCAGGTCATGAGCGTGACCGAATCGATCGATGCCGCGCGCGACTTCTGGGTTGCCGAGTCGAACCTGCAAATGGCGCAAACCGGCGGCAAGCCGATGTCGGACGGCAGCGCTGCGCCGACATCGGCAGGCCTGGCCGAACAGTCGGGTCGATAGCTGGCTCTCACCAAAGGAAAATCGACATGGTTTCACGCAGACATTTCATGAGCGGTGCCGGTGCTGTCGCACTCGGTGCCGGACTGGTCTCCCGGGTCGGCGCCGCGTCGTTGCCCGAAGCACCGACGATGGATAAGGCCTCGACCCAACCACCGCTGGAACCCGCCAATGGGCGGCCGTACCATCCGGTGGTGACGTTGAATGGCTGGACCCTGCCGTGGCGCATGAAAGACGGCGTCAAGGAATTTCATCTGGTCGCCGAGCCAGTCGTGCGCGAACTCGCCCCTGGCATGAAGGCCAACCTGTGGGGCTATAACGGTCAGTCACCGGGCCCGACGATTGAGGTGGTCGAAGGCGATCGGGTACGTATTTTTGTCACCAACAAGCTGCCCGAACATACCAGCATCCACTGGCATGGCCAGCGCGTGCCCAATGGCATGGACGGTGTCACCGGTCTGACCCAGCCCGGCATTCAGCCCGGGAAAACCTACGTCTACGACTTCATTGCCAAGCGTCCCGGCACGTTCATGTATCACCCCCATGCTGACGAGATGACACAGATGGCGATGGGCATGATGGGCTTCTGGGTGACGCATCCCAAAGACCCGTCGATGCATCGGGTCGATCGGGATTTTTGCTTTCTGCTCAATGCCTACGATATCGACCCGGGCAGCTTTACGCCGAAGACCAGCACCATGCTCGATTTCAATCTGTGGACTTTCAACAGCCGCACGTTTCCCGGCATCGATCCGCTCGTGTGCGCGCAAAACGACCGGGTACGAATCCGGGTCGGCAATCTGACCATGACCAATCATCCGATCCACGTGCACGGTCATGAGTTTGTTGTGGCCGGTACCGATGGCGGCTGGACGCCATCCGGTTCGCGCTGGCCGGAGGTGACGACCGACATCGCCGTGGGACAGATGCGCGCGATCGAATTCGATGCCACCGATCCGGGTGACTGGGCGCTGCATTGCCACAAGTCACACCACACGATGAACGCAATGGGACACGATGTGCCCACCATGATCGGCGTCGATCAGAAAGACGTGTTGAGCAAGCTCAACAAGCTGGTACCGGACTACATGGTGATGGGTGACAAGGGGGGGTCGATGGGCGACATGGAAATGCCGCTACCCGACAATACGCTGCCGATGATGACGGGTCAGGGACCGTTCGGCGGCATTGAAATGGGCGGCATGTTCACCACGGTGAAGATACGCAAAGGCCTGGCGCGCAACGACTATAAAGATCCGGGCTGGTACAAGCATCCTGCCGGTACGTTGGCGTATGAGTGGCGCGGCGACGATAACCAGATGCCGGCTGTCGTGCGCGCACCGGGACAACACATGACCGTGGTAAGACCTGGCGAGCAAGTACTGACGGTGCGAAAAGGCAGCGGCCACGGCAGCCACTGAAGCGTGCAAACCTTTCCGTGCGCAAGCACTATTTTGGAGAAAAAAGCATGATCAAATCGGTTCTGACAATTTTCGCACTGTTCTTTGGCTTGCTGTCAATCGACGCCACGGCACACCCTGGCGCGGGGCATCATCAAGACGGCCACGGGCAAAAAGCTGACCAGGCCGAAGATCACGCAGCCGCTTTAGGCGAGCCCGGTGACGCGGCGAAAGCGGCGCGCACGATGGAAGTCGACATGAACGATTCCATGCGCTACACGCCGTCGACCATCTCGATCAAGCGCGGCGAAACGATTAAATTCATTGTCAAGAATACTGGCAACATCAAGCACGAAATGGTGCTCGGGTCGATCGCCGAACTGAAAGAGCACGCCGCGCTGATGGTGAAGTTCCCGGAAATGGAGCACGTCGATCCGAATCAGGTATCAGTAGAACCGGGCAAGACCGGTGCACTGGTCTGGAAGTTTACCAAGCGCGGCACATTCGACTTCGCGTGCTTGCAACCCGGGCATTTTGAAGCGGGCATGCGCGGCAAGATCGCTGTCAAATAACTCTGTAACAATTTAACCTGATAACTGGGATTTGCTTCAACGATCCCCAATTAAATGATAGGTGGCCAGGGTATCTTGGTCGCACAACTCACCGTCCAGGAACCCCTATGAAATCATTGAATAAAACCGTCGCCCCGCTCGCACTGCTTGCATTGATTGTCACCTTGCCGGTTGCAGCCTTTGCAGCAATTTCAGCCAGCGACACACCAGCAAAAATGACACCGGCCATAGCCGCTTCCGCAGCAGCAACCGACACCATGTCAGAGGGCGAGGTTAAAAAAATCGACAAGGATGCCGGCAAGATCACGATCAAGCACGGACCGTTGACCAATCTGCAAATGCCGGGCATGACGATGGTTTTTCACGTCAAGGATAGTGGCATGCTGGCGTCGGTCAAGGTCGGCGACAAGATCAAGTTCGTTGCCGAAAAAGCTGGCGGCGCGCTGACGGTCACAACATTGCAGCTAGCAAAGTAAGGGGGCGAAAGTTTTATCGCGGGAGACCTTCGGGCGCTTTTTTGTTCGACCAGCACGCATAGTTGCAGCTGAATGTCCCGCCGCGCGTCGACCCGAGCGAGCGAAGTAACACTGCGAATCAAATAGGTTCGAACGCTGATCGGTAGCGATCGTATTTCTACCGCACAGGTTAGTCCGGTGAGCCTTCTGAAAAGCTCGTTTTTTCAAAAACCCGTGAACCTCCCATCGAATTTATATTGCAATAGTGTGCGGTAGCGCACGAATTTGCAAATTCATTGGGTATCTACTAAGGTTCCCGAAATCACACGAAAGGCCGTCCATGAAACCAGCACATAAAATTGCCGTACGCTGGGTACGTTTAGCGATCATTGCAATTGCTGCGGGCAATCTTCCATCACTTGCCCTGGCGCAATCGGCTGGCGTCTCCGCAAGTAGTCCAACGCCCTCCTCACCAACAGCCATGCCAATGAAAGACATGACGTCCAGGGATGCCGAAACCAAGGGAAACCTCCCCCGCATGCCGGGTGGCGGCGACACGACGCATTCGATGGGCGGTGGCGGCGATATGAAACATGCGATGGGTGGCGGCGACATGAAACATGCGATGGGTGGCGGCGACATGATGCAGTCGATGACCGGCATGCACGCAAAAATGCAGGCAATGACCATGAGCGGCGACCCCGACCATGATTTCGCCACCTTGATGCGCCTCCATCACCAAGGCGCGATTGACATGGCGCAAATGGAGCTCGACCACGGCAAGAATCCGACGATGCGCGACAGGGCGAAAAAAATCATTGCGGCGCAAAAGGCGGAAATCGCTGAATTTGAACAGTGGATTGACAAGCACCGCTTGACGGCCTCGCCGCCTGCAGTAAAGTAATTCTGCCTGCCCCATCCCCACACTGGGTGATGGGGAAACGGTAGTCACCTGCCGACCGCAAGGAGCACTTTTCATGAACGATAAATTCCCTATCGCAGGCAGTGCAGCGCACGCGGACCATCCGTCGGCATCGACGGCCATTGATCCGGTGTGCGGAATGACGGTCAGCAGCCACACCCATGCGACCGATTACAACGGACATGCCTATCGCTTTTGCAGCGCTGGTTGCCTGACGAAGTTTCGCGCAAATCCGCAGATGTACCTGAAAGCGGATTCGGCGCCAGCGAAAAT
>JAYVEF010000110.1:0-4620 GCA_043748965.1 Burkholderiales bacterium
CGGTGAATCAATTCTGCTTTGTACAAGCCGTTGATCGTTTCAGCCAGCGCATTGTCGTAACTGTCGCCCCGGCTGCCGACCGATGGCTCGATCTTGGCCTCGGCGAGTCGCTCGCTGTAGCGAATGCTGAGATATTGCGACCCCCTATCGGAGTGATGTATCAAAGTACCGTCGTTGCCTGGCTGGCGGGCGTACAGTGCCTGTTCAAGTGCGTCCAGAACGAAATCCGTGGTCATTGATGAACTGACACGCCAGCCGACGATGCGGCGAGCAAACACATCGATGACGAACGCCACGTAGAGCCAGCCCTGCCACGTCGAGACATACGTAAAATCCGATACCCAGAGCTGGTTCGGCCGATCCGCCGTGAACTGTCGGTTGACCCGGTCCTGCGGGCGCGCAACCGTCATGTCGGGGATCGTCGTGCGAACCTGTTTGCCACGCACCGCACCCCGCAATCCCTGCACCTTCATCAGCCGGCCGACCGTGCAGCGCGCTACCGCAAATCCTTCGCGATTCATCTGCTTCCAGACCTTCGGCACGCCATAGACTTGCATGTTGGTCTCCCAGACGCGCTTGATTTCCGGCTGAAGCGTTTCATCGCGCTTGGCACGGGCACAACGTTTGGAGGCGTCACGAAGCTGTGCTGCGTGGCGCCGGTATCCCGATGGGGCGATCTGCAGAACTTTGCAAATCGGCTCGACCCCGAAAGCATCGCGATGCTGATCGACGAAAGACTTCAGGATTTGAAACGGCGGTCGAGCTCCGCCTGGGCGAAAAAAGCGCTGGCCACCTTCAGGATTTCGTTGGCCCGGCGCAGCTCCTTGACTTCCCGCTCCAGCGCCTTGATGCGTTCACGCTCGTCAGTGCTCACGCCATCGCGTACACCGCGATCAACTTCGTCACGCTTGACCCATTCCAACAGCGTCTGCGGTGTACAGCCAATCATCGGCGCGATCGATTCGATCGCTGCCCACATCGACGGGTGTTCGCCACGCTGCTCGCGTACCAGGCGTACTGCGCGCTCCCGGACCTCTGGTGAAAATTTGCTTGGCTTCTTGTTCATGGCACCATTCTCTCAAATGTTGGTGCCTCCACAAAATCCGGTGCGGTTCATATTGAGGCTATGAGGCGTTCCTTTGTGATCCGGCAGAAACTTCTTTAACCCGAGCCCACGTTATTTTAGTCAGCGCCTAATAAGACCAAGCAACGCACTTTCGGGAGAAGTTATCCACAGGTGTGCTCATGGTGCAGTCGCAGGAATTGACGGCTGTTTTTTTATTGCAGCGGTCTTGCGCTCGGCGGCTTTCGACTTCTCGATTACATTTCCTGGCCGAGCTGGTAGCACTGACGCCGGAGATACTCAGCCTGCCCTTCCCGTTCTTGGGTAGCCGATGGCAGTTAGCCTCAATGATAGGGTCGCAAAGCGTCGTAATCGCTGCCACGCATTACATTGCAGGTTTATGATGTTGCTACCAAAAAATATCAAGGTGGCGCACGATGGCGAGCTCAGAATTCTCCGATTTTTCCAAACTGGTCATGCGGCATCGCCCATTCCATCGGTTGCGCGATCCCTGGCAGGCCATACGTCAGTTCACGCCAAACTGGTTTGCCATGACGATGGGAACCGGAATCGTCTATTTGCTGCTGGTCGCTTCGCCGGTACAACTGCCGGGACAAGTGATGGTGGCGCGAATTCTCTGGATTTTCGATTCAGCGCTTTATCTGTTTTTCGCAACAATGCTGGCGTGCCGGATGATGCTTTTCGCAGAGACAATCAAGCCGATGCTGGATCATCCCGTGCAATCATTGTTTCTCGGGACAATTCCCATGGGTTTGATTCCGATCATCAATGGCACGGTCATCTTCGGAGGCCCGCTGTTCGGAGGTTTTGCTGCGCACCTCGCAGCGTATTTATGGTGGGTTGATGCGTTGCTTGCTTTGACGATCGCCTGCTTCATACCGTACCGAATGTTCACGACACAAAAACATTCCGTAGAACAGATTACCGCGCTCTGGTTGCTGCCCGTGGTTGCACCTGAAGTGACGGCATCCAGCGCCCGCCTTATCGCGGCGCACCTGGATCCATTTGCCGCTCAACTCATGATCGGCGCTGGCTACCTCCTTTGGGCCGTATCAGTGCCGCTGGCGTTCTCGATTCTGACGCTGGTGTTTCTTCGCCTCGCTCTCCATAAACTACCCCACCGTGATATGGCGGCAGCCTCTTGGCTTACCCTCGGCCCCATCGGAACCGGCAGTCTTGGCATTATGTCGCTTGGACAGGCGGCAACTACAACTTTTGCAAGTGCGCCTTTTGCAAGCACAGCACTGATGGCACGCGACTTCGGTCTTCTGGTCGGATTGTTGTTGTGGGGTGCCGGCTTATGGTGGCTGATCATTGCGATCATTCTGACGCTGCGGTACTGGCGTGATGGGATGCAATTTAACCTTGGCTGGTGGGGCTTCACGTTTCCACTGGGAGTTTTTGCATCGGCGAGCCTGACCCTTTTCCACCTCACCGCGTTTCGTGTCTTCGAAGTCCTCGGATTGCTCATGACGGTAGCGGTCGTCTGTTTTTGGATAATAGTCGTCACCAAAACTCTTGCGGGCATGTGGCGCGGCAACCTTTTTCATGCACCGTGCCTGGTGGTCGACGAATCGCAGAAGTGACAGAACCTTTCAACCGGACTTCTTGCTAATCCACTTGCTCTCGATAATCATGTCAGACCGATAACAGCTCTGCCAGGGTGATGCGGCAGATCGTCATTTTGAAGTCGACCCGTCAATGACGCAAGGCGTGCTCAGTGGATCAAAATCGATCCAGTTTCCGCCTACGATATGGCCGATTCCGCGTTCGATCCCGGTACCCTGGCAGTCGCGAAGAATCGCGATCACGCATGCCTCATCGAGATCACCGTCGGTCTGGACTGCTACGAACATTCCGGAAGGCCGTTCCATGCCGACATAGTCGTTGTCAACACTGGTGTCCCCACATTCTTTCAATGACGCCATCGCGCCTACCATCGAGCCGACATATGCGCCGAGCGAGGCCCCCATCATCGGTGCTAGCGGGCCGATCACGGGCACGCCTGCAATACCCGCCACGGCACCGAGCACACCACCTTCAGCCGCTCCAACCGCAGCGCCTCGTCCACCTGTGCTGGCGCTCGGCGACGATTTGCAGTCGCCGCCCCATGCGTAGACATCGTGCTGCCCCGAGGGATTCATAAAAAAGGTACTGATCGCATCGGTTCCCTTACCTGCGTTTTGCAATGTCTGCGACGCTGTGGACGCTTCATCCTGACCGCTGAATCTTGCTGCAATGACGATACCCATTGTTTCCTCCATCGATATTGATAACCCTGGCATTCCGAATAGATTTCAGGGGAAAGGTGTGAAATCAAGTAATTACAGTCACGATACCAGCGCAAGAAAATCTGACAAAGCGCATGTTTTTGCTAAGATCAACCTGTTTTATCGGTAAGCTACATTCCGCGGCTGACACTATTCGGATTTTGTGATGACTGTGAGAATCTCAGCGAACGCTAGCATAAGGAAATACCGATGCACCTGACGTTACGCCAACTTCACATCTTCGTCGCAGTAGCCGTCAATGGCAGCACCACGGCTGCAGCAAGTACAATCTCGCTTTCGCAATCTGCAACGAGCGCAGCCGTGAACGAACTTGAAAGCCTGCTTCAGACCCGATTGTTCGATAGGGCTGGCAAGCGGCTGCACCTGAACGACAATGGCCGCATGTTGTTGCCACTGGCCAGACAGATGCTCGACGCGGCAAGGACGATCGAAACGCAGTTTATCGGCGGCGAAGGTGCAGCCGGCGGCGGATTGCACATTGCTGCAAGCACGACTATTGGCACCTACGTACTACCGGACCTACTGGCTAACGGGAAAATGATGTCAGGCAGTTCGCGCGTGACTATTCTCAATTCGTCTGACGTGGCGAAAGCGGTGGCAGACTTCGAAGTCGATGTCGGCCTGATAGAAGGGCCGTGCCGGGAACCAGGCCTCCAGGTCGAGAGCTGGTTAGAAGACCGGCTGATTATCGCGTGTGCTCCGAGTCACCCGATCCTGCATGGGACAAGCGCAGGTAAGGTCTCAAAAAAAGCATTGCAAGAAGCTGAATGGGTGTTACGAGAGCCCGGGTCGGGCACCCGCGACGCGGCCGCAGACGCACTGCTTCCCCATCTTGATCAACTACGGTCTGCAGGACAATTCGGAAGCTCCGAAGCCGTCAAATACGCTGCAGCGGCAGGCCTTGGTTTGGCATGTCTGTCTCGCTGGGTCGTTGCCGATTTTCTTGAAGCCCGTCGTCTGGTAGAACTGCATACCCCGTTACCCATACTAAAGCGTCGATTTTCCATTGTCACGAGTCCGCACAAAATACTGTCGGTCCGGCTCAACCGATTTCTTGCATTGTGCCGCGCTTCGACGAACTGACGGGCATCGCACGCAATGCATCTTCGCGCGTTCGGCACAATCGTGTTGACCGCCCGCTGGCAATCAGCCAAGAAACATGGCGTGACCAGGTTTTTTGCGTTACGTCTCTATGGCCTAGTCACGTTAAATACCGATGGAGCACTTTATTGCTTCAAAACGAAC
>JAYVEF010000111.1:0-4597 GCA_043748965.1 Burkholderiales bacterium
GACGCCGTTTCCAGCCCGAATAGTAAAGGAATTTCCAGTGGTCGCCACGCTTTACGCATCCTTAGATTCTCTCGGCATCGGTGCCAGTGCCGTCTCGAATAACCGTCCGCACGAGTGCCAGCGCACCATCGGTACGTTGCTCACCTTGATGATCGGGCTTGTGCTGATGGCAGGCTGTTCGAAGCCAGTCGACAAGGCGGAGGATATTCGCCCGGTGCGGGTATTGCGTCTGACCGCCGGGAACGCCGATACGGTGGCAGAATTTTCAGGCGATGTACGGCCGCGGATCGAATCGCGGCTTGGCTTTCGCGTGGGCGGCAAGATCGTCGCGCGCGAGGTCGATGTCGGGACTATGGTCAAGCGCGGCCAGGTATTGATGCAACTCGACCCGCAGGATTTGAAGCTGGCACAGCTGCAGGCAGTGGCGGGACTGAAAGCTGCACAGAGCAACCGCGATCTTGCCAAAGCCGAGTTGCAGCGCTACCAGGATCTGCGTGCGAAGAATTTCGTCAGTCAGGCAATTCTCGACGCCAAGCAAACGGCATCTCAGGCCGCACAGGCGGCATGGGACCAAGCCGCCGCCGCCGCAAAGAACCAGTCCAATCAAACCGGATATGCCACGCTGGTGTCAGACGTGGATGGCGTGGTCACCGGCGTCGATGCCGAGGCGGGGCAGGTAGTCGCGGCAGGCACTCCGGTGGTGCGCGTGGCGCAGACCAGAGACAGGGATGTAGTGATCGGGATTCCTGAAGATCAAGTCAATATGGTGCGCCAAGTGACCGATATACAAGTGCATATCTGGGCCGAACCTGGCAAGGTTATCGCCGGCAAGTTGCGTGAGTTGGCGCCGGTTGCCGATCCAGCTTCGCGCACCTACGCGGCCAAAATTGCGCTGCCAGCCGACGCCGCGGTGCGGCTCGGCATGACGGCGTACGTTACCTTTACCAGCAAGATTCCCAAGGCGCTTATCAAGGTGCCTCTGACGGCACTGGTGCAGCAGCGCTTACAGAGCGCTGTGTGGGTGGTCGAGAGCGGCCGGGTCAGGTTGGTTCCCGTGCAGATAGACGGGCCGTCTGGCAACGACATTCTGCTGGCAGGTGGCGTAACTCCGGGTCAAACCGTGGTGATTGCCGGCGTCAATCTGCTGAAACCAGGCCAGAAAGTAACCATTCTCGATGACGACCTAGCGCAACGCGACGCTGCATTGCGCCGTCCTGCCGCGGTCGGAGCGGCGCAATGAAGGGCGGCTTCAATCTATCACGATGGGCGCTCGAACATATTCCGCTGACGCGCTACCTGATGGCGGTGCTGGTCATTGGCGGCATGCTGAGTTACGGGCAACTCGGTCAGGACGAGGACCCTCCATTCACGTTCCGCGCCATGGTAGTGCGCGCGACGTGGCCCGGCGCCACGGCGCTGCAGATGGCCGAACAGGTCACCGACAAACTTGAGCGCAAGCTGCAGGAAACGCCTTATATCGACAAGATTCGCAGCTATTCGAAGCCAGGCGAAACTCTCATCATTTTACAATTGCGCGAATCGACACCGCCCAAGGAAACCGCGGCATCGTGGTACCAGGTACGTAAAAAAATTGGCGATATTCGCGGCACGTTACCCGCCGGTGTCGTGGGTCCATTTTTTAATGATGAGTTCGGTGATACCTACGGATCGATCGTGGCACTGTCCGGCGAAGGATTCACCTATGCAGAAGTTAAGGATTACGCGGATTTCGTGCGGCAGCAACTGCTGCGTGTGAAATCGGTCGCTAAAGTCGAAGTGTTCGGTGCGCAAGACGAAAGCATCACCATTGAATTTTCGCAAAAAAAATTCTCTCAGCTGGGCGTCACGTTTGACGCCATCGTTACACAGCTCGCAGCACAGAACTCCGTTGAGGGCACTGGCGTGCTCGTGACACCGACCGACAATCTGCAGGTGCGCGTCAGCGGGGCGCTGATG
Source organism: Burkholderiales bacterium (assembly GCA_043748965.1). Taxonomy (GTDB): domain Bacteria; phylum Pseudomonadota; class Gammaproteobacteria; order Burkholderiales; family Burkholderiaceae_D; genus Actimicrobium. The sequence goes on from JAYVEF010000111.1 coordinate 1,957, forward strand.
ACGGTCAAGGATCTTGAAAACCTGGAACTGCGCGCTAATGGCACCACGTTTCGGCTGGGTGATTTTGCGATCGTGCGACGCGAGCTTCGTGATCCACCGCGAGACAAGATGCGCTACAACGGCAAGGAGGTGATTGGTCTTGGTATCTCGATGGAAAAGGGAGGCAATATCATTGCGCTGGGCAAAAGCCTCGAAACCACGTTGGCTGCTGTCAGAGCCAAATTACCAGTCGGCGTTGAATTGTCGCGAGTGGCCGATCAGCCCAAAGCGGTAACCTCGTCGGTCAGTGAATTTCTCAGTACGTTGCGTGAAGCCGTGCTGATCGTACTGGCGGTCAGCTTTCTCGCACTCGGTTTGCACACCAAACCGTTCCGGCTCGACGTGCGGCCGGGCCTGGTAGTCGGCTTGACGATCCCACTGGTGCTTGCGATTACCTTTTTGTTCATGCGGATTCTGGATATCGATTTGCACAAAATCTCGCTCGGCGCGCTGATCATTGCACTTGGACTATTAGTCGACGATGCCATCATTGCCGTCGAAATGATGGTGCGCAAGATGGAAGAAGGCTTTTCACGGTTCGATGCCGCGACATTTGCCTATACGTCGACGGCGATGCCGATGTTGACCGGAACGCTGATTACGGCGGCAGGATTTTTGCCAATCGGGCTAGCAAAATCAGCCGCTGGCGAATATACGTTTTCAATGTTCTCTGTCAACGCGCTAGCGTTATTGATTTCATGGGTTGTCGCAGTAGTATTTACGCCTTACATCGGTTATGTTTTGCTGAAAGTCAAACCAGTTGCTGGCGCTGATGTCCATCACGAATTGTTCAATACGCCGCTGTACAACCGCTTTCGCGCGCTGGTCAACTGGTGTGTTGAATGGCGCAAGACGACGATTTTGCTGACGCTGGCGGCGTTTGGTCTGGGCGTATACGGTTTCAAATTTATCGAGGAACAGTTTTTTCCCGACTCCAGCCGGCCAGAACTGATGGTCGAATTATGGATGCCGGAAGGCACGGCATTTGCCGCTACTGAAGCACAGGCCAAGAAATTCGAAGCCTTCATACAGAGGCAGGAGGGCGTCGAAAGCGTTACCAGTTATGTCGGCACCGGGAGTCCTCGTTTTTATCTACCGCTCGAACAGATTTTTCCGCAGACGAACGTTTCACAGGTTGTAGTGCTGCCGAAGGACCTGAAAGCACGCGAAGTTTTACGCCTTAAAATCATTGCTGCTTTCAAGACTGGCTTTCCTGAAATTCGCGGTCGCGTAAAGCTGCTACCGAATGGTCCGCCGGTTCCCTATCCTGTGCAGTTCCGGGTTACCGGTAGCGAGGTCAGCAAGGTCCGCGCTATTGCCGATCAGGTGAAGGAAATCATGCGTGTCAATCCCAATTCGGTGGGTGTCAACGATAACTGGAACGAGTCAGTGAAGGTGCTCCAGCTCGATCTGGATCAGGAAAAAATACGGGCGCTCGGCATCACCTCGCAGGCCGTGATGCGAGCGACCAATACCATCCTGTCAGGCACCACCATCGGCCAGTACCGCGACGGCAATCGACTGATCGATATCGTGATTCGGCAACCAGTGGAAGAGCGCTCGACAATTTCGGCACTGGATCAGGCTAACATTCCAACCGCTAGCGGCAAGTCGGTACCACTGTCGCAACTGGCCAAGGCACGCTTTGTTTGGGAGCCGGGCGTGATCTGGCGCGAGGGCAGGGAATGGGCGGTGACGGTGCAGTCTGACGTCGCCGATGGGATTCAGGGGCCTACCGTGTCGAGCCAGATCAATCCCAGGCTCGACGATCTGCGTGCCAGACTACCTGCTGGTTACAAGATTGAGCTAGCGGGCGCAGCCGCCGATAGTGGTAAGGCGCAACAGTCGATTGCCGCCAATGTACCCTTGGTAATCTTCATCATCTTCACGCTCCTGATGCTGCAGCTGCACAGTTTTTCGCGCGCGCTACTGGTATTTCTGACCGGGCCACTCGGCGTGGCCGGGGCGGCGATGGCGCTGCTGATCTTGCATCGCCCATTTGGCTTCGTGGCGCAACTTGGAGTGATCGCGTTGTTCGGCATGATCATTCGCAACTCGGTAATCCTGATCGATCAGATCGAACAGGATATTGCCGGCGGTGCCACGCCGTGGGACGCGATCGTCGAGTCTGCGGTACGCCGCTGCCGGCCAATTATCCTGACCGCAGCAGCAGCGGTACTGGCGATGATTCCTTTGTCGCGGTCGGTTTTCTGGGGGCCGATGGCAGTCGCCATCATGGGCGGATTGATCGTAGCCACGGCACTGACATTACTGTTTTTGCCAGCGCTGTATGCTACCTGGTTCCGCGTCAAGAAGCCGGTACGCGCGGCAGTAGAGGGCTGATTGCATGACGCTGGACACCAGCCTGGCCAATGTCATCGGCCAAAAATCACGCCAGGGTGTTAAAAAATCCAGTAAAATCAAGCGCTGAAGTTGAACAGCCTGTGACACGGGCAGCGCAGGGCGACCGAATTATCACTTCAGGGTCGCCCTTTGTTTTGTCCGGCACACATTCCCGCGAGGATGGCGAAATTGGTAGACGCACCAGGTTTAGGTCCTGACGCCAGCAATGGTGTGGGGGTTCGAGTCCCCCTCCTCGCAC
>JAYVEF010000112.1:0-14164 GCA_043748965.1 Burkholderiales bacterium
TCATTTTACTTTTTTCGGGCGACCTCGTTGTCCCGGTCCGACCGAACGTTGCAAGCGCTTTTGCAAACTATGCTTGAATGGCTGCGATCCCAATGGCCAACCCTTGAACGTCGCATCGGTCACTGCTGCCACTTGTGTGGCGGTCAAGCCCTGTTCGACCAGGGCGCTGTACGCTGCTTCGCGCTGGAAAGGAGTGTTCCCAAGGGACCAGTACAGACCGTGATCAGTCAACAGCGGATCGGACCGGGTCCCGGCGTGGTGTGCATAACTCGACCACACAAATTGCGTTGCGTTTTCGACCAGGCCGGCGCGCACCGGGTTCAATTCGATATAGGTGCTGCACACCAAAAAATAACACTCCGACTCGATCAAAATTGCTTTGAACCGCCCTTGGAACAGCGTACCGACACGTGCATATTTTCGGTTGAAGTAAGGCACGTAATGGCGCCCGATCCACTGCATCATCTTGCTCAAACCATCCGTGTCGACAGGTGATGCCAGCAGATGGAGGTGATTCGGCATCAGAACATAAGCGTGAATTGCCACGTTTAATTGACGCGCTGCTTCGCGGAGCCAGTCCAGCAACATCCGGCGATCTTGATCGTCACGAAAAATCACCTGGCGGTCATTACCGCGCTGCATGATGTGATGCGGCTGGTTTGGGACCACCAAACGAGATTGACGCGCCATCGTTTATTCCTTGAATTGGAAATTAAAATGTTATTTTAATTGACTCTGACCCCAATATGTTTTGAGCGGTGTACTCACGCAGGCGAATATTTTTCTGCTCGCCATTCTGGCCGCAGGAGCGCGTAGCAATTAAGGTCGTGAAACTGACCGGACCAAAAGCCTTGCTGGCGGTGGATGCCTTCATGCTGGAAGCCGAGCCGTGTCAGTAGCGCAATTGATGCGTGGTTGCGCGCATGACTTTCGGCCTGGATCCGATGCAGATGCATGCGATCAAAAGCGTAGAGCAATACTGCACTTAACGCCTCGCCCATGTAACCGCGACGGTGCATCGATCTGGCCAGCTCAAATCCTAGCAGGCAGCTGCGCCACGTTTGATTCCAGCGGAACACGCCACAAGTGCCGACCAATTGCTGGTTCGCTTGCTGCACGATGGCCCAGCGCAATCCGGTGCCGGCCGTGAAAGCGCTGGCGAACTGTGCCGCAAGCTGATCAGCCTGGGCAGGTTTCTTCAAAGGATCGGCGCCGAACCAGCGCATCACCTCGACATCCGAATGGATCGCAAAGAGTGCCGGCGCATCGCCCGCGGTAATTTCCCGCAATAACAGCCGGGGCGTAGATAGCAACTGGAAAACAGGTCCCATAGTCGGTCCGACGGTGATTGGAATCATCACAATAGCAGCATCGTTGCAAGGATTCCATTCGCTGCGACGTGCCCATCACCAATGCTGCTCCCCGCAAATTCATGAACGCGAGTGGCAATAGAAAATTCCGTCTTCATGCATTCAACCACCCTGAAAAGTTTACTCGAATCTTTGGGCGGGCTGCGGGTCCAGCAAGTACGTACCCACGCAAATAAAACTACCGCCCGTCGCTCTGGCGCCATTCTTCGGCGGGAAAAGTTCAGGCATTATTGTGCTGTACCGGTTACACCAGCCACCATCAAATATGCCGAAACCCAACGCAAACTATTTGCCGACCTGACCGCCAAAGTCGCCGCCGGATTTGGGCAGAGGGTCGAATTGAATCTGCGTACGGTAAAAGTGCTGCTTGCGGAATCAAATGTTGCTGTGCGTCAGTTCATTTTGGTGCGGCAGCCGCAGGAGCTGTTCGCCCTTCTGTCGGCGAAGGCAGAACAGTCTGCACAAAAAGTCCTCGAGTGCACCAGGCACGTGGTGCACATCGCCGCCATGACCCGGGCCGAATTGACGATCGTGCCGAGCCATAATTCGAACGGTGGCCGGGCTACAAACAGTGCTGCAAAATCGTCGCCTGTTGAACAGACGCCATTTGCAAAATTTGGTTTAGCGGGAGTCTTTGCCCGCCATCAACGAAGGCCGCGATTCCAGTCGGCATGCAGCAGACGCTGACGTTCCAGCACCCCACATAACAGTGCGCGCAGGTCATTTAGCGAGATAATCCCGGCGGGATCGATCTTAGCGGGAATGCCGACGCCGTCCCAGTCACCGTACAAAAATCCAACCGGATGGCGGTGTACCACCAACGGAATAATGAGCAGCCCTATCGCGCCGGGCAATGCGTTTTTCCACCACTGCGGTAGACGATTGGCAAAGCTCACGTCGCGCGTGTTATCGATAAAAATCATTTTGTCGGTTGCCAGCGCAGCATGAAAAACATCTGGCCGATAAGCATCGTCAAAAGTCAGTGCGGCAGCGTTCGGCTGGATTCCCTCGCCCAGGCACATGCGCACCTGATAGCGGCCCTCAGGCGTCGCATCCTGCCGGTCCGGCACCTGATCATGCTGGCCGCTTTGCCGGGTTGCCTGGAAACGCTGAAATACCGCCCCGTGGCTGCAGCCAAGACTGTTAAACAGCACTTCCAGCCCCATCGACATCAACTGCGCGGTGCTGGCGGACGGTTCGATCTCACGCATTTCGGCGACACCGCGTGCCAGTAGGCCGGCAGCATGGCGCGTCGCGCCGCCTGCGCCAGTCGCAACGCGCACCACAGTCGGCGCCGCGTGCTTCCCTGCGTTGGCAGGCGCATTTTCCTCCTGCACGGTCTGCCGCGCGCGCTGCACCGCATCGACCAGTCGAGTCGGTTCGATCCCGACCATGTCGGCATACGCACGGACAATCGGTTCGAGCGCAGCAACGTTGTGCGGGCCCTCGTGATGCGCCACTTCAGCGCAACGCAGCGAAAGGGTCGCTACCGTCGCCAGCCAGGTTTCATGTTCGAGTGGGCCGTCGGTTTCCGCCGGTGCAACATCGATCAAAGTATTGACCAGGCTTGCCGGCAGGCCCCACTGTTGCGCTACGCTACGACCCAGCTGGTCCAGACCGAGACCAAGAATGGTACCGGCTGCCATGGTTTCGGTGACATGCAGGGTCGTACAGCGGAATTGCAACGCCTGCCACTGCTCCGGCAAATAGAACGCCACCATGACCTGTCCCAATGCGTGCAACATTGCGCACACCACGGCCGTCTCGGCATCGCGGCTGCTGGCCAGAGCAGCGATTTGACGGCCGATATGACCGGACAGCACTGATTTTTCCATTTCGGCGCGCGCTGCCGATGAATCAGGTGACGCAACCGATAGGCCATCGATCAGCTTCTGGCCTAGCGCGATATGACCAATTGATTCCGTACCCAGCACCGCGACCGCTTTAGTCACGGTATTGATTTGCTGGCCGAACACCGCATACATCGGACTGTTTGCCAACCGCAGCACTTTTTGTGTCAACGCAGGATCGGACAAAATCGTGCGCGTCATGTTGAACTCGCGGTCTTCGTCACCGCGCATGGCCCCCAGAATTGCGCCGACCACCCTGGAAAATCCGGGCAGGTCGCCGCGTGTGCGGATTCTCTCTCGCAGCAGCGCGAGTGTTGCGAGCGGGTCGACCGCAGGACCCTCAACGTCGCTCACCGCAACTGTCGCGTCACAGTAAGGCTGACAGCGTGCCCGACCTGGCATTGTCGGTCTGCAGCAGGGCGATGGCGGCGTTGGCAGTCATTGGACCGCCGGTATGAAAGCCCTGAATCAGGGTGCAGCCCTGACGCGCCAAAAACTTCAGCTGCTCTTGGTTTTCGACACCTTCTGCGACAGTCAACAGGTTCAGATGGCTAGCCAGACTCAGGACCACGTTACAAATTGCCGCATCTTTGACTGACTCCGGCAAATCGGCAATGAACGCACGGTCGATCTTCAACGTAGAGATTGGAAATCGCTTCAGATACGCCAGCGATGAGTAACCGGTTCCGAAGTCATCGATCGCAATCCGCACGCCGCGCGCGGTGATCAGATTCAAGGTCGCTTCGGCGTGCTCCGGGTCGGACATCAGGATGCCTTCGGTGATTTCGAGCACCAGTTCGCTGCCGTCCAGCCCCGACAATGTCAGCGCATGATCCATCACTTCCAGAAAATTATCGTTACGGAACTGGCGCGGGCTGACATTCACCGAGACATACAGCGGCCGGCCGGCCGCTGCCTGAAAGCGTTTGATCTGCATGCACGCGGACTTGAGCGCCCAGGCGCCCAGCAGATTGATGAGTCCATTACTTTCTGCCATGGGGATAAACTGCACCGGCGATACTAATCCCTGCTCTGGCCGCAGCCAGCGCATCAGCGCCTCGTAGCCGAGGATCTGACAACTCACCGCGTCTACGATCGGCTGATAATGCAGGCAAAATTCGCCATTGCGCACCGCGTCGAACATCGCAGCTTCCATCGATACGTCGTATTCCTGCTGATTGAATTTTTGCGGGTCGTATACCACGCAGCGCGCCTTGCCGGTGTCCTTGGCATAACACATGGCGGTATCGGCGTGTGTCAGCAGGCGTACATCATCGTCGCCATGCTCGGGATAAATGGCCGCACCGATCGAAGCGCCGACGTACAAGGTATGTCCAGCGATTTCAAATGGCAATTGCATGTTCGAAATCATCCGCCGCGCGACGGTCTGAATTTCAGCCTCGGTCGTAGCACCCGGCAAAATCGCCACGAATTCATCGCCGCCGACTCGCGCCAGCGTATCGACCGTGCGCAGGGTTTCTCGCAGGCGCTCCCCAGCAACCCGTAGTAGGGTATCGCCGATCACATGTCCAAGTGCGTCATTGATTTTTTTAAATCGGTCAAGGTCCAGCGCCAGCACCGAAAACCCGCGACTGGTGCGCTTGGCCTGTGCAATCGCCATGTGCAGGCGATCGGTCAGCAGTGAGCGGTTTGGCAGTCCGGTCAGCCCATCGTGCGTAGCCAGATGACGCAGACGTTGTTCGGTAGCCTGCTGTTCGGTAATGTCACGGCCCACGGCTAGCAATTCGCTGGCACCGTCAGCCGTGCGATAGGCGGTGGTCTGAAACTCAAACCACAACGCCGACCTGCGCGTCGTAAGCCGCACACTGACCTTGCCGGCCTGACCGGATTCACTGACCTGAACAATGCTTTGTGCCAAAGCGCTGCGGTCTGCCGCGAGTGCCAGATCTGCCAGCATCGAACCCGCCAGTCCCGCGTCGCCGCCGACCAGGTCGACTGCCCGCCGGCTGGCATATCGAATCCGGCCGAGGGCATCGAGTCGAAACACCGCGTCGCCTGCAGCTTCCATCAAACTCCCGATGGAACCATCGCCGGGTATGTTCGCGTGATGATTGTCTTTATTGTTCAAGGTGACGGCGACGAGTGAGTCAGGCACGGCTCTGTCGCATTTTCAGATTGAGTAGGGGTGCTGGCAAGTGGTGCGCTGCAGATCTCGAGTAGGACTTCAACAGGTCACTCCTTAAAAAAAACGATATGTTGCGCGCAATGGAGTTGCGACATTTTGTTCGAGCACAATATTAATTCTATTAACAATGCCAGAAGGAAATTTATCAAAAAAATGGTAAAAAGTACATCGAAATAGAAAATAAAACCTATTGTTCTACTATTACTATTTTTATTAATTCGCATCGGATTCACTCGGAAACAATTCCGCCCGGGTGACCCGAGTCGATCGTCGTGGCGTGGCGTCACGTCACTGCAACGGATTTCGGTAGTTACTGTGCTTGCGTGTCGCCAATGAAATGTGTGGCGGGTTGCACCGCTTGTCCGGTGCGCAAAACGTCACCGGGGTAGACCGGGGCAGCATCCGTAACGAGAATCATGAGAAGCCAATCTGCGCGCGCGGAGGTCGGCAGTAGTGCCGAACGTAATGCGGCCGACCATAAAAAACGCAGCCTGGTTCGGGGCTGCGTTTTAAACTATCCAGACTTTTTTAAAAAGGAATATCGTCATCCATATCCGAAAAATTCGGTGCCGGCCGCGCCGCCTGGCGCGGGGCTGCGGCTGCGGCAGTGCCTGCGCCGCCACCCGCTACCGCACCCTGACGGGGAGGTGGCGCGCTGCTGTAATCGTCTTCCATCGCGGCGGCGCCGCCCATGCCCTGACGGCTACCGAGCATCTGCATGCTATCGGCGATGATTTCGGTGGTGTAACGCTCGACGTTTTCCTTGTCAGTCCATTTGCGGGTTTGCAGCCGGCCTTCGACATACACCTGAGAACCTTTTTTAAGGTACTGACCGGCGATTTCCGCCAGCTTGCGATAAAAGGTAATGCGGTGCCATTCGGTGAGTTCTTTTTTCTCGCCGCTACTTTTGTCTTTCCAGCTTTCGGTGGTGGCAACCGCAATGTTGGTGACGGCTTCGCCGTTAGGCATGTAGCGGGTTTCCGGATCGCGTCCGAGGTTGCCGACGATGATGACTTTGTTGACCGATGCCATGTTGAGTTCTCCTGGGGTTGCCACTGAATTTGATGGCCGTGCGGCGCTGACGGACAGCCAGCGCGACTACTACTACTGAATCTTTGCATCCAAATTTTGGACGTTAAGGCTGCGAATCTTTGACGAGGCCGCAATTATAAGCCAGCGGCAGCACCGCACGATGGCAAAGGTGACGGTGCAATGCTGGCGCAGCAATCAGGATGCCAGCGTGCAGCACACTGTCTTATCGCACGGACAATTGTCAGCCGGTCACCTCCAATCTTCGTGCACGCTGCCACCGACTGTCCCGCCCAGCCCCGGTTAGACGGCTTTGCAGGTGGCGTACTCAGCCGGCCCGACGCAACAAACTCCGTTATAGTAGCGGGTTGGTTCGCGCCATCACGGGGTTGCCGCTATGACAACGCAACGCCCGACCGCGGAATCGCACAATCCACGCTGAAAGCAGTTCATGGAACAAATTCGCATTCGAGGCGCGCGCACGCACAACCTCAAAAACATCAACCTAGATCTGCCGCGCAACAAGTTGATTGTGATTACCGGTTTGTCGGGGTCAGGCAAGTCGTCGCTGGCGTTCGACACGCTGTACGCCGAAGGTCAGCGACGTTATGTCGAATCGCTATCGTCCTATGCGCGCCAGTTTTTGCAGTTGATGGAAAAGCCCGATGTCGACCTGATCGAAGGTCTTTCGCCGGCGATTTCAATCGAGCAAAAAGCCACCTCGCACAATCCGCGTTCAACCGTCGGTACCGTGACTGAAATTCATGACTACCTGCGCCTGTTGTACGCGCGGGTCGGCACACCGTACTGCCCTGATCACCCGGAAAATCCGCTGGCCGCACAAAGTGTTTCGCAGATGGTCGACGCGGTACTGGCGATGCCCGAAGACACCAGGCTAATCATTATGGCGCCGGTAGTGGCAAATCGAAAAGGCGAGCACGTCGATCTGTTCGAGCAGATGCAGGCACAGGGTTTTGTGCGCTTCCGGATTCAGAGTGGCACCCACGCGGCCAAAATTTATGATGTCGACGATCTACCCAAACTAAAAAAAGCCGAGAAGCACACCATCGACGTCGTGATCGACCGGATCAAGGTAAAGGATGACATCAAGCAGCGTCTGGCTGAAAGTTTTGAGACCGCACTGCGGCTGGCTGATGGTCGCGCGCTAGTGCTTGAAATGGATAGCGCGGTCGAGCATGTCTACTCGAACAAGTTCGCTTGCCCCGTGTGTGGCTATGCGCTACAGGAACTCGAACCGCGCTTGTTCTCGTTCAACAATCCGATGGGGGCCTGCCCGGAATGTGATGGCCTCGGCCATATTGAATTTTTTGACCCGAAACGGATCGTGGCGTTTCCGAATCTGTCTTTGGCCAGCGGTGCGGTCAAGGGCTGGGACCGGCGCAATCAGTTTTACTTTCAAATGCTGTCGAACCTGGCGGCGTTTTATGATTTCGAACTCGACGCACCGTTTGAGCAACTCGACGAAAAAGCACGTCACGCGGTGTTATACGGTTCTGGCAAGCAGTCGATTCCGTTTACTTATATCAATGAGCGCGGTCGTGCGGTAGTGCGCGAACATGCCTTTGAAGGCGTTGTAAATAATCTGCAGCGGCGCTACCGCGAAACCGATTCGATGGCTGTCAAGGAAGAACTTGCCAAGTTCATCAATGAGAAGGAATGTCCGTCCTGCCTTGGTGCCCGGCTGCGCATCGAGGCACGCTTTGTCAAGGTTGGCAATGGAGTACAGCAGCGGGCAATCTATGAAGTTGCAGCCACGCCACTGCGCGAAACGCTGCACTTTTTTGAGACCCTCACCTTGACAGGCGCTAAAAAAGAAATCGCCGACCGGATCATCAAGGAAATTGTCTCGCGCCTGCGTTTTTTGAATAATGTCGGCCTCGATTATCTGTCGCTGGAACGCAGTGCCGACACGCTGTCGGGTGGCGAAGCACAACGCATCCGGCTGGCATCGCAAATCGGCTCGGGGCTGACGGGCGTAATGTACGTCCTGGACGAACCATCGATCGGTCTGCATCAGCGCGACAACGATCGTTTGATTGCAACGTTGAAGCATCTGCGTGATATCGGCAACAGTGTACTGGTGGTCGAACACGATGAAGACGCAATCCGCTGCGCCGATTACGTGGTCGACATGGGGCCGGGTGCGGGCGTGCACGGTGGTGAAGTGATTGCCGAAGGGACGCTAAAAGAAATCCTTAAAAATAAAAAGTCATTAACAGCGCAGTACCTCAACGGCACGCTTGAAATTGCAGTGCCGAAGAAACGTCATCCGCCCGATCCGAAGCGTCAGTTCGTGATTACGGGCGCGTCCGGCAACAACCTCAAAAACGTCACGTTGGAGCTGCCGGTCGGTTTGCTGACCTGCGTCACCGGCGTCTCCGGGTCGGGCAAATCTACGCTGGTCAACGATACGCTGTATCACGCTGCGGCGCGCCATCTATATGGCTCGCAGGCAGAGCCCGCAGCGCACGACACCATCAGTGGCTTTGAACATTTCGACAAAGTAATCTCGGTCGATCAGGGCCCGATCGGTCGCACGCCGCGCTCGAACCCGGCCACCTATACCGGGCTGTTCACGCCGATCCGCGATTTGTTCGCCACCGTCAACGCAGCCAAGGAACGCGGTTATAGCGCCGGACGCTTTTCGTTCAACGTCAAAGGCGGGCGCTGCGAAGCGTGCCAGGGCGATGGCGTGATCAAGGTCGAAATGCACTTTCTGCCAGATGTGTACGTGCCATGCGATGTCTGCCATGGCAAACGCTACAACCGTGAAACCCTGGAAGTGCATTACAAGGGCAAGAACATTACCGAAGTGCTCGCCATGACGGTAGAAGAAGCTTACGAATTCTTCCGTCCGGTACCCGTCATCGCGCGCAAGCTGCACACCTTGCTGGATGTCGGGCTCGGCTACATCCGGCTGGGTCAGAGCGCCACAACGTTATCGGGTGGCGAAGCCCAGCGGGTCAAACTCTCTTTGGAGTTGTCCAAACGCGATACCGGCCGGACACTATACATTCTGGACGAACCCACTACAGGGTTGCATTTTCACGACATCGACCTGTTGCTGAAAGTGATCCATCGGCTGCGCGATCAGGGCAACACGCTGGTCATCATCGAACATAATCTGGACGTCATCAAGACGGCCGACTGGCTGATCGATCTGGGCCCGGAGGGTGGCGCTGGCGGTGGGCAAATCATTGCTACAGGCACGCCGGAACAGGTCGCCAGGAACCCGGTCAGCTTTACCGGCAAATACCTCGCCGGACTGCTCAAACGCAAAAGTCAGCCCTGAAACACATCCGTCGGACATTGAAAATTTCCCTCGAAATTTAAAAGCTCTGTAACAATTGTTCTATAGAATGGTTATTCCATAGAAATTATTAGTGCGGCCGGATCTGAAGGTACAGGTTCGATTGCACCGCACTGCCGCATGGGTTTCAGCGGGTGGCAGTTGCGCAGTTCAAGGGGAAGTTCTGATGCGACGCCTGAATTCGCTGCTTGGTGCCACTGTCTTAGCAGTACTAACCTGCCTGACTGTTTCTGGTTGCGGCAGTGGCACAACCGCTGCGACGTCCGATAGCAGCAGTGCGGCTCCGTCCGCCGGGGTTGCGCCTGGTACACCGGCCACGCCGCCGATCCCCGTGACGCAAATCGCGGCAACGCGTTTTTTGGAGCAGGCGACTTTTGGCCCGAGCGCTGCCGACGTCACGCACATAAAAACGCTCGGCTTCGATGCGTGGCTCACCGAGCAGTTTGCCGCACCAGTAACCGATTATCCTGTGTTTACCGACGCCGATGCGCTGGACGTGGTGCAAAGTGCTTTTTTACGCAATGCGTTATCTGCACCGGACCAGTTGCGCCAGCGCCTGGCGTTTGCGTTGGGGCAGATTTTTGTCGTCAGCAATCTCAAAACTGATAGTCGTCCCGGCATCGCCAACTATCAGCGCGTTCTGCTCAACGATGCATTTGCCAGCTATCGCACGCTGCTAAAAGACGTCAGCCTCTCTCCCGCCATGGGTAATTATCTCGACATGGCAAATAACGCCCGCGCCAATCTAGCCGCTGGCACCTCGCCAAACGAAAATTACGGGCGCGAGATCCTGCAGCTGTTTTCGGTCGGCGTCATTAAATTGAACCCGGACGGCAGCTCGGTGCTGGACGCCAGCGGCAAGCCGGCCGCGACTTATTCGCAGGATACGATTGAAGGATTTTCGCGGGCGTTCACCGGGTGGACCTATCCGACCAAAGCGGGCAGCGCGTCGCAAAGCATGAACGATGAGTACTACACCGGGCCGATGGAGTCGCGTGACGACACGCATGAACCGGGCACCAAAGCGCTGTTGAACGGCACCGTATTGCCGGCCGGGCAAGGTGCAACGCGCGATCTGGAAGCCGCGCTCGACAACATTGCGCAGCACCCCAATGTCGGTCCCTTCATCGGTAGCCGGCTGATCCAGGCACTGGTCAAAAGTAATCCCTCACCGGCTTACGTGCAGCGCGTGGCGAACGCGTTTGCCGACGATGGTCAGGGCAAACGCGGCGAGCTGAAAGCAGTGGTACGCGCCGTGCTGCTCGATCCAGAAGCGCGCGCTGGCGATATGCTGCCTGCCGCTGCCACCGACGGCAAGCTGCGCGAACCGGTACTGTATATGACGCGCCTGCTGCGCGCGTTTGGCAGCCGTAGCGACGGTCGGGATTTGCCGCAGTATGCGCAGCAAATGCGCCAGGATATTTTTAATTCGCCGTCGGTATTCAACTATTTTCCACCCACGTACAAACCGCAGGGACTGACGATTTACGGGCCCGAATTCAAGATTGCCAACGCGCCGACACTGGCGGCGCGCCTGTCCTTTCTGTACGACTTCACCAGCCAGAATTTGCCACCATCGACCCAGCCGGATTTCAGTGACCTGGTTGCGGTGGCCGGCGATAACACCAGCCTCATCGCTCTGCTCGATACCCGGCTGATGCATGGCACCACGCCAGATTCGCTCAAGAATGCAGTCACTGCGGCACTGCCGGCCGCCGGTACCGACCAGCGTCAACGCGCGATGCTGGCGCTGTATCTGTTTGCTGCCAGCCCCGCCTTCAACCATCAGAGGTAAGCCATGCAACGTCGCAAATTTCTTAAACTGGGCGCGTTCTCGGCACTGGCTACCAGCGGTTTCGGATCAATGCTGGCGCGCGCCGCCGCGACTGATTACAAAGCTGCCGTGTGCGTATTTTTGAATGGCGGCTGCGACAGCAACAGCCTGATCGTACCAATGGATAGCAGCGGTTATGCCGCCTACGCCAGCGGACGCCGAGCCCTGGCGATTGCGCAGTCGGCGCTGCTGCCGCTGGCGCCGATCTCTGGCGGCGCGTATGGCCTGCATCCGGCCATGCCCGAGCTGCAGACGCTGTTCAACCAGCGCAAGCTTGCGATACTTGCAAACGTCGGCACGCTGATCAAGCCGACCACCGGCCTGCAGGCAACTTCAGGCAGCTGGCCGCTTCCTGACAATTTGCTATCCCACAGTGATCAGCAGAATCAATGGGTGACACTGAACCCGACCCTGCCTGACACGCTGACGGGATGGGGCGGCAGGGTGGCCGACGCACTGCAAAGTGCCAACGTTGCCGCGCGCTTCCCGACCACCACGTCGGCCGCCGGCAGCAACCTGTTTTGTGACGGATTGATCACCAGCGCAGCAGCGGTCGATGCAGGCGGCGTTGCCGCAATCGCCGGGGCCAATGGCAACTCCATCGACAACGCGCGAATGACTGCCTTGGGTCAGATCCTGGCTGATGGCAGCGGACCACAATTACAAAACGCCTATGCGGCAAAAACCGCGGCCGCGCTGGTACAGGCAACCGCCGTCAGTGCAGCGTTTAATGCACCGCTACAGCGTGTTTTCCCGGCTAGCGACATCGGCCAGCAGTTCTACCGTGTGGCACAGATGATTGCCGCACGTGGATCGCTGGGCCTGTCGCGCCAAGTGTTTTATGTCGAACTTGGCGGCTTCGATACCCATTCCAATCAGAGCGCGACCTTACAGGATCTGTTCGGCCAACTGTCCAAAGCGATGGCAGCATTTAATGGTGCCCTGGTCGATCTGGGGGTCGATCAGAATGTCGTGACGTTCACCCATTCGGAGTTTTCGCGCACTTTCAAACCGGCCGGCGACAGTGGCAATGGCAGCGACCATGCCTGGGGCGGTCATAGTCTGATTCTGGGAGGGCCGGTACGCGGTGGCGATCTGTACGGCACCTTTCCGCGCCTGACGCTGGGTGGGCCGGATGATGCCAGCGACGAGGGCCGCTGGGTTCCAAGCACTTCGGTCGATCAATACGCCGCCACCATCGCATCGTGGATGGGCGTAGCCGATGCCGACATGCCGACAGTGTTTCCGAATCTGGTGAATTTTCAGCAGAAGCGGCTGGGATTTTTATAGCTGAACCGGAACCCAACGGTCATTGTGACGCAATCGCCGCGGGCATACGACCGCCATCGCTTTGCACAAATTTCACGACCGTATCGAGTACCGGCGCTATTCCGCGCAACGGCCAGGCAATCGCCCCGATCAGACTGGCGTGACTGGTGTTATCGAAATACACGACCTGCACCGGCACGCCAGCTGCCCGCAGCCTCTGCGCCAACCCACCGGTATTACGCACCGCATTCACCACCGTGTCCGCGTGCGAGGCAATCAGTAGTGCGGGCGGTGCAGTGGCGGTGACGTGATTGACAGGCTGCGATTCGGGCGGTGTATCGGGATAAAAGAATACCGGGCGGGCGTCAGGATTGGTAATCGGAATAAAATCATACGGCCCGGCAAGGCCGATCAGTCCGCGCAGCGCCCCGATAGACGCTCCCTGCGCGGCCAGCCAGCGTGCATCGATCGCGACCATCGCAGCGTTGTATGCTCCAGCGCTATGGCCCATCACGAAGACGCGTTTCGGATCGCCACCGTAAGCACCAATCTGCTTCAGGGTCCATGCCACCGCCTGGGCGCTGTCTTCGACAAACGACGGGTAACGTACCTGCGGATACAGCCGGTAGTCGGCCAGTACCGCAACGATCCCACGCGACGCCAGCGCTTCGCCGACGAAGGCGTAATCGCGGCGCGAACCGGTATTCCAGCTGCCGCCATAAAAGAACACCACGACCGGCGCCGCTGCAGTTTGCTTGCGGGGTCTATACACATCCAGCACGTTGCGCGGGTCGGTGCCATAGCGGATGTCCAGCTGCTTTTCAGACCCACTGCCCGACGTCACCGCATTAATTGCCTTCAACGGCGAGCATGCCACCAGCAAGCCTGCCAACAGTGATCCACTGAGCAAAAGCATGAATATTTTTGTTGTCAGAGCCATGGAACCTGTCCGAACCGAAGTTACATCAAACGAAATTAAAACCAGATTAAAACGAGACTACAATCATGTTACGCATTTTGCCTGCTAATGGATTCGACTGCTTCGCACACCACCGGACGACTATCCACATTGGAACCGCCGGCAAACTCAACAACAGGAAAGCGCTCATGGAACGCCAAAACTCGGCTCAACTCGGATTTCGCAGCCTGATACAACGGTGGGTGTGGCCGCTGCGTTTTGCGCTAATCCTGATCATTCCGCTATCCATGCTTGACGCGGTGCGCTTCGGACGCTCTAGCGGCATGCCGAATCTGTTTGCTTTCTGGCCGCTATTTGTCAATTACGTCGTGCTCACTGCGATCGATTATTCAGTCGGCCGCGACCTCTCGCAGCCG
>JAYVEF010000113.1:0-4574 GCA_043748965.1 Burkholderiales bacterium
ACCATATTGTCGCGATGGATCAGCTCCGGTTCTTCGACGAATCCCAGGATTGCCAGAATCTCGGACGAAGGCCGGCGCATGATGCGGCGCGCTTCAGAACTTGTGTAGTTGGTCAGCCCGCGGGCGATTGCGAGACCATCCTGATCGGTACAAGTGATCACTTCACCGCGTCCGAATTCACCGTGGACTTTGGTCACGCCGATCGGCAGCAGTGACTTGCCTTCGGTCTTCAATTTTTGTACCGCGCCAGCATCAAGCACCACTTTTCCTGCGGTTTGCAAATGATCCGCCATCCACTGTTTGCGTGCGGTCAATTGTGCTGTCTGTGCACGCAACTGCGTGCCGATCGCTTCGCCGTTTGCCAGACGCACCAGCACGTTGTCTTCACGGCCCCAGGCGATCACGGTATGGGCGCCCGAGGTGGCTGCACGCCGGGCCGCCAAAATCTTGGTCAGCATGCCGCCGCGACCCAGACTGCTGCCGGCACCGCCGGCCATTGCTTCGAGCGCCGGATCGCCGGCAACCCCATGGTGCACGAACCTGGCGGCCGGATTCTTGCGCGGGTCCGCGGTGAACAATCCACGCTGATCCGTCAGAATAATCAGCGCGTCGCCTTCGATCAGATTGGCCACCAGGGCGCCTAACGTGTCGTTGTCGCCAAACTTGATTTCGTCGGTGACCACGGTGTCATTCTCATTGATGACCGGTACCACACCAAAACGCAGCAGCGTAAATAGGGTCGAGCGCGCGTTCAGATAGCGCTCGCGGTCCGCCAGGTCGGCGTGCGTGAGCAGCACCTGCGCAGTACGTAGATCGTGGGCCCGAAAACTGGACTCATACACTTGCGCCAACCCCATCTGCCCTACCGCAGCGCAGGCTTGCAGCTCATGAATTCCGCTCGGGCGCCGCTCGAAGCCAAGTCGCTGCATGCCTTCGGCAATCGCGCCAGAACTGACCAACACGACTTCTTTTCCAAGAGCGCGCAACTCGGCGATCTGGGCGGCCCACTTGGCGATGGCGGCGTGGTCGAGCCCTTTGCCGTCGTTGGTGACCAACGATGACCCGACCTTCACGATCAGGCGTTTAGCAGGTGCAATTACAGAACATATCTGGGTAGTGGCGTTCATGGGCGGCAGTGGACGGTGGCAGGATGCATCGAGTGAAGCGGCAACATCGGATTGTCAGGCTCAGAATACGGGATTGTGCGGCAGCAGGCGTAAAAAAAGCGCGAGGAGTTCTCGCGCCGCGTTGCGTTGCCCCGGTTATTCCATGACCTTGAAGCGTGGATCATCCGCGTCGATCGAGGCGATGGTGCGAGCCTCTTCGGTCATCTGGGTTTCTTCGGCACGGTATTCGAGCGCGCGCTGTTCGGCTAGATAATTGTAGATCGCCATGGTTAGATCGGCACAGCCGTCATGGTTCAGCGCCGATATCTGGAACACCGGGCCTTTCCAGCCAAACTTCTTGACGAAATCCTTAACCTTCTTGGCGCGCTCGGCTTCCGGCACCATATCAAGCTTGTTCAGTACCAGCCAGCGCGGCTTGTCGAACAGCGACTCGTCATATTTTTTCAGTTCCTTGACGATCGCCTTGGCCTCCTTGACCGGATCGACGTTGTCAAATGGCGCCAGATCGACGATATGTAGTAGCAGGCGCGTGCGCTGCAGGTGTCGCAAAAACTGGATCCCCAATCCCGCGCCCTCGGCCGCACCCTCGATCAGTCCCGGAATATCGGCAATGACAAAACTTTTTTCGTGACTGACGCGTACCACGCCCAGGTTCGGGTGCAGCGTCGTAAACGGGTAATCGGCAATCTTGGGCCGGGCGTTCGAAACCGCAGATATATAGGTCGACTTGCCTGCGTTCGGCATGCCGAGCAGACCGACATCGGCGAGTACTTTTAATTCGAGACGCAACTCGCGCCGTTCGCCTTCCTTGCCATCGCCCTTCTGGCGTGGCGCCCGGTTAGTCGAGGTCTTGAAATGGATGTTACCCCAGCCGCCCTCGCCGCCTTTGGCAAGCATGGTCTGCTGTCCGTGTTCGGTCAGGTCGGCGACGATTTCACCGCTGGCATGGTCGATGATGAGGGTACCGACCGGCATGCGTAGAAAGATATCGTCCGCGCCCTTGCCGTAACAATCCGCGCCACGGCCGCTTTCACCGTTGCGCGCCTTGTGCATTCTTGAAAAACGGTAGTCGACCAGCGTGTTGATGTTGCGGTCCGCGACGGCCCAGATGGTACCGCCCTTGCCACCGTCACCGCCATCCGGCCCGCCGAACGGTCTGAATTTTTCACGACAAAATGAGGCGCAACCGTTGCCGCCGTCGCCAGCAATGACTTCGATTTTTGCTTCGTCGATAAACTTCATACTATCCCGCTATAAACTAAAAAGGCTCCACCTGGGGCAGAGCCTTTCGATTGAAGGCTTGCGCCTTGCTGTTTGCTTATCGTGCTGAGCTGCCGACCCGTTGCGGAATTAGGCAGCTACCACCGTCACGTACTGGCGCTGGGCAGCGCCCTTGACAACAAACTGTACCTTGCCCTGAATCAGCGCGAACAGGGTGTGATCCTTGCCCATGCCGACGTTCTCACCCGGATGGGTCTTGGTACCACGCTGGCGAATGATGATACCGCCTGCATTGATGGCCTGACCACCGTAGACCTTGACGCCGAGGCGCTTTGATTCCGAGTCGCGGCCGTTGCGCGTAGTGCCGCCGCCTTTTTTGTGTGCCATTTCAAACTCCGTTATTTCTGGTTACGCGACCGACGGTTTAACCGTTGATCGAGACGATTTGCAATTCAGTATAGTTTTGCCGATGGCCTTGATGCTTTTGATAATGCTTGCGTCGGCGCATCTTGAAAATCTTTACCTTGTCGTGGCGACCGTGCGCCAAAACCGTAGCCAGGACCGTGGCACCTTCAACCAGTGGCGCACCAAATTTAATGGTTTCACCAGCGCCCACTGCGAGCACTTGATCAAGGGTGATTTCGGAACCAATGTCTGCCGGTATCTGTTCTACTTTGAATTTTTCGCCAGCGACAACTTTATACTGCTTGCCACCGGTTTTTATGACCGCGTACATGGAAAACCTCATCAATGAGAATTAAGGGACTGAATCAAACATTCCCCCGGACGATCTGTCATGCAAAGCGCGATGCGAAGCGGTGTGCCGATTTGGGAGAACCGCGGATTATACATGGGGCCGCTGCTGCAGTCAAAAAACCTTACCGCACGTGCTCGACCAGGCAGAGAGGCCACTTAAGCGAGCGTGGCACCGCGTAATTATGCTTGCCACGACCGGCATACAGCACCCGCGGCAGTCATCGTATAATCGTAGGCTAATTGACCCTCAGCAGGCCTCCCTTGTTCGCAGCTCAACTTTCCACACCACGCCAATCTGCCACGCACGCCATTGCTGTCGAGATGGACGCCGTCAATGAGGTTATCCGGGAGCAGCTGCATTCCGAGGTGCCGCTGGTCAATCAAATCGCCGATTACATTATTAGCGCTGGCGGCAAGCGCATCCGGCCGGCCTTGGTGATTATGATGGCAAAGGCGTTTGGCTACCAAGGCAGCAACCACCACGCGCTGGCAGCGGTGGTCGAATTCATTCATACCGCAACGCTGCTGCATGACGACGTAGTCGACGAATCGTCATTGCGACGCGGGCGCGAAACTGCGAATGCGCTGTTCGGTAATGCCGCGTCAGTATTGGTGGGTGATTTTGTCTACTCGCGGGCGTTCCAGATCATGGTATCGATCGACGACATGCGGGTGATGCGCATTTTGGCAGATGCCACCAACGTGATTGCCGAAGGCGAAGTGCTGCAACTCTTAAACATGCACGACCCCGATGTGACTGAAGCGCGCTACTTGCAAGTGATCCGCTCCAAAACAGCGAAGCTGTTCGAGTCCGCCGCGCAGCTTGGCGCGCTGGTGGCCGGCGCCGCCGATGCCGAGATTGAAGCAGCGGCCGAATACGGCCGCTCGCTCGGCACCGCTTTTCAGCTAATCGATGATGTTCTGGATTATTCTGGCGACGCGAACCAAACCGGCAAGAACGTCGGCGACGATCTGCGCGAAGGCAAGCCAACACTGCCGCTGATCCATTTGATGCATCACGGCTCGGCCGAGCAAAGCGCACTGGTTCGCGCCTGCATCGAAAACGGCGACGAGCAGCATTTCGACGCGGTGTTGGCCGCAATCAGCCAATCCGGTGCGCTCGACTACACTCGTAGCGCGGCTGAAAAATCTGCCGCGCAGGCAGCACACGCCATCGCCGCGATGCCAGATAGCCCGTATAAAAATTCTTTGCTAGACTTGTGCACGTTTGCGGTCGATCGAAATCATTAAGTGATGCGGTAATGCGAGGTAATGCGCGATCGGGAGACACGCATTACGTCGGGGTGTAGCTCAGCCCGGTAGAGCGCTACGTTCGGGGCGTAGAGGTCGCACGTTCGAATCGTGTCACCCCGACCAAAAAATACCGATAAATCAACGAGTTACTTCTAGCTACACAGTTGAACTTTATCGGATTTGAGGCAATCTGTGCCAAAACTGTGCCAATTTGCA
>JAYVEF010000114.1:0-4544 GCA_043748965.1 Burkholderiales bacterium
CGCCACCGGGCCGATCTCGAAATAGCGCAGCAGCGATAGCACAACGATAAGAATGATAATTGGCATGGCCACTCCTCTTTCCTGAAGGATATTGTGAAAGGAAGTAACGGTCAATCAAAGCAGTCAACCGAACGTGCGATGATGCGTTGTTGCGAGACACGTTGCTGCAGTGGGTGGGGTAGTACGCGCAAATCCGCGCAGGTAAGAAGCGTGCGATGATTACGGCGTGACGTTCGCTAATGTGGAGATTGCAATGAAAAAAACTGTAATGGCGGTGCTGACGCTGAGCGCACTCGCCTCGAACCTTGCGTTGGCAAATGCCGACTTGGCAAAGGCAAAGAACTGCATGTCGTGTCACGCCGTGAACAACAAACTGGTGGGCCCGGCCTACAAGGACGTTGCGGCCAAATACGCGGGGCAAAGTGACGCGGAGGACCGGCTTACCCAGAAGGTCATGCGCGGTGGCAGTGGTACGTGGGGCGCGGTGCCGATGCCGGCAAATCCGCAAGTCAGCGAAGCCGAGGCGCGGACGCTGGTGAAATGGGTGCTATCTCTGAAATAACGCCAGTCTCATCGCGATAAAAAAGCCGCCGGTAGTGCAACCCGGCGGCTTTTTTTATTGCGGACAAGTCGATTGCAGATAAGCCGACTATTACGGGCGGCGCTCCCTTAGCGACCAATTCCAAACGGCGCATATTGTACCGGCACCCACTCGTACCCGGTACCGACCGCACGGACTTGTCCCAAGCCGGGGAACGGCAAATGGGCGCCTCCCAGAATCGTTTTATCGCGCGCGGCATCGCTGAAGATTTTCTTGCGAATCGGTATTGCCTTGCTGCTGTCGGTATCAAATGCAATTGCAATGCCGGGGCGCGGAAACTGCAGCGCGTAGCTGTGGATCAAATCGCCTAGGATCAGCAGCTCCTGGTCTTTCGACCTGACGCGGTAACTGGTGTGACCGGGAGTGTGGCCGGGAGTGGGTACCGAGGTGATACCGGGCACGATGATTTCACCGCCATTGAACGGCTTGAATTTACCGGCAGCGATGTACGGATTCAGCGAATCTTGCGCCATCTTGAAAAACCCTTGGGCGTCTTTCGGTGCTTTGGCAGCAATCGCCGGGTCCATCCAGAAGTCCGACTCGGCCTTGTCGGTGCGCACCGTCGCATTCGAAAACGCCAGCTTGCCGTCGGCACCGATCAGGCCACAGGCGTGGTCGGGGTGCAGGTGCGTGAGGACGACGGTGTCGACCTGCGCCGCATCATACCCAGCCGCTTTCAGATTTTCGCCCAGCGCGCCGAGTGTCGGACCGAAGCATTTCGCCGAGCCGGTATCGATCAACACCAAATTACTGCCGGTGTTGATCAAATACGCGTTGACGGCCGTTTGTGCGCCTTTTTTGTTGACGAAGGAGCGCGCCATCAGCTTCTGGATTTCTGCCGGAGTGGCATTCTTGAAAATGGTGGTGTCGAGATCGAGATAACCGTCGTACAGTGCGGTGACTTCGAAGTCGCCCACTGCCATCCGGTAGTAGCCGGGCACCTGCGTTTTCACGGCTGCGGGCGCTGCCGCCTCCGAGAGCGACGGGCATACCGACGTGAAGGTTGCGGCGGCGGCAAGCGCGAAACCGAGCAGGCTGCGGCGGGAGAGGGAGCGCGATGAAGCTGTCATGAGGGAATATCCTGGAAGCGGTGAATAGGCCGATCGCCAATGGCGTGCGGGATGAATTTCTGTGCGACAGCATAGGCGATTTGCATTTTCTTTGCTGGCGCTGCCATCGGGACCGGTCACGGGCTTCACGCGCAGCGGCCTGCCAAAAAAAAGCGCCCCGGCCGAAAGGTCGGGGCGCTGATGCAAAACCACTGCGTAGGGACAAATTACTTGGTGACTGTCACCAACTCACGCTTGCCACCTTTGTAGGTGTACAGCGTCAGGGTACCGTCCTTGATATCGCCCTTGTCGTCGAAGGCGATCATGCCGGTGACACCCTTGTGATGGATTTTTTTCAGCATCGGGCCATACTTGGCTGGATCGGCGGAACCGGCTTTCTGCATTGCCTCGACCATCGTCATCACCGCATCGTACACATACGGTGCGTAGATTTCGACGTCGGTGCCGAACTTCTTCTTGTAGTCTGCGCGGAAATCATCCATGCCTTTTTGCTGCGATGGCTCGACGCCACCCGCTTCGGCGCACACCACCTGACCGTCGGCCATCGCATCACCGGCCAGCTTGGCCAGCGATTCGGTGCAGATACCGTCACCACCCATGAGCGTGGCATTGACGCCAAGTTGCTTCATCTGACGCAGCATCGGACCGGCCACCGAATCCATCCCGCCGAAAAACACCAGGTCAGGATTGGTCGCTTTGATAGCCGTCAAAATCGCATTGAAATCGGTCGACTTGTCAGTGGTGAACTGGTTCGAAACGATCTTTACGCCGGCCGACTTGCCCTTGGCCCCTTTGACGAATTCTTCCGCAACGCCCTGGCCGTATGCGGTGCGATCATCGATCACCGCAATTCTTTTGGCTTTGCGCACTTGCACTGCGTAGCGACCCAAGGTGCCACCGAGTTGCCCATCATTGGCGACTACGCGATAGGCGGTCTTGAAGCCTTGCTGGGTGTATTTGGTGGCCGTTGCGGAAGGCGAGATCTGAGGAATGCCGGCTTCGAAATAAATTTTCGAGGCAGGAATGGTGGTGCCGGAATTCAAATGGCCGATCACGCCATTTACCTTGGCATCAACCAGCTTTTGCGCCACCGCGGTACCTTGCCGCGGATCGCCGCCGTCGTCTTCGGCCAGCAGTTCAAACTTGACCTTTTTGCCGCCGATCTTGGTGCCTTTGGCATTCAGTTCCTCGATCGCCATTTTGGCACCGTTTTCATTGTCCTTGCCGAGATGGGCGCTCGGGCCGGACATCGGGCCAACGTGACCGATCTTGACGACTTGCTCCTCTGCCGATGCAGCTCCTGCTCCTGCCAAAGCAAATGCAATTGCGCCGGCCAAGGGAATCATTTTTATCTTGAACTGCATATTTATCCTCCTAAGGATTGAAAAAAAACAGGGTTGCTGCAACACTG
Organism: Burkholderiales bacterium; assembly: GCA_043748965.1. Taxonomy (GTDB): domain Bacteria; phylum Pseudomonadota; class Gammaproteobacteria; order Burkholderiales; family Burkholderiaceae_D; genus Actimicrobium. The sequence goes on from JAYVEF010000114.1 coordinate 3,083, forward strand.
CTTCATTCAGAATTCTGAACAAGGGAGACGTTACAACACAAAAACCCGTTAGCAAAGCATTTTTCAGCGGTTTTTTTAATCTTCGTTTAACTTCTATATGCCCAAATTTCATGCGCTGGATAAAGTCGATCGCAAATTGTTGAATCTGATGCAGAAAGATAATCAGACGCCGACCCGGACCCTGGCCGACAAGGTGCATATTTCGCAGCCGACGTGTTTGCGCCGATTACGCGATTTGCGCGCAGCCGGCATCATCAGCGCCGATGTGGCACTGGTCGACCCGTTCGCGCTGGGATACGGCATGCTGGCCTTTGTCGAAGTCTCGCTGACCAACCAGTCCGATGAGCATATGCAGGATTTCGAGGCCCGCATGAGCCGCGAAACCGAAGTCATGCAATGCTATTTCGTATCCGGCGACTTCGACTATTTTTTGGTGGTGCACGTGATTGATATGGACGCCTATTACCAGTTCGTGCGGCGGGTCATCTCCGGCTCAGGCAACGTGCGCCATTTTCAATCGCGCTTTCCAATGAAACGCGCAAAATTTGCGACCCGCATTGCGTTCGATGAAAAGGCGGCGGAGATACAGGTCCGGGTAGGCAAGTGAGGCTGAGTTCGCGCACTCGCGTGCAGCCACTTCCAATGGCATTCGAGGCTGCTTGGGCAGCCTCGAAACCTACTCGAAATTCAGCGCACGGCGCGTCACTATGGACGCGACGCGACGCGACGTGTCGCGGCTCACATCACGCTTGCGCCGGAAGTGGCTTGATACGCTGCGCAGCGGGCTGCCGCGGCATTCCGGTGAAAGCGAAGTCGACTTCCGGAATCCGACCGGAAACGAGGTCGGCCAGTGCCCGTCCCGAGCCACAACCCATGGTCCACCCCAACGTGCCGTGCCCGGTGTTAAGGAACAAATTGCTGAAGCGTGTCTTGCCGATGTACGGCACGTTCGACGGCGTCAGCGGCCGCAGGCCGGTCCAATAGGACGGATTGGCATAATCACACGCATCCGGGAACAACTCGCGCGTGCGGCGCGTGATGGCTTCGCAGCGGGTGGTATTGAGCTCGCGCGTGTAGCCGTTCAATTCGCACGTGCCGGCCACGCGCAGACGGTCGCCCAGACGTGACACCACCAGCTTGTAGCCATCATCGGTCAGCGAGACCGATGGCGCCGCGTCCGGATTGGTAATTGCGAAGGTGGCCGAATAGCCTTTGCCTGGATAGATCATTAGGTCGATGCCGAGCGGTTTCAACAGCGGTACCGAAAAACTGCCCAGTGCCATCACGAAGGCATCTGCGCGCAGTACTTCATGGCGGCCGTGCTGATTGATGATCTCGACGCCGGTGATCTTCGCTGCGGCACCGGTGCCTTCGGTTAGCAAACGCGTGACCTGTGTGTTGAACTGGAACTTCACGCCGGCTTCCTCGGCTTTCTTCGCAAGGCCCGTGGTGAACTTGTAGA
>JAYVEF010000115.1:0-13933 GCA_043748965.1 Burkholderiales bacterium
AGCATGCTACGCCGATTTAGTGCGAGCGAGACCGAATTGATTCTGCGTGAAAACAATTTGAAAAATAAATAAATTCTTTTCAGAAACCGTGTCGGTCGATCGCGTTTGCCCGGTTGAATTGCTTGTAGTCGCTCAAGTGAGCATAGGCGCCAGGCGATCACAGCTTTGCTGTTCCTGATTCCCCAATTACTCTTTGCGTATTACCCGTTGCCCGTCATCTTTACAACTTTCGACGCCCGGCCCGAATCAGCCCAGGTCGCCGGTTGGCCACGTTGCGCCAGCATGCGGATGAAATCCTGCACGATCTGGCGGTGATGGTCGTCGAGACTCATGAAGTCTGCCAGCAGTTTCGATTGCGCTGAAATCGGCGTCGTGTCGGCAGATGCGGTGGCGCTAACGGGTTGGTCATCCGCACTGCCGAAACGCAGCCATTCCGCGGTGACGCTAAGCCACTGTGACAGCACGCGCAGCTTGTCCTGCGTGGGAATCGATTCACCGACCAACCACTTGCGGGCGGCGTGCACTGTCACCGGGCTGCCAGAAAACCGAAAGTTAAATTCACGTGACAGGTAGGTTGGATGATTCGAAGGATGATTAGCATTGCGCAACGCCAGTTGAAGGCGCGTGCTGAATGCGCTACGTTCAGTAGATGGTTTCATCATGGAGACTCCTGACAGGTAATGGGCCTCAACGGCTTCGCGGTCGAAGACTATTTTTTTCGGCAATCAGATCGAAGAGATCTACACCACGCTTGCTACGACATGGGTCCAGACACCAGCCAGGACCGCGTGCGGATGAGCGCTAAAGCACGCACCTGACCGCTAACGCCGGATGGTAGCAGAGTCCCAGGAAAAGCTATTAACTATCCATCAAATACGGGGATTAACACTTGGTATTGAATTTAGTGCCATTAAAAGACTTATTTGCCCTGCGGCGATACGGCGTCATCGCGGAGAATCGTCGCAGCCACTTGCCTGCACGCATCAATATGCAGATTTCCAATCGTGCGAAACGTCACGAAGCCGATCGCGGCCGCTGCTATCTGTCCTGCGACTGGAATTATTTTCGCGGACTGGCGGGTCGCGATCTTGAAGCCAGCATGTTTCAGTAATTGCGCGGCAAGACGATGGGTCACGAGCTTGCCGACCAGGACGCTGCCGACCGTGACAATGGCGCGAAATGCAATGACCCTTTTTTCGGGCTGAAGACGGGCCAGTTGTTCTGGCGTCAACCCAAATTCCTGGTTGATGGTGTTGATCGCACGAACCAACAATCCGACATCGGTCAACACATCCAGTCCTGGTATGGGTAGCGCCGACGCACTGGCCGACAACAGTGCTCGCCGCGTCACAATTGCGCGACATTTTTGGGTGATTGCCGCCAGTTCAGATTCCGATGGCGGCGCGTAGAGTAACTGCCGGTGCTTAGTGGTCGACAAGGTCAATGGCATAAGGATGGTCCCATCATGTGCAGATCAAGAGCCGCGGGTTGCCCGGCGAACCCCGTAATTCAGCAACCGCGCGGTGCATCATGGTGCCAGACTAGCAGAATTGCGCGTCTGCTTTCAGGACGTTTTTTGAGGGCCAAATGTTAATTGCACTTGTGAACGATTGTTAAAGTAAAACGAATTTGATGCCGATGATTAACAAAGCTTGGTAAATTGTCGTCAGGCAATACGCACTTGCGTGACACATTGCACCGTTTAATCTACTCGCACTGGTGAAAAATCATGAGACTCGCTGTACTGGACGATGACCGTACCCAAACAGATCTGGTGTGCCAGGTACTGACTGCTTCAGGCCATACCTGCCATCCATTTCAGAGCGGCAAGGAAATGTTGAATCAGCTGCGTCGCGAAAGTTTCGACATGTTGATCATCGACTGGCAGGTGCCTGACCTGAGCGGCGCTGAGGTGCTGCGCTGGGCCCGCGAAAAATTGCCGCCAGCGCTACCGGTGCTGTTCATGACAAGTCGTTCCGGCGAAGACGACATCGTAGCCGGCCTGGCCGCTGGCGCCGACGACTACATGATCAAACCGATTCGACGTGGTGAACTGGTAGCCCGGGTGCAAGCGCTATTGCGGCGGGCCTATCCGACTCAGAACGCAATCGAGCAAATTCAGTTCAGCCAGTACATCTTTGAGCCGCGCACAGGTCGTTTGCTGGTGAATAACGAGCCGGCAGAGTTGACCCAAAAAGAGTTTGACCTCGCGCTGTTGCTTTTTCGCAACCTAGGTCGCCCCCTCTCACGCGCATATATTCTCGAAGCGGTGTGGTCGCGCGATGTCGAAATTCCGTCACGCACCATGGATACCCATGTTTCGAGAGTGCGTACCAAGTTACAATTACGCCCAGAGAATGGTTTCCGTCTGGCACCGGTTTATAGTTATGGGTATCGGCTGGAACAGGTGTCGGCATAGCATGCCAATTGCCGTGAAGAGAATGTATGCGCGTGACGATGGTTCGCCGGATGCGATGCGGGTTGCTGGCGGCTGCAATGGCCGCTCTGGCAGCGTCGTCGTTTGCCCGCGCGGCAGACCCGCCGGGCGGGATCAGCGTCAACACGGACGGCATCACCTACAAAACGCACGCCGGCGATACGCTATCCGCAATCGCCGGCAGGCTGACCAGTTCGGCTGCCAACTGGCCACAGCTGGGCAAATTTAACGGCATCGTCCGCGATACGGCGATTCCGATCGGTACATTGCTGCAGATTCCAGCGCCATTGCTGGCCGACGAGCCGAGCCAGGCACAGGTTATCGCGTTGTTCGGCAAGGTCGCTGCGATCGGCACTGACGGCAAAGCGCTCTTGCTACGAAACGGTAGCCTGCTCGGCGAAGGCGTCGAACTGCAAACCGCTAGCAACAGTTTTGTGACACTTGCTTTACCTGACGTGTCGCATCTGTCGATTCCATCCAACAGCCGTATCAAACTTTCCCGACTGCGCATGGCGCGGTTTACCAAGAGCCCGCGTACCGAAATCACCATTTTGCGCGGCAACGTCGAAGCGCATGTCACTCCTCTGGAAAAAAATCTGGGGCGCTTTGAAATCAGGTCGCCGATGGCCACTGCAGCGGTGCGCGGCACCCATTTCAGGGTCGGGATTCTGCCCGACGGGGCCACTGCGACTGAGCTGTTATCCGGTGCTGTCGAAGTGCGCCAGGTGGCAGGTGGTGCCAGCACCACGCTGCTGCAGGGACAAGGAAATCTGGTGGCGGCAACAGGACTGGCGCCTACCGTCGCGTTGCTGGCCGCTCCCGAACTACGCAGTCAGAAGTCCGTACAGTCGGGCACCCAAACGATTTTAGAGTTGACGCCCGTCGCTGGCGCGAGTGCTTACCACCTGCAAATCAGCAGCGATGCCGAGGGCCAGAACAAATTTGCGGAAACGCGTTCTGTCAGTCCGCACCTGCGCCTGGATGATGTTCCTGAAGGTGCTTATTTTGTGCGGCTTTCCGCAATCGATGCACACGGCCTGGAAGGGTTCGGTCGCCTCGCACCGGTGACGCTGGTGCGGCAATCCACTGCCGGCGCAGCCGCTGCGACGGCACCACGGATCGAGGGTAGCGACAGCCGGCAATTTCGCCTGAAGTGGCAGCCTGCCGGATCGGGCACGTTCAACGTTCAGGTCGCACACGACGCAGAGTTCACATGGTTGCAATTTAACGCCACTGCGCGGCAATCCGAAATCAGCCTGCCGCGGCCACCGTTCGGAACCTATTTTGCCCGGGTCAGACCGATTGCCGCGGACGGCAGTCCAGGGCCGTATTCGGCAGTGCAGGGGTTCATTGTTACCGACCAGTGGATCATTCATGATGGCGAACCGACCATCGCGACCAGTCACCATGGGCGCTAACGCATGAAGCGTCCCGCCGCACCGTCCCGCCAGCGCGCTCGCCTTACCTCGCTCAAAAATTATTTTGCCTTGCGTGAATGGGTCACGATCCTGATCGGCATGCTGGCACTGGCAGCACTGCTGGGCTGGCAAAACGGTCTTGGCCGCATCGATCAGACACTCTATGACAGCTTTGTCGCGGTGTCCGGCCGGCCGGCACGCGATGACATCATTATCGTCGCCATCGATGACTACAGTCTGTCTGAACTCGGGCGCTGGCCGTGGCCGCGTGAATACCATGCACAATTGATTGACCGACTGACGGCGGCAAAGCCGCGCGTGATCGGACTCGACGTGATCTTGTCCGAGCCTGAACGTGCGCCGCGCAGCGGCGACCTGGCGTTGCAGCAGGCGCTCGCCCGCAATGGCCGTGTGGTATTGCCGATAGTGATAGCCAATCTTGGTCGTGGACTGCAGGTCTCGTTGCCGATTCCGGAGCTAGCCGGCGCTGCTTTCGGTCTGGGCCACATCGGCCTCGACATTGACCGTGATGGCGTCATGCGCAGTGTTTTTTTACACGAAGGCGATGGCACCCGGCTGTGGCCGCATTTTGCTCTGGAGGTAGGCGGCGAAAACCTCCTCCCCCGCAGTCTGCCATCCCCCGGATCGCAGACCGCGTTGACCTCCGGCCAATGGCAGCGGCACGATCCGATGCTGATCCCGTATGCCGGCGGCAGTGGTCATTTCAAATCGATACCGTACGTGGCGGTGCTGCGCGGCGAAGTTCCGGCAGAATTTTTTGCTGACAAATACGTACTGATCGGCGCCACAGCCGTCGGCATGGCAGACTCGTATCCGACTCCGGTATCGAACCAGTCGGGGGGCATGGCAGGCGTTGAAATCAACGCGAATATTCTGGCCAGCCTGCTCGATGGCAAATCGATCGTCGCCGCCTCGGCGTGGCAGACTGCCTTGTTCAGCTGCGTGCCGGTACTAATCGCGCTGTGTTGTTTTTTCTTTTTCTCGCCCCGCACGGCGTTGCTGGCGAGCGCAGGCCTGCTACTGACAACATTCGGTGCGGCACTGCTGGCGTTTCGACTCGGCGTGTGGATTCCACCGGGGGCTGCATGGTGCGCATTAATCGTAGCGTTTCCGCTCTGGAGCTGGCGCCGACTGGAAGCCGCAATCAGTTATCTGGGCCAGGAATTTACCCGCTTGGACAGCGAGCCACATCTGTTACCCGAGGTCAAGCCGCCACTGCCACGCAGCGCCGATATTCTCGAGCGCCGTATTGATGCGATGAGAAATGCCACGCGCCGCGTGCGCGATCTGCGCCAGTTCGTGTCGGACAGCCTCGATAGCTTGCCGGACGCGACGCTGGTAACCACCGTTGATGGCTACGTGCTGCTGTCGAACAAACATGCGGTGGACTATTTTGCCAGCGTCGGCTTCACCAAAGTCAACGGAGCGCTGCTGCCGTATCTGTTTTCCACGCCTAGCCAGACCTTGCCGCAGGCTTTCGATCACACCATCGAAGACCAGTTCAACTGGTGGGATTTGCTCGATCCGGAGCATGCTGCGGCGTTTGGTGACGGCGTCGGATTTCGCAATGATGCCGGGGTCGAACTGCTGGTGCGCAGTGCACCCTGCCGCTCGGGCGGCGTACTGACCGGTTGGATCGTCAGCATCGTGGATATTTCGCCGATTCGGTCTGCAGAACGCAGCCGCGACGAAACCCTGCGGTTCCTGTCACACGACATGCGCGGTCCGCAAGCCTCGATTCTGGCACTGCTGGAATTGCAAACCGATCCTGCCTCCGCACTATCGCAATCAGAGCTATTTGCGCGCATCGAAAAAGCCAGCCGCAAGACGCTCGGACTGGCTGATAATTTCGTTCAGCTGGCGCGCGCCGAATCACATGAATATCGCCTTGAAGAGATTGACTTTCATGACGTGATTTTTGATGCCACCGACGAAATGTGGAGTCTGGCAAAAAGTAAAAAAATCGAGATTCGCACCGACATCAACAGCCAGACTTTTCCGGTGCTGATCGACCGCGGACTGATGACACGGGCACTCGTCAACCTGCTTTCGAATGCGATCAATTACAGCCCCGAAGGCACCACTATCGTGGTCTCGCTGCAGCCACGCAAAGGCACTGAAGGTACTGAAGGTAAGCACATCGTCTGTCACGTAGTCGATCAGGGCTACGGAATTGCCGCCGCCGATCAGATGCGACTGTTCCGCCGCTTCGAGCGGGTCGACGTGCCGAACCAGCCGCGCCATGACGGTATCGGCCTCGGGCTCGTATTTGTCAAAACTGTCATCGAGCGTCATCAGGGCGAAATCTCGTTTACCAGCAAGATTGGCATGGGTACCAAATTCACCATCGTTCTGCCAGGAATTGCCAGCGCCGCGTGACATGCCCCAGCGCAGGTGTGTCGCTGGCAACCCGGTTCCGCAGTTATAATGGTAACCGTTCGAAGCGCACTGGATTCGCGCCGGGATTCGCCCCACATTGCAACAAACGATTCACCATAAGCTCGCGCAAATCATTGCTTTCCACCACGCATGCAACTGCTCGCCCTCGGTCTCAATCACACTAACGCGCCTGTCGCCCTGCGCGAAAAAGTGGCGTTCCCGGCCGACCAGATCGGCCAGGCAGTAGCTGCGGCGCGCGCGTGGTTCGGTCAGGACGGCGACGAAGCGGCGATTCTCTCCACCTGCAACCGTACCGAGATCTATACCGCAAGCGCGGCTGCGGAAGGCGCCGTCGGCATGCTCGATTCGACCGCGCATTTTTTGGCCGGATATCACCATTTGCCGTATGCAGAGTTGCGGCCATTTCTGTATGCAATGCCGCAGGGTGACGCTGCCCGTCATGCATTTCGGGTCGCGTCCGGGCTCGACTCGATGGTGCTGGGTGAGCCGCAAATTCTCGGTCAGATGAAAGAAGCCGTACGTCAGGCCGACGCTGCAGGTGGCCTCGGCACGTATCTGCACCAACTGTTTCAGCGTACCTTTGCAGTCGCCAAGGAAGTTCGCAGTACGACCGAGATCGGCGCCCACAGTGTCTCGATGGCGGCGGCGGCAGTGCGGCTATCGCAGCGTATCTTCGACAGCGTGGCGGGCCAGCATGTGCTGTTCATCGGCGCTGGCGAGATGATCGAACTGTGCGCGACGCATTTTGCGGCACAACATCCGAAGTCGATCACGATCGCCAATCGCACCATTGCACGCGGCACGGCCCTGGCGCATCGTTTCAACGGCAGCGCGATTGCGCTGGCCGAACTGCCGGCGCAACTGGCCGGGTTTGACATCGTTATTTCGTGTACCGCATCAACCCTGCCGATCATCGGACTGGGGATGGTGGAACGGGCCATCAAGGCGCGCCGCCACAAACCGATTTTTATGGTTGATCTGGCGGTTCCGCGCGATATCGAAGCCGAAGTCGCACGCCTCGATGATATTTTTCTGTACACCGTCGATGATCTGGGCGACGTGGTCCAGACCGGTGCGTTGCAGCGCCAGGCCGCCGTCGCGCAGGCCGAAGCCATCATCGAAACGCGCGTGCAGTCTTTCATGCACTGGGTCGATAATCGCGCCATCGTTCCGCTGATTCAGGATCTGCATGAAAGTAGCGAAGCGATGCGCCTAGTAGAGCTGGAGCGGGCCCGCAAGCTGCTGGCGCGCGGTGAAGACATCGAGGTCGTGCTCGATGCGCTGTCGCGCGGCTTGACAGCCAAGTTCCTGCATGGTCCGCAACAGGCCTTGAATCACGCCCAAGGCGACGAACGGGCGCGACTGGCAGCACTGCTGCCACAATTGTTCGGAACGCGGCGCTAGCGACGTTCTGGTTTGCCTGCCTGCCGGCTGTGCTGCGCACCGCCCTCTCTTATTTGCCCGATATTCAGGAATTCCGTTAAATGAAACCTTCCATGCTCGCCAAACTCGACCAGCTGGCCGACCGCCTGGCCGAGCTCAACGATCTGCTGGCCCAGCCCGATGTCACTGCCGATCTCGATCAGTACCGCAAGCTGACGCGCGAACATGCCGAACTCGGTCCGCTGGTGGCGTTGTACGCGGCGTTTACCGATGCCGCGCGCGATACCGAGACGGCGCAGCACATGCTGTCCGACCCTGAAATGAAAGATTTCGCGCAGGAAGAAATCGCCAGCGCAAAGACCCGCATGGAACGGATCGAAGCCGACCTGCAAACCATGCTGCTGCCGAAGGATCCGAACGACGAACGCAATCTGTTTCTAGAAATCCGCGCCGGTACCGGTGGTGATGAGTCAGCCCTGTTTGCCGGCGATTTGCTGCGTATGTACACGCGCTACGCCGAACGCAATCGCTGGCAGGTCGAGATGGTGTCAGAATCGGCGTCGGATGTCGGGGGCTACAAGGAAGTCATCGTCCGGCTGATCGGCGCCGGTGCGTATTCGCGCCTGAAGTTCGAGTCCGGCGGCCATCGCGTGCAGCGCGTGCCGACCACCGAAACCCAGGGGCGGATTCACACGTCGGCATGTACCGTTGCAATCATGCCCGAGGTCGATGAAGTCAGTGATGTCGACATCAACCCGGCCGATCTGCGTATCGACACCTATCGCGCTTCGGGTGCCGGTGGACAGCATATCAACAAGACCGATTCTGCGGTTCGTATCACGCATTTGCCAACAGGGATTGTAGTCGAATGTCAGGATGACCGCAGCCAGCACAAAAACAAGGCATCGGCACTAAAGGTGCTGGCAGCGCGCATCAAGGATGCCCAAGTGCGGGAGCAGCAAAGCAAGGAAGCGGCAACACGTAAATCGTTGATCGGTTCGGGTGACCGCAGCGAACGGATTCGCACCTATAATTTTCCGCAAGGGCGGATGACCGACCATCGGATCAATCTGACACTGTACAAGCTGGATTTTATTATGGACGGCGATCTGGCCGATCTGACCGGCGCACTGGCGGCGGAACATCAGGCCGATTTACTGGCTGCGTTGGGCGAAGATCAATGATCGAGGTTTTTCGGGCCACACTGACGCTACCGCTGCGTAGAATTTGCAGCGAAATCAATTCCGATCACGTAATTCTGCCCAGCAGCGACACTGATGGCGGAATCCTTTTTTACTCCGACGCTGCAATTGCGTCATCACACTGAACCGATAAAAAATGCGCAATCCCAAATCCATTTTGCTGCTGGTCGCATTTGCCTGCGCTGCACTGATCGGTGCTGCCCTGTACCTGCAAATTGTCGAACGTATGGCGCCCTGCCCGTGGTGCATCATTCAACGCTATGCGTTTGTTGCGACCGGACTGATTTGCCTGGTGTTTGCCTTGCTGCCGTCCGGCACGGTCGCGGTTGGCGCCGGTTTCGGCGCGATGACCGCGCTTGCCGGCGCCGGGGCGGCGGGCTGGCACCTGTGGGTCAAGGCGCACCCCGGTACATCATGCGGCATCGATCCGATCGAAACCTCGTTGAATACCATCCCGACGGCGAACTGGCTTCCATTGCTGTTCAAGGCCGATGGACTCTGCACCACCCCTTACGATCCGATTATGGGGCTGTCGATTCCGCAATGGTCGCTGGCGTGGTTTCTGCTGTTTGTGCTGGTGCTCGGCACTGTTGCGTTGAAGCGCGCTCGATAAGATGACGGTTGCCGACTCACCGCAAGCCAGCACCGCTATCGAGACCGTTGCGTCGCTACTGGGCCGCGCCACGCCAGTGCTGGCCGAGCGGCGGATTCTGCTCGGTCATGCGCTTGGTCTGACGCGGGTGCAACTGATTACTGCATCCGAACAGGTACTTAGCACGACGCAATCGCACCGCGTGACGCAGCTATTTGCACGCCGCGATGCGGGCGAGCCGATCGCTTATCTAACCGGTATGCGTGAATTTTATGGACTGGCGCTCGAGGTTTCGCCGGCGGTACTGATTCCGCGACCTGACACCGAACTGCTGGTCGAACTGGCGATCGACCGCCTGCCGCGCCAAGGCCAGTTGCTCGACATGGGCACTGGATCCGGTGCGATCGCGGTGGCGGTGGCCCATACGCGGCGTGACGCGGCAGTAACTGCGGTCGATGTCAGCGACAGCGCATTGGCGGTGGCACGACGCAACGCCGCAGCGCATGCGGTGCAGGTACAGCTAGTGCGCAGCGACTGGTATGGTGCGCTGGTGCCGCAGCGTTTTGACATGATCGTTGCCAACCCGCCATATATCATCGCCGGCGATCCGCACCTGGCCCAAGGCGATTTGCGATACGAGCCGGTCGACGCTCTGACCGACCACGCCGATGGCTTGTCGGCCCTGCGCCAGATCGTAGCGGGTGCGTCAGAGTTTTTGCAGGCGGGTGGCTGGCTGCTCACCGAACATGGGTTCGATCAGGCGGAGGCCGTGCGCGCACTGCTGGCCGAACAAGGGATGACAGACATACAAAGCTGGCGCGATCTGGCTGGCATCGAGCGCGTCAGTGGGGCGCGGCTGCGGTCGGCCTGACCGCAGCGGAAACATCGTTTTCTACGCTATCGACACTGACACAGAGGCGCAGAGTGCGTATCATCCAACGCTTGATTTTTACTTCTGATTTGATCTCATGCTGTCATCGATAGAACAACGCCTTGCCCTCGAACTCGCCGCCAAACCTGTCCAGGTCGCCGCCGCCATCGCCCTGCTGGACGAGGGCGCCACTGTGCCGTTTATTGCACGCTATCGCAAAGAGGCCACCGGCGGACTGGATGATATCCAACTGCGCCTGCTGGAAGAAAGACTGCGCTATCTACGTGAGCTTGAAGCGCGGCGCAGCACCGTGATTGCCGCGATCGAAGAGCAAAACAAGATGACACCGGCCTTGCTCGACATGCTCGCGAACGCGGAAGACAAGACCCGTCTGGAAGACCTGTATCTCCCGTTCAAGCTCAAGCGCCGCACCAAGGCACAGATCGCTGCCGAAGCCGGCTTGACGGCGCTGGCAGATGCGCTTCTGACGAACCCGCAACGGGTACCCGACGATACGGCGGCGGCGTATCTGAGACCTGCGTTCAGTATCGGCCACGTCGAAAATCCAGGTGTGCCCGACATCAAGACAGCACTCGACGGCGCGCGCCAGATTCTGATGGAGCGATTTGCCGAAGACGCGACGCTATTGCAGGGCTTGCGCGTCTACCTGACCGAGCATGGCATCGTCGAATCCAGAGTGGTCGATGGCAAGCAGGATGCGGGCGAAAAGTTTGCCGACTATTTTGACTATTCGGAAGGCCTCGGCACGATCCCATCGCATCGCGCACTGGCATTGTTTCGCGGTCGCCGTGAAGAAATTCTGAGCGTCATTCTGCGCCTCGATACCGAACTCGAGAAACCCAAGTGGGACGCGCCGCTCAATCCGTGCGAGGGGCGCATCGCCTCGCGCTTTGGCGTCAGCGACCAAGGCCGCCCGGCAGACAAATGGTTGGCCGACACCGTACGCTGGGCCTGGCGAGTCAAAGTCTTCATGCATCTGGAGACCGAGCTGATGACCGGCCTGCGCGAGCGTGCCGAAGTTGAAGCGATTCATGTTTTTGCGCGAAATCTGAAAGCACTGTTACTGGCTGCCCCCGCCGGCCCGCACGCCACCATGGGGCTGGATCCGGGCTTGCGTACCGGCGTCAAGGTGGCGGTAGTCGATGCCACTGGCAAAGTGGTCGATACCACCGCGATCTATCCGCACCAGCCGCGCAACGACTGGGATGGCGCGCTGCACACATTGGCGCAGCTAGCCGAAAAGCACAGGGTCTCACTGATCTCGATCGGTAACGGCACCGCCTCGCGTGAAACCGACAAGCTGGCAGCAGATCTGATCAAGCTGCGGCCGGAACTGAATCTGACCAAAATCGTCGTGTCCGAAGCCGGTGCGTCGGTGTACTCGGCGTCCGAATTTGCCTCGCGCGAGTTGCCCGACATGGACGTCACGCTGCGTGGCGCGGTATCGATCGCGCGCCGGCTGCAGGACCCGCTGGCGGAACTGGTCAAGATCGATCCCAAATCGATCGGCGTCGGCCAATATCAGCACGACGTCGGCCAGACCCAACTGGCACGAGCGCTCGATGCAGTGGTCGAGGATTGCGTCAACGCCGTCGGCGTCGATGTCAATACCGCCTCCGCGCCGCTATTGGCACGTGTCTCCGGATTGAACAGCAGCGTGGCGCAAAGTATCGTCACGTATCGCGATGCGAAAGGCGCTTTTGGCTCGCGCGCGGCGCTTCGGTCGGTACCGCGACTGGGCGATAAAACCTTTGAGCAGGCGGCGGGATTTTTACGCGTTATGGGTAGCGACAATCCGCTCGATGCGTCAGCGGTCCACCCGGAATCGTATCCACTGGTCGAAAAGATCCTGGCGGATATCAAGAAGGACGTCAAGGCCGTGATCGGTGACGAGCGCCTTCTGAAGTCGCTCAATCCGGCCAGATACGCCGATGAAAAATTCGGCATTCCGACCATCACCGATATCCTCAAGGAACTCGAAAAACCCGGCCGCGATCCCCGTCCGGAATTTACCACGGCGACCTTCAAGGAAGGCGTCGAAGCAATCCGCGATCTCCGACCTGACATGATTCTGGAAGGGGTCGTGACCAACGTCGCAGCCTTCGGTGCGTTTGTCGATATCGGCGTGCATCAGGATGGCCTGGTGCATATTTCGGCCCTTTCGAACACCTTTGTCAAGGATCCTCACACGGTCGTCAAGGCAGGTCAGGTAGTACGCGTCAAGGTGCTGGAAATTGACGAAAAGCGCAAACGCATCGCGCTCACCCTGCGCCTGACCGACAGCGCACCGGTAGCTGGCGCCAAGGTCGAACAGCGCGGTGACCGCAATGATGCCAAACGATTGACGCAGCATCAGCAGCAGTCGGTCAAACCGGCAGGCAGCAGCGCCATGGCAAATGCTTTCGCCAAACTTAAAGGCTGATCAAGCGCGCCGGGGCGCTTTTTCTTATAATAGTGAATATTCTAGTGAGGTAAGCATGAGCGACATACAAAGCTGGATCAAAGAGACCGTGACGCAAAATCCGGTGGTGCTGTTCATGAAGGGCACCGCGCAGTTTCCACAATGCGGCTTCTCTGGCCGCGCGATTCAATTGCTGAAATCAAGCGGTGTCGACAACATCGTCACCATCGACGTGCTGGACGATCCAGAGGTCCGACAGGGCATCAAGGATTATTCGAGTTGGCCGACAGTGCCGCAGTTGTATGTGAAGGGTGAATTTGTCGGTGGTTCGGACATCATGAACGAGATGTACGAATCGGGCGAACTGCAGGCGCTGGTCAAGGCTTGAGGTGACGGTATCCGGGCACGTTGCGCCCTCCTCCCCACGCCGGCTAATCGTCGCCATTACTGGCGCCAGCGGCGCGATCTACGGTGTGCGATTGCTGCAGGCTCTGCGCAAAACCGGTGCCATCGAAACCCATTTGATGGTATCCGAAGCAGGTGTATTGAATCTCCATCACGAGTTGGAGATGGACCGCAAACAAGTCGGGACGCTTGCAGATGTGGTCCATAACATTCGCGATGTCGGCGCATCGATTGCCAGCGGCTCATTCGAATCCGACGGCATGGTAGTCGCCCCCTGCTCGATGAAAACTTTAGCGGCCGTCGCGCATGGCATGTCCGACAACCTGATCACGCGCGCTGCCGACGTGGCGCTGAAAGAACGCCGCCGCCTAGTTTTGATGGTGCGCGAGACCCCTTTCAATCTGGCGCACCTGCGCAACATGACCGCCGTAACCGAAATGGGCGGGATTATTTTTCCGCCGCTGCCCGGTTTTTATCAAAGGCCCGCATCGATTGCAGAAATGGTCGACCATACCGTGGGTCGCGTGCTCGATCTGATGGGTGTCGCGCATCAGCTTGCACCACGCTGGGCCGGCCTGAAAGCTCAGACCTGAGTTAGCAGCATGCTGACCGATACCCAGTCGTCTGGGCCGTCTGAACTTGCTCCACTGGCCAAACTGCCGTGAGCGTTGTATGACCGTGACACCGCCGCCGTCGCGCAGCAACCGTTTGGCAAATTTCTGATACACCGGGTGGATTGCAGCAGCCATCAGGCACGCTCTCCAGGTCGGCAATTCAGGGCC
>JAYVEF010000116.1:0-4492 GCA_043748965.1 Burkholderiales bacterium
CAGTGCCTTATCTGTGCGTTCCCAGCTGAATTCAGGTTCTTCACGTCCAAAATGACCATAGGCGGCGGTCTTCAGATAAATTGGCCGCAGTAGTTCGAGCATCTGCACAATACCCTTCGGCCTTAGGTCGAAGTGTTCGCGTACCAGTTCCGCTAGTTTCTCATCGCTGATCTTGCCGGTCCCGAAGGTCGTCACCATTACCGAGGTTGGCTCGGCAATCCCGATTGCATAGGACACCTGAATCTGACAGCGACTGGCCAGACCAGCGGCGACGATATTTTTTGCCACATAGCGCCCTGCGTACGCGGCCGATCGGTCGACCTTGGAAGGATCCTTGCCAGAAAAAGCACCACCGCCATGCGGCGCGGCACCACCGTAAGTGTCGACGATGATTTTACGGCCGGTCAATCCGCAATCGCCTTGCGGTCCGCCAATCACAAACCGCCCCGTCGGATTTACCAGATAGCGCGTGTGCTGCAGCCATTCTTTGGGTACGACCGGCTTGATGATCATCTCGATCACAGCCTCTTCGATCTGGCTATGTGTCATTTCAGGCGCGTGCTGGGTCGATAGCACCACCGTATCGATGGCTACCGGCTTGCCGTCGAGATAGCGCAATGTCACCTGAGATTTGGCATCCGGACGCAACCACGGCAAGCGACCGTCCTTGCGCAATTCGGACTGGCGTTCGACGATACGATGCGCATAGTGAATTGCCGCCGGCATCAGCTCGGGCGTTTCGTCGCAGGCATAGCCGAACATCAGACCTTGGTCGCCAGCACCCTGATCGAGATCGAGTCCGCTGCCTTCGTTCACGCCCTGTGCAATGTCCGGGGACTGCTTGTCGTAGCAGACCATTACCGCGCAGCTTTTGTAATCGATTCCGTAATCGGCGTTGTCGTAACCGATCCGCTTGAGTGTGTCGCGCGCCACAGCGATGTAATCGATATTGGCGTGCGTGGTAATTTCTCCGGCAAGGACGACTAAACCTGTATTGCACAAGGTTTCTGCTGCGACGCGGGCAGTCGGGTCAACCGCCAGCACGGCATCGAGGATGGCATCAGATATTTGGTCAGCGACTTTGTCGGGATGGCCTTCCGAGACAGACTCGGAGGTAAAAAGGTATTCGTGCGTCATGGCAAGCTCCTGTAATGGAATTTCGGTGACCAGTCGCGGCCAATCGAACGAGCCTGCGACGCTTTAGCGAGATTTGTATACCGCTTCGCAAGTTGTCTATTAACTCGGCGGTTACTGCATGTATGATATTTTACGCCTCTTGCGAAATTTCGGCAGAATTACAGGCCACCGTCAACAATGCTGGTCACACTCTTTCGACTGCTGTCGCACTTGCCGCTACCGGTTCTGCACTGGGTGGGTGCTTTGGCCGGCCGGCTCATCTACCGCACGTCGGCGCGCTATCGGCACTGCATGAACACCAATATCGCGGCTGCAGGCTATGCTACGCATGTTTCTTCTGCGATGCGCGAAGCCGGCAAGAATCTGGCCGAGCTGCCATTCATCTGGTGCGCGCCGCAGGCACGAGTTCTGGCCACTGCTAGGGTTGAGAATTGGGCTGTGGTTGAAACTGCCATGGCGCAGGGTCATGGCGTGATTTTATTGACACCGCACCTTGGCTGTTTTGAAATCATTGCGCAGGTGATCGCAGCCAGAATGCCGTTGACCGCTCTCTACCGGCCACCGCGCAAGTCGGTCCTGCGGCCTCTCATCGAAGGCGCGCGCCAGCGTCACAATCTGTTGCTGGCTCCGGCCAGCCTGCGTGGCGTTCGAACGCTGCTGAAAACCCTGAAATCCGGCGCTGCTATTGGTTTGTTGCCGGATCAGGTACCGCAGCACGGCGAAGGCGTGTGGGCGAATTTTTTTGGCCGCCCGGCCTACACCATGACTCTGTCCGCCAAATTGCATCGCATGACGGGCGCACCGATCGTCGTTACCTATGCACAGCGCCGCAGCAACGGGCATGGCTATATCGTGCGATTTCAGTTGTTCGATGGCACCCTGACCGATGACCCGCAGCAGCAGGCAGGCGCCATCAATGCCGCGATGGAGGCGTTGATCGCGCATTGCCCGGCGCAATATTTTTGGGGCTATAACCGCTATAAGACGCCGGCCGGCGTTAGCCGGAGCATCCTTTGAGGCTGGCGTTACTGTTGATGTGGGTGCTGCACTGGCTACCGTTGCCGCTGCTCGGCCGTTTGGGCGAAATGATCGGTAGCGTGCTATTCGTGACGCTAGGCACACGCCGTCGCATCACACTGACCAACTTGCGACTGTGTTTCCCAGGATGGTCTGAAAAGGTACGCCGACAAATCGCTAGAAAACATTTTCAGTCTTACGCGCGGGCGGTGCTCGAGCGGGGCATCTTGTGGTGGGGTTCACCGCGTCGTTTGCAGCGTCTGCTGGTGGTCGAACCCGCTGTTCCACTGGAGCAGATTCGCGACCGGCCGACGATTTTGCTGTGTCCACACTTTGTCTGTCTCGACGTGGCGGGCGTCGCAGTGTTGCGCGAGTCGCCGCTGTGTTCCATTTACACGCGCCAGCAAAACCATCTGTTCGATGAAGCTTTGCGCAAAGGCCGCTCCCGCTTTAGTCCCGTCAGACTGTTTGCGCGCGCCGACGGCATCAAACCGATTCTTCGGGCTTTACGCGAACACGTTCCTTTTTTTATGCTACCCGATATGGACTTCGGTCCGCGCGATGCGGAGTTTGTACCTTTTTTCGGCAATCTGGCGGCAACCCTGACGGCGCCGGCACGGATTGCCGCGAGCGTCGATGCGCAGGTAATCCCGGTGGTTGCCACTTTTTTACCTGACTATCGTGGTTGGCATGTCAAATTTTATTCGCCGTGGGAGAATTATCCGGGCGACGATCTCCTGCTTGCCACCCGCCGCATGAACCAGTTTATCGAGGACCGCATTGGCGAAGCGCCGGAACAATATTTTTGGAGCCACAAGCGATTCAAGACACGGCCGCCCGGGAGTCCAAATCCATACGTGACCGGGAAACCGTCGTCCGAATAGCAGTGCGCGTGGACGCGCCCCACCTAACTGCAAGGCGATAAATTTGCCGCAGGTCTCGCCGGGGTACCACGCGTCGGACGCCCTATAATCGGATCATGAAAATCAAATTCACAAAAATGCAAGGTGCTGGCAATGACTTCATCGTGCTCGATGGCATCAATCAAACGATACTGCTGGACGCCGAGCGTTGTCGCCGACTTGCAGACCGGCGTTTCGGCGTTGGCGCCGATCAAATTTTGCTGGTCGAAAAATCCTCTACAAAGGGGATTGATTTTATGTACCGCATTTTTAATGCCGATGGTGGCGAGGTAGAACAGTGCGGCAACGGCGCGCGTGCATTTGTACGCTTTGTCGTTGACAAACAGCTGACCACCCTGCGCACGATTCGTGTCGCCACGCTGGCTGGCGTAATTGCGCCAACGTTGCACGACGATGGCACCATATCGGTCGACATGGGTGTGCCGATTTTTGATTCTGCGCTGATCCCGTTTGTAACCGGGCAGTTATGCGCTGAGCCGCAAGGCAACGAAACCCTGTGGACGCTGATTGTCAAGGACCGCTCGGTGCAAGTCGGGCTGGTCTCGATGGGCAACCCGCACGCCGTGCAGATCGTCGATTCGATCGACACAGCGAATGTGTCCGGCGAGGGTCCGGTGCTGGAAAATCACCCGAATTTTCCCCGACGCGTTAACGTTGGGTTTTTGGAGGTGGTCGATCGACACCATGTTCGGCTAAGGGTGTTCGAACGCGGTGTGGGCGAAACCCTGGCCTGCGGTACCGGCGCCTGCGCGGCGGCAGTCAGCGGAATTCGGCGCGGCGTACTGGATTCACCGGTCCAGGTAACGATGCAGGGCGGCGTGTTATCCGTCGAGTGGCAAGGTGACGCCCGCCCGGTCACATTATCCGGGCCGGCAGAAACCGTGTTCGAGGGCGAAATCACGCTTTGATGCTGTGGTTATCGCACCCTGTCAATCTGACAGCCGTGGCGCCTGATTTCGATTCACGCGATCAGGTGGATTAACTGAAGCATGCGTCAGCACTACTGACGCTTACCCAACATGCGCAGTCGATACAGGCGCTGACGGTAGTTCCCTTCGGGCCCCTCGGCGCTGCAATCAATATCTTCAAACTGTCGGACGATGCGGTTCAACAGGTGCCGTTGCTGACTCGTCTTTATGAGTGCAAGCCGACGTTTGCTGCGCGGATGCACGTCGCGGATATCGATCACCAGGCAATGGCCGCAATCGGCTACCGTGATCTTAAGTAGCAACGCTTCCGCACGGGTCAGACCAAATTCGGCAGCCAGCTCCAATCGTGACGCCAGCATCGGGCACGCATTGGCATGATCTTGCACCACATTACGAGTAAATCCGCGCGTCCATTCGGTGCATGCCGAGGGATCCACTACTTTATCAATCAGGCGTATTGCTTCCGGATGGTTTTGCGCGGCGGCC
>JAYVEF010000117.1:0-4490 GCA_043748965.1 Burkholderiales bacterium
CGCTGGCATGGTGCTCCAGAATCCGTGCGCTGGCCTGCAGATACACCTCGGTCTTGCCGCTGCCGGTCACGCCGTACAACAGGTGGGGTGCAAAACCGATAGCGTTGGCGACGGCGTCCGCCGCACACTCTTGCGCGAGATTGAGCCTGGGCACGTCAACCGGGGTGGCGTCGTGCAGTGGGCGCGGAACCGCGAGTTTTTTGAGCACGCGGTCCAGCGCGGTGGTGTTCAGCCGGCGCAGATTTTTTGGCAAGGCTGGCAGCATCACCTCACCGAGCGGACGCTGGTAATAGTCGGCCGCGAAAGCGCATAACTCCAGCCAGGCCGCGTTTAAAGGCGGCAGCTGATGATGTAAGGCGAGCGCGTCTTTGAGCTTATCGGCGTCGACGGTGCTTTCGGTCGCAGTGCCGACAATCATGCCGGCCACCTCGCGCCTCCCGAACGGCACGATCACCAGTTGCCCGACAGCGGGCGCCGAAGCGTCTTTGATGCCGCTGACCTGCCAACGATAGTCGAACGTAAAGTCAAGTGGTGCATCAAGTGCAACTTTAAGAATGCAATGTTCCACGACTTAATGTAAACCCTCAAGAAATGCGCTAACTACCAGTTTCATAAGCGCTTTTTAAGCTATCCACAGAACCTGTGGATAACTTTGTGGATAAGTGCCTCTTGACAGCGCGTAGTGCTAGCATCCATGCGGACTTCAAGACATTGAACAAAAGAAAAGCAAAAAATAAAGTGTTTGTAATCAAGCAGTTGCAAACCCCGATTTGGTCTTGAAAACTATTTTCGTAGTAAATCCATATTGCTATGCACAACGGTTTTCCTGTGAATAAGTATCGTATTCATCCGCGCATTGCACCAATGTTGTGGCTGTTGGCGGGCAAACCGGGCGTTGAATTTCTGGTTCCGGCCGTCATGCTAAATCCCGCAATGTCAATACGCTGAATTTTCGAGCGATGCCATCGTCTCGTGCGCCACACCTAATGTAAAACATTAGAAGATTGCGTAACTGCCCGATTCATAAGCGCTTTTAAAACTATCCACACAAGCTGTGGATAACTTTGTGGACAAGTCTGGCTTGACACGCCAGCAGCCCAGTCGCGATGCGGGTTTCAACAGATCGCTCAATTCTCAAGCAAAAGATTTATCGTTTAAAATCAATGCGTTGCCAAGAGCGTCTGGCGCGCAAAAAAAATTTCTTAAAAAATTTTGTTTTCCTTCGAACAAGTCTGATTTTGTGCATAACCCCGTGCGATAGTGCGTGGCTATACCTGCTTTTGAAATATGCGTGCCGCCCGCGCCGCGGCAGCTCACCCGGCGTGGCGAGTCTTCAATGCGTCCGATCAAACGCCAAGTCCCGCCAAAGTACGCGAATCCCCAGCACCATGACTTGACACAATTGTTCATCGCATGGCGCGGCTCAGGCAATGCACCGCGTCGACCATCACCGCCACCGACTCTGGCGGGGTAAATTGCGAAATTCCATGTCCGAGGTTGAACACATGCCCATGTCCAGCCGACGGAGCGCCGTAACTGTGCAGCGCATGTGCGACTTCCGCGCGGATCTGCGCCTCGCCAGCAAACAATGCCACCGGGTCGAGATTGCCCTGCAACGCCACTTTATCGCCCACCAGCGCGCGCGCCTTGCCGAGATTGACTGTCCAGTCGAGGCCCACGGCGTCAACCCCGATGGCAGCGATCTGATCGAGCCACAGGCCACCGCCTTTGGTGAAGGCGATACATGGCACGCGCACCCCGTCCTGCTCCAGATGCAGTTGCTGCACCACCTGGTGCATATAGTCCAGCGAGAACTGCTGGTACGCGCCGTCTGCCAGCGCCCCGCCCCAGCTGTCGAAAATCATGACCGCCTGCGCGCCAGCAGCTATCTGTGTGTTCAGATAGGCGGCCACCGCGGCCGTGTTGACAGCCAAAATCCGGTGCATCAGGTCGGGCCGGTCGTACAGCATGGTTTTGACACGCCTGAAATCGTCAGAGCCGCCGCCTTCGACCATGTAACACGCCAGCGTCCATGGGCTGCCCGAAAATCCAATCAACGGCACCCGGCCATCCAGCGCCACGCGGATCTGCGTAACGGCGTCAAAGACGTAGCGCAGCGTGTACATATCCGGTGCTTGCAGCGCCATTACCGCAGCCTCGTCACGCAACGGGCGTTCGAACTTGGGCCCTTCGCCGTCGGCAAAGAACAGCCCCAGCCCCATCGCGTCAGGCACCGTCAAAATATCCGAAAACAGGATCGCCGCGTCCAGCGGAAAGCGATCGAGTGGTTGTAGCGTGACTTCCGTAGCGTAATCAGGATTTTTCGCCAGCCCCAGAAACGAGCCCGCGCGCGCGCGCGTGGCACGGTACTCGGGCAGGTAGCGGCCAGCCTGACGCATCAGCCAGACGGGCGTGTAGTCCGTCGGTTGGCGCAGTAACGCGCGCAGGAAGGTATCGTTTTTGAGAGGGGCGAAGCGATTCGACATCGGACGGGTCTTGAAAGCAACGGAGAAGCCGGTATTATCGCTGAAACAGACTGCTGCCGATGCGTGCATTGCGCGCGGCAGCCAATTCACCACCGGCCCCGGAGACCATGGCAATGGCTTATGTACTGGCGCTCGATCAGGGTACCTCCAGTTCGCGCAGCATTATTTTTGATCAGGATGGCGCGATCGTGGCGTCGGCACAGCAAGAGTTCCCGCAGATTTTTCCGCTGCCGGGACAGGTCGAACACGATCCGATGGCGATCTGGCAGAGCCAGCGCGACACCTGTCGTCAAGCTCTGCAGCGGGCTGGCTTGCAGCCCGCTCAGATCGATGTCATCGGCATCACCAATCAGCGCGAGACCACGCTGGTCTGGGAGCGTATCAGCGGCCGACCGATCTTCAACGCGATCGTCTGGCAGGACCGTCGCACCGAAGCGCTGTGCTACCAACTGCGCGCCGACGGCCACGCAGATAACGTGCAGCGCAAGACCGGGCTAGTGCTCGACTCGTATTTTTCAGCGACCAAGTTGCGCTGGATACTGGACCATGTTCCTGGCGCACAGAGACGTGCCGAACGCGGCGAACTTGCATTCGGCACCGTCGACAGCTGGTTGGCCTGGCAACTCACTGGCGCCCGATTGCACGTCACTGACGTGACTAACGCGGCGCGCACGATGCTGTTCAATATTCACCAGAATTGCTGGGACGCCGATTTGCTGGCGCTGTTCAATATCCCTGTCGCCCTGTTACCTGAAGTACGGCCATCCAGCGCCGAATTTGGCCGCACTTCTGCTGCCGTATTCGGCGCAGAAGTGCTCATCGGCGGGATCGCCGGCGACCAGCAGGCGGCACTATTCGGCCAAGCCTGCTTCGGTCCCGGCATGGCCAAGAATACCTATGGCACCGGCTGCTTCATGCTGCTGCATACCGGGTCCACCTGTGCGACCTCGCAGAATGGCTTGATCAGTACTGCTGCCTGTCAGCGGGATGCGGCGCCGCAGTATGCCCTCGAAGGCAGCGTGTTCATCGGCGGCGCGGTGGTGCAGTGGCTCCGGGATGGCCTGAAAGCGATCGAGCATTCAGCCGACATCGAAGCATTGGCGGCGTCGGTACCGGATGCCGGCGGCGTGGTTTTTGTGCCGAGCTTTACGGGACTGGGCGCGCCTTACTGGGAACCCGCGGCAAAAGGTGCGATCGTTGGTTTGAGCCGCGGCTCCAGCGTTGCCCATATCGCCCGTGCAGCCCTCGAATCGATCGCTTTTCAGAGTGCCATGTTACTGCTGGCGATGACGCGCGACGCGGTGTTTCCGATTACCGAACTGCGCGTCGACGGCGGCGCTGCCGCCAACAACTTGCTGCTGCAGTTTCAGGCCGACCTGCTGGGGATTCCGGTGATCCGCCCGCAGGTGACCGAAACCACCGCACTGGGTGCGGCGTATCTGGCCGGTCTGACTGGCGGTATCTGGCAAGACACCGACCAGTTGGCAGCGCAGTGGCGCGTCGAACGGCAGTTTTTGCCGACCATGCCACGCGCCCGGGCACAGCAACTGATAGCCGGTTGGGAAGACGCCGTCGCCAGCGTCAGGCCGCGATAGATGGTGCTGCCGCAAAGTGCCATGACGTGCGACCTGCTGATTGTCGGCGGTGGCATCAATGGGGTCGGCATCGCACGCGATGCAGCCGGTCGCGGCCTGTCAGTAATCCTGTGCGACAAGGACGATCTGGCGGCGCATACCTCGTCGGCCTCCACCAAACTGATTCATGGTGGCCTGCGCTATCTGGAGCATTTTGAGTTCGGTCTGGTCCGCAAAGCCCTGCAGGAGCGTGAAGTGCTGCTGCGCGCAGCGCCGCACATCATCTGGCCACTGCGCTTTGTGATGCCGCACGATCGCGCTCAGCGACCGGCCTGGATGATTCGCGCCGGTCTGTTTTTATATGACCATCTGGCCCGCCGCGAATTACTGGGGGCATCATGCGCTGTCGATTTGCGCCGGCATCCGGCCG
>JAYVEF010000118.1:0-4469 GCA_043748965.1 Burkholderiales bacterium
GGGTTCATCCGTGCGCAAACTATCGGCTTCGATGACTTCATCGGGTTCAAGGGCGAGACCGGCGCAAAAGACGCCGGCAAGATGCGCGCCGAAGGTAAGGAATACGTGGTCAAGGATGGCGACGTGTTGAACTTCTTGTTCAACGTCTGAGTGCGGTGATACCGCACGGCCTCGGCGGCGTTGATCGTATGGTCGGTTGCTTCGCCGTGCTTTTATCGTGCCGTCGCGCTAGTCGCACAAAGCGAAAATCAGGGAGAGGCAAGGAGTGCCGGATGATTGATTTCAGGAAGTCCTGCGACTCCCAGTCCATTGGGTCATGACGTCGCCCGTCAGCGGCCGACTATAAAAAAACCCCTGCATGTTTTCGCATTTCTCTTGCGTCAAAAAATCGGCGTGTTCCTGCCGCTCAACGCCCTCCGCAACGGCTTTCAATCCGAGCGCGTGCGCGAGCTGAATAATTGACCGTACGACCATTGCGGCTAACGTACTTATCGATTTTACAGCGATCGATGCCAAACATTCGCTCTGCGGCGGTATTCCATCCCGTCAACCTTCCATTCGGTTTCATTGTCAAAATGGCGAAATCAGCGAGCGAACGGAAAATGACTTCAAGCGGAACGCTTGTCGGCATCGGCCCACCTTTCGGACGAAATTCGACAAGCAAGGTTGGTACGGCGTCTTTTTAAAATGATCGCTGCGCTTTTATCATACCCGGCCAACTTTCAACCGCAACGATTCTTTGAGGACCGCTGATGCGACCGGCAAAAAACCGAGCCATCGATCGCGTCAAGCGACCGATGGCTCGGTTTCAAGGGGTTCTGGAGTGGCAAAAATTAGCGTCGCGAGCAGGAAATTTTTCCATGGATTCGCGACGACCAAATTAACGACATCCGAGACCAAGTTTGTCGGCAATGAATCCGTTTTACTCCCTGGCTTCTGATCACCATCGAGCGTCATTTGCGGCGTCGCCTCGTTGCACTATTGCGACCGAACCTTGCCCACCGAGTGCAACACCGTCAGACCTGCGGGCATCGTACTTTTCGCGGCTCGAATTGCTTGCGCGCCAGCGGAATAATTTGCCACTAACGAAACGCCTGATGGCGCATTGTAGCCATACACCAGAACGGAATACGTACCTGGAGCAGGGTTGGCAATAGTGATCGATTCGCTGGTTGTCGGCCCGTCGGATTTCTGCAAGTACGAACTGGTGCTGGCGGTGCTGCCGAGTTGAACGTACAAATCACAGTCGCCGCTACCGCCGGAAGTATTGAAGCTCAGGTTGGAGGTGCCGGCCGGTACCGTGAAAGTGTACACAGCACTGTCGCCGGTGGCCAGCGAGATGCCCGAGACCGTAACGCCATTCGTCAGCACATGGTCACTAGCGGGTGGAGGCGTAGCGCCACCCGAACCCATCACCGTGGCAAAATTGGCCATGTTCAGGCTACCAAATCCGCTGGCGTAATCCCATCCGGTAGTCGCCGCATAGCCGCCATTGCTGCCGGTCGTGATGTCATGGAACATCTCGGGCGACGCTGCGGCATTTTGGTAGATCGCCGCTGCAGGAAAAGGCAATGCATTGTTGTTCATCGACTGTACCCGTGCCCAGAATCCGGTGAATAACGGTGCCGCCAAACTGGTCCCACCGATCTGTTGGGTTGCGCCGTTGACGAGTACCAATGCGCCGCTGGCGGGATCCGCATCCAGCGCAATATCGGGCGCCCCGCGCATGGTCGATCCGCCCAATACACCCGCGTTGATTTGCCAGTTCGGTGCTGTTTCAGTGAGCGACGGTCCACCGCCGCCACCGCCGCCGGCATTGTGCTGGCAGGTGCTTGAATTCGTGCATGACCAAACGGATTCGCCCTGCCAAGTGGTGCCCGCAGTATCGAGTCGAGAACCGCCGACCGAAATCACATAGGGTGACACGGAAGGGTAACTTTGCGAAGTGCCGGTACCGCCGCATTGGTAAGCGCCAGAATCACCCGACGAAACCGAAAAAGTTTGCCCCTGTGCCACGGCAGTTTGAAAAATCTGATCGTTGCTCGCCATCACGCCAGAGTTGAGCGCGTCATTCTCGCATTCACCCAAAGAGACGTTGATCGTCTTTGCCAGATTGTCCGAGACGGCCTTGTTATAGGTGCTGGTCAAGTCGGCATCGCTCAAGGTAGTCGCCGTGTATAACAGCATCTGATTGATCGACCCGCCGGCCGCTGCCAGAGCGTCTTGTGTATCCATGTTCCATTCACCCAGGCCGGCGACATCCGTGCTGGGGGTGCCCACGGTGACAGTGCTGACATTGACGTTCGGATATCCGGCATTCGCAGTGAAGCTTTGCAAATCGGCGATGGTTTGCGTCATATCACCTTGCGTGATGATGCCGATCGTGGCATTGGTCGCGGCGGGCAGCCCGGCAGCGTTGTAAATCGATTCGAACTCGGTCGGATTGTGTCCTCCGGTCGACATGCGATTCGCAAACGTTTTTGCCATTACATGGTGTTCGTGGATGGTTTGCAAACCGTGGACCGCCAGCACAATCCCACCCAGCGACGCCGGGACAGCGGCGTCGCTGGCATTGGCGCGAGCCGGACGACCGTTGACGGTGTAAGCATGCAATTCGGTGTTGAAGGCAGTTTTGACCGTACCGGCGCTGCCATCTGCGCTAATGAGCAGGCGATTCGGGGAGACGGCAACATGGATGAAGCCACTGCGGTGCAGATGGTCAACGACGGCCTTGACTTGAAGTGCGCTTGGCGCGAAGCGACGAGTAAATTCAGCGCTCGAAATGGGCCGCGCGCGACTGCCACGGGTTGTCAGGCTTTTAGTTAGCGCATCGAGTGCGGCTTTGTTGCGCAGCTTGAGTGACACGACCACGTGGACCGGGGCACCTGCGTGCATCGCAGACACATGGACCGCTGCGGTCGATGCGGTCAAAGACAGGCGTGGCGCCTTGGTCGCCGTTGCAACCCACGTTTCTGCGGCGGCAGGAAGGCACCAAGTCGCCAGACTCAGAGCGGCGACCAGGGGAATCAATTTCTTGGAACGAAATACCATGACAAATCTCCAATTTATTTTTTTGAGAAAATGCGATCACATGAGGTCTTCAAGGACCGTTCGAATAAGACTGCTGGCAAGAACGGATAAATTCTGCAAGGCAGCCCACCTTCTACGACAGCTGAGACTCCGCTGCGATAGAAAATTTACGCAGTTTCGACCACGCGGAGCGGGTCAAAACGGAACGACAACGGTGCAGGATCGGGTGAATGGCAAAGTAAAAAGGGCCTGTACCACGACCGCATTTTGCCAATTCAACTGGACTAACGAGTTCGTGCTATCAGGGGCGGCGGGCATTGGCGCGGGAGGTCGCACCAAGGGAAGGAGGCGTGATTCGGGCCATTGGCTGGCCGTGACGAGCGAACAAGATTGCAGACACCATAGTGTTTCTCCAAAATTCTTCAGTGCTGTCAATCAGACGGATTGCTCGCACAGCGGTTGTACCAAGGTCGGCGGGTCGCCGAATGGTCGCCATGAGTGTACTACCGGGTTTGCGAATATTACAATAAAATTCTTTTCGAATTAACAATTGGAAATCTTGCGAAAAGTAAATATTTTGGCAACCCCGTTACGGCTGGTTTGCGCTTCGGAATCGAAGCGGGCTACTTTCGTGGATAGTGACAATGCGCGGATCCGATGGCGATGCAGGTTCATGCCGCGCATCCATGCCGGCCATATCAAAGACCAGACGCAAAAAAGCCCACTTCATCGAACGGGCTTTTTCTATAGCGAGCGAGCTTGCTTGACTGCGTTCTTGACATCACCGGCAGCCTTCTCGGCCTTGCCTACAACCTGTTTTTCCAGACCTTTGGCCTGTTGCGTATTGCTGCCAACCAGCTTGCCCGCTTCTTCTTGCACCCTACCGGCTGCATCCTTGACGGCACCTTTGACTTGATCCTTGTTCATCGCGATTTCCCCTATGAAGTTTGATGGATGGTGCAGCAGTGCTGAACCAGTAACTCCATCATATTCACGCAAGAAAATCGTTCAAATCAGACAATCTGCCTTTTGCTTGTCAGAAAAGATGAAACCACGAAACGAATCCGGCCGGCGTGGGAGCCGGCTCTGAACACGGTTATTTACCGATTTGCTTGCTCACGGCGTTTTCCTGCTGGTTCAACGCGGTTTTCTCGGCCTTGGTGATGTGGCCGCCGTCTTGGCTGGCCATGGCGCGCTCTTCACCACGAATCTGCCGGTCTTCGCGATGCAGCTTGCGGGCTTGCGCTTTGGTCATATCGCCTTCCTTGACTTCGCGGTGGATGCGGTCGTTCTGGTTTTCCAGACGGTGGTTGACCTGCTCACGGCGCGGATGATGTTTTTCCCATTTGGTATCAGCAGCGGAGGCACTGACAGCGCTGCCGGCGAACACAGCGGCGACCGCGGTCAAAAGGAAGGCTTTGCGGGCAAATTGGGTAGTG
>JAYVEF010000119.1:0-4462 GCA_043748965.1 Burkholderiales bacterium
TCAAGTGGCGCCCAGGTCTTGTTGGTACGCAGCAGAAACCGATAGCGTTCCGGATCGGCCTCGAAAGCCACCGGACTGTTGCGCACGATCGCTTCATCACGCGCCAGTTGCAGCAACAAGGCAATGCGGCGGGCCTCGTTTTCAAGCACCTGCTGCGAACTCGGCATGGCATTGAACGACACCACACCCAGCATCACGCCGACGATGACCAGCACCACCAGCAACTCCAGCAGCGTAAAACCGCGGGCAGTTGGCAAGATAGTGCGGGACAGGTCGCGCATCGGGCAGGTTACAGTTCCCAGGAACCGATGTCGGCATCGTTGCCGGTACCCCCGGCCTGACCGTCGGCACCATAGGAAAATACATCGACCTCGCCCTTGATGCCGGGCGACAGATATTGATACGGATTGCCCCACGGATCTTTCGGCAGCTTGTCGAGATAACCACCGGATTTCCAGCCACGCGCTTCGGGGCCCGTGGTGGGCTTTTCGATCAACGCTTTCAGGCCCTGTTCCGTGATCGGGTAGCGCTGATTGTCGAGCTTGTAAAGTTTTAGCGCCTGCATGATGGTGGCGATATCCTGCCGCGCGGCAGTGACCCGAGCGTCATCCGTGCGGCCCATCAGCTTGGGCACCACCAGTGCGGCCAGGATGCCCATGATGACCACCACCACCATGATTTCGATCAGCGTAAAACCACGTGCGATCACCGAGCGACACGCACCGCGAACAGGAAGCTGCAAGACGTTTTTCATGGATTTTGAGATCGTCGAATTGAAGGGCATGAAACAATTACCCGAGGAGTATAAGGGAAAACACAGTGCGCGCCGACAGACATCTGCCGCTCCCGTCAGCCGTGCGCACCAGTACGCGCCGGCAAACGCTTTATCCCCCACCCGACGCCGCTGCAAGTATCCCGACCGCACCAGGGCGGCGCACGCTTATGACTGATTTTGCCGCAACGTGATCGCGTTATCCGGTATTGAGACGGTGAATGAAATCAGCCCATCCTGCTGACTGATCGAAATCGAGCCGCCGTGACTTTTAATGATCTCATTGGCGATATGCAACCCGAGTCCCAGTCCCTGGCGGTTCTTGCCACCGGCATCAGCGCCTGACCGGTACGGTGAAAAAATCGACGCCAGTAAAGCCGGATCCAGTAGTTTAGCGCGATTCGATACCGTCAATGCCACCG
Source organism: Burkholderiales bacterium (assembly GCA_043748965.1). Taxonomy (GTDB): domain Bacteria; phylum Pseudomonadota; class Gammaproteobacteria; order Burkholderiales; family Burkholderiaceae_D; genus Actimicrobium. The sequence continues at coordinate 1,195 of JAYVEF010000119.1, forward strand.
CGTCATCAGTTTTACAACTCGTCACCAGCACCGTGGAGCCATATTCGCCATGGGCGATGGCATTGCCGAGCAGGTTTGTCAAAACCTGGCTCAGGCGGTCGGTATCGGCATACGCGGAACCACTGAAGGTACTGCTGAATTCAATTATTGTCATCGGATGCGCGAGTCTGGTTTCTTGCACGATGTCGCGAATCAGGGCATTCAGGTCCAGTGGACGGGCGTCGACCCGTAGCTGGAGGCCGCTCTGCAATTTACTGATGTCCATTACATCAGAAACCAGCCGGTCCATGCGCTTGCTCGACATCGTGATGCGGCGGGTCATTTCTTGCTGCGCCGGATCGATCGCTTGAAGTCCCAGACGGCCTGCCAGCATCATGATCGAATGCAGTGGCATGCGCAGGTCGTGGCCCAGCGTGGCCCAGAGTTTTTCGCGCTCCAGACGCAAACGCGTTGACTTTGCCAGCGCGATCTCCTGCAACGCGTTTTTTAACTGGGTAGCGATTTCACGCGCGTGGTCGTTCCACGGAAGGCTTTGGCCGTGGACTTGTTCCCGCCATTCGGCGAAGGAGGCGCGCGGCATCAGACGACTGCTAAAAGGACCCGTGACGACGGTCTTAGACGGATTGCCGGCCCAGCGCACGCTTTCGATTTGCTCATTGCGAAACCACAGCACGTAGCCCTTCTGTTCCGCCTCGAAGCGGATCGCCATGACGCCGCAGATGCGGGTCGCGTTGCTGGCCGAGAATGCCAGCGACTCGTTAAAATCATGGCGGGTAAACAGTTCGCCACCATCCGGCAGGTGACCATCGTTGATCAGCTTCAGGATATCGGCGGTGGCAGGCGTTTCGCCGTATGACGCGCAGACGCCGCCCACTGAAATCGCATAGCCCGTGGCGTCGACGATCTTAAGCATCGCATCCGGACACTGATCGAACGCGTTCAGCATCTCGGTGGCATTTTCGGCGCAGCGCAAAATGGTTTTGGAGAGCGCCGACATGCTTTTAAGCTCGCGCAGCCGGATTTCGGCAACGTGCCGCTCGACGACCGCACTGATAACATCGGACAGTACCGTGCAGGACACCCGGATCGCGTATGGCACCAAGCGTGGCGTTGTGTGGTGGCAGGCCAACAGGCCCCACAGACGCCCGCCCACCACGATCGATATGCTCATCGAGGCCGCCACGCCCATGTTGCGAAGATATTCGAGATGCACCGGCGAGACGCTACGCAGGACGCTGTAGCTCAGATCGATCGGGCCACCGGTCAGCGGATTCCGATCCGGCAGCAGCGGCACCGCGGCGTAATGACTATCGACAATCATGCGAATCGGATTGGCAACATACAGGCGCCGTGCCTGCGGCGGAACGTCGCTGGCGGGATAACGCAGCCCCAAAAAAGGCTCGGCATCATCATGCCGGCTTTCGGCTGTGACTTCGCCACTTTCGTCGTGCAGGAACTGGTAGGCCATGACCCGATCGAATCCGGTCATGCGGCGAATTTCTTCGACCGCAGCCTGCAACATCGATTCGATCTGCCGCGCCCCGCAGATCCGGCCGATGGCGCGCTGCGCCAGTTGCGCCTGATGGTCGAACGGCGGCATCGCATGTTCGCCACGAGGTTCGAACTCGACCTGCACCAACCCGTCCGACTGATGCAGGACCACGTCAAAGACATCTCTACCCAGCGACGCGGTGAACGCCAGCGTGGCGTCGTCGGCCAGCGGGTTGAACTGCAGGATGGCGGCGCGGATTTCCATACTCAGATGCGCCGCTCCGAACGCCTCGCCCGGCGCCGGCAATGGGCCGAGCAGTGCGCCGGCATTGGCACTGACCGCTACCAGCGTGCCATTCGCGTGCAACGCTAGCAGCGCACCGTGCGGTTGAATGCTGCCGGGAATATGAATCGGCTCGCTGGCACAGCTGGCGAGTGCTTCTGAGGCCAGTACCGGGGCAATCATCTGTAAGACAGTCATAAGCTTTTGATGGTCTGCAACCAGTTGCATAACGATTCAAGGGCGAGGCGTGAGGCCTTTGGGGCAAGCCGGATGTCGCCGATGCAGGATACCTGTTTTTAGGCAACCTTGCGAAAGATGTTCCGCTTGCGGCCAGTTGTCGCTTAGTGCCCTGCCACCCAGCGCTCCGACCCGGGCGCGATTTTATGTTCCAGCGTCTTGCACGTCGACCGCAAGGCAAGCCACCCCATCACGTATGCCACACCAACTCGCTCGGCACGTGTCGCAATACGGGTCAACCATCGTTGATTTCAGACAAAGGATAAGAATTCGGTCCGCCGATGCGTGGGCAATGGTCGTGCTACCGCGTTGCGCGACCGGACAAGCAAAACGGTTTTGCAAACGTTTGTCAGTTCGACCGGATTGTAACAACCGTATGAGAAGTCGAAGGCGCTGCCAGCGAGCACCTGTTCACTGCCGACCTGCACCAGCGTCGTGGCGTCAACGCTGAACGTCTGTGGAAAATGCAACCGCAACTGGCGCGCCAGTCTGCCGACCTGCAATCGTAGAGGTAGCAAAGAATTCATTGCTGGCACTGGCAGGATGCCGAACAGAAAGCTGGCGTCATCCGTTGCCGATGGTGACGCCGTTGGCGTTCTGCCAGGCGGGTTGGATGTGACCGCACACCATTGCGAGCAACGCGATCGACCAATTTTTTGTAGCAACATAATTAAGCGCGGATCGTCAACGGAAATCGGTGCACTCAAACCGATTCGTTGCGCGCATCCCGCGAAAGCAAACGGGTAACGATTTCGTCGAGCGGTACATCATCGAACAAGACGCCGGCGACCGCCGCGCTGATCGGCATTTCGACCTGCAATGCAGCTGCCCGCGCCCGGACTGCCCGCGCGCAGCGCACACCCTCGGCGACGTGGCCCAACTGGCTCACGATGGCGTCGAGTTTTTTGCCTCCCGCCAACGCCAGCCCAACCTGTCGATTGCGCGACAGATCACCCGTACAGGTCAGCATCAGGTCGCCGATTCCGGCAAGTCCCATAAAGGTTTCGGCGCGCCCGCCCAGCGCTATGCCGAAACGGCTGATTTCGGCCAAGCCGCGGGTGATCAGGGCGGCACGCGCGTTGTTGCCCAGGCCGAGCCCGTCGACGATCCCGGTCGCGATCGCCATAATATTTTTTACCGCACCACCAACTTCGACGCCGGTCACGTCATCGGTCTTGTACACCCGCAGGCGTTGCCCGTGCACCGCGCGCACAACCAGGTCACGCAGTTGCGGATCGGTCGAAGCAACGGTCAATG
>JAYVEF010000120.1:0-4452 GCA_043748965.1 Burkholderiales bacterium
TCTGTCGGATAGTCACGTCGTTGCAGCGGATTCAACCACTGTAGACCAACTACCTGCGCGACAAACGGCTTGGTTGAATCCTGCACAGTGGTCACATTCGCAGGGGCTGCTACAGGCTTCGCAGCAGCGGCCGCATTCGCTCCTGCGAACGCTGTCAACAATGTGAAGACACTCGCCGCAGCAAGGCCTGGTAATGCAAATAATCGGGTCATGAGTTCTCCATCAGACATCATATGAGGCGAGCTTTGATTGGCATGGCTGACCAACCAGAATGCAAGAATCGTCGCTAGTAACAACACCAAAACGGTCCAAGCAATCCGCCTGCCGCGCGTGGCAATCAGCGCCTTCATGGACCAGTCCTTTCGACAGGCGCCGCATGTTCTCGTTCGTCGACGATAGCACTTGGCATCTGCCCTTCTCCTGGTTCCGTTGCCCATTCATAAATCGGCTTTTTCTTGAATTTGCCTACATCGAAATATTCAAAGAAAGACCGGTGTAAATTTCCCGCGTCTAGGCCTTTTAACAGCCGCCAATCCGCCACGCGTCGCATTTCATGCAGATCCTCTTCCAAAATATCGCACACGCCAATTGCGACGTCATACGTCAGAGCTTTCTGCGCATGCCGCCCGTTGGTCATGATGGTCGAGTGATCGGTCGCATGGGTGGAGAGATTTTTCTCAAGGTAAGTCTGTAACTCATTGTTGCGCCAGGCTTTGTACTTCTCTGTCGCGTTCTCCGGCTTGTCTTCTTCTACGACCTGGTCCCCGTTGGCGACGAAGCCTTCGCGCTTGGCCTTCATCCTCAGTAACGCATGATGTTCGTAGCGAAGCGACGCTTCACTACTCACATTACCCTTGGCCGCATCGGTCCCGGCGTCGCCAGCCTTTTGTAAACCACCGGGCGGAATCGGGCGCTCCCCCCTGTACGGATCGTCCGCATCTCGCAGGCGCGCCTTGTCGCGCGCCTGGCCGGGCGGATCGTAGCCTTCATCAAACTCCTCGCTTTCCTGACCGTAGCGCATGGACATCGGCAGGAACGGCTCCAGTGGCGGTGCCTGCAGTGGGATTTTCAGCCCCCCTTGTCGTGCGGCGGCAGCGCATTGATCGGGATCTTGATGGTTTTGAGTGCCACGATAAAGATCGGCGCAGCGGCATACGTCAGGATGCGCGGCAGGAAATTGGGATTGGCGTCGTTACCCTTACTGATTGAATACTCTGCAGGTTGCGAATGCGGAAACCAGAAATCGTCGCTGCCGAGTTTAGGATGGTTGTACTGGTCATTCCAGTAGTGGTAGTAGCCTTGGGTGCCGACCTTGAACCCTTGCGCAAACACGCGCTGCGTAAACACGCCGGCGCCGTTGGTTGCGGCGATTTCATCATCGTCCATGCCGCGCCAGCCAATACCCTGCACCGCCGACGAGGAAATCACCTGGTCATGCGGGTTGCAGTAGAGCGTAACCCGGCCGTAGGTTTTACCTTGATAGCCATGCGCGGTGCGATCGAGCTGGGCAGCAAATCCGTGCGCAGGATTTTCCATGCGCTTGTCAATTCGCGCGGTGTCCTGCTCCAGCGCGCTACGCTTGCGGATGATCTCAAAAAAAGCTTTCAAGGTCGCTTTGCGTGCGTGTTCAGTCTGGCGCCCGCTGCGACCGTTTGCGTCGCGTACGTCACGCGAGGTCCAGCTCTCGGTGCCGTTCGATTTCAGCAGGCTGTAGGGCGCGTTACACATCACATAGCTGTCGGCCACGCAGCTGCTACTGCGGCCCGCCGCGTCGGTGGCCTGCATGTTGTCACCGATGAATGCTGCGGCCAGCGCGACCATGTTGCCCTGACTGTGACAGACGATGGTGATCGGCACGTCCGCCTGCTTTTGACGCAACGACTCGATCAGCCTGGCGAGCCGCAGTGCCGCCAGTACATAGTAAGGCCGCGGTGGTGCGGAATACACCTGCCTGTCCTGCGTGGGATTTAAATATTGCACATGCAGCCAAAGGAACAGATTCTCCGACAGACCCCGGCCCCACAGGTCCGGCAGCGTCGTACAGCCGTTGGCAAACGGGCCGCCACCCCAATAGTTCTCTTCGTTCAGATAAATGTTGGCTCCATATTTTTGGAGCTCGTCAGAGTTTGCTTTATATCCCCACCGAAACCGGATCACGGGAGAAAAAGTGTCGCCAGCCTGAATGAAGGTATTAGCCGTCATCTTTGGATTAATAAAGCCATCCGGCGTAAGCTCATTCATATACCCAGTTGGATGTAACTGCCCGGCCACAGCCCCGTTAAACTTCAGATTCTCGTTATTACGCCGCAGCCGGTCGTTCAGCCCGTCGCATAGCCCCTCTTCGGCCTGCGAATACCATTCGCCGTCGGAATTCACGCCGTGTACGAAGATCACGATGCCGGGCAGCGGTAGCTGCATCAGCACATCCAGATCGCTCTTGTTAAACAGGCAGATGCCTCCTGCCTTACCTACCATGATGTGGCTCGGGTCGGTCAACATGCAGGCGTCTGCGGACGGGGCAGCGTTGCTTTCAGTATCGGTTGCGGTATCAGTCATGCCGTAATGTGTTGATTGGTTTCAGCGTATCGATGGTCAGGAGCGCGGCACAAAAAAATACGCTTTGAGCTGCTGCAAGCGGTTTGACTCGACTTTCGGCCCCTTTCCCGCGCCGTCCGTTTGACCTGTCAATGGGCCAGCTTCAGCGCGTTCGATGTATGCCTTCATACCCTCGACAGCGGAGCCATCGGTTGGCCGCAGTAGTTTCGGCGTGCGGCCCAGATCTCCCTCGCCGAAGGTCGGCAGATCGGTCGCCATACTGGCCGGGCCGTTCCAGTTATGGGCGCTGTTCTTCGACGTGAACGCGTCGGGTCCGCCAAACTCGACCGCGCCGCCGGCCAGTTTCAAATACGCCCCGCCGCTGGTAATCAACGTAATTTCGTCGTGTGCCATCACGGTCAGCGTCGTACCGGCAGTGAGCTTGATGTCCTTGGCCGAATCGATCTGCATGCCATCGTGCTGGCTCTGCATCAAGAATTTACCGTAGTGCGCAATCTGTACGATGCCTTCTTTGTGCGAAAACAGCGAAATGCCTTTACCAGCATTGATATTGGTACGTCCTCCGCTGGTGCATTGCCAATGTTGCTGTGCCACTGTGTCGACGTTGACGCCGGCATAGCTGACCAGTGTCTTCGGCGTGGTTAAAGCGATTCCATCTGGCGCACTGAGGCTGATGGTTGGTTTTCCGCCGGACCCGTCAGGCTCAATGTTGCTGCCGGCCGCCGCGGCAACTATGTCCCCGCGCAGGGCGTTCTGCGGGGCCGGGTCCAGCGCCAAGCCGTCGTGTTCGGCGGCGTATTGTCCCAGCGATTTGAACAGATCAAGACAATCTTGCATCAGCGCCAGATGTTCTTCGCGACTCAGTTGATTGCCGCTGACGTCCAACCGCTTCCACGCAGAAATCAACAGCGATTTTGCGGTGCGAATGCTGCCGCTCGCGTCACTGGTCAGCTCAAAGCCATCGCCTCGCTTGTCACCCTTTCCCTCGTTGCGCGGATGGGTTAGGAAGCCCAGATTGAGTTCGCTGCGCGCATGTTCGCTGGCCAGCTGGGTGCTGATCTGACCGGGAGTATCGTCCAAGCGTAGCTGGTTGTAGCGACGGCCTTTGATTTCCTTGCTCTTGATACCGGAGACATATCGGTTCCCCGGTAAGGTACCGACGTGACTGAAGGCAGGCGGTGCGGCCTTGCCGTTATAAACCTGTCCCGTGATGATCGGCTTGTCTGGGTCGCCATTGAGGAACGTTACGATACATTCATCGCCTGGGCGCGGCAGTGTGATCGCGCCCCACTGCGCGCTGGCCCACCCGCTAGACACCCGTACCCAGGCCGAGTCGCGGTCACTGTCAGAAGCACCGGCGCCGTGCGCATGGTCATGATCGACGACCCGGCATCCCGGAAAACGCACCTTCACGCGCCCTTGTTCGTCGCAATGCACTTCCTCACCAGGTGGCCCCACCACGATGACGCTTTGCGTTTCGGCACGCGGCACATCGATACGCGCATCAAATGCCGGCACGATGGGCACGCCGCGCCGCACACACGTGAACTGGTTGGTGTAGCGTGCACCGCGCTCTGCGCTGGCCTGGTCCAGTCCGGTATCTTGCGTCGTCGCGCCGGCCTGCCAGCGATTTGCGGCAAACAACCTGCGCAGCTTGTCATTGACTGCTTTCGGGAGATTGTTTTCAGCATCCACGCGCAGTTCGGTGATGACGAATTCGCGCTCATCAGCAGGATGCGTGTCGAGCTCGGGGTGATCGATGATCGAGTTGAATTCTCCCACCTGCAAGTCACGAATTCCGCTCTCGCCATGGCAGTATTTGGCATCAAATTCATGCCGCTGCATGCGTGCTATCCCGAGGGTACGGTAGTCGTCCGCGCTGTCGCCGGCATGCGG
>JAYVEF010000121.1:0-4448 GCA_043748965.1 Burkholderiales bacterium
GTGAAAGCTGTCACCATGTGCACGTACTGGCCAGTGCCCACATAGAGTTTGCACCGGCACTGCGCGCGGAACTGGCAGCATTGCAATTCAGCGGTACGGACGAAATTCATCGCGAGGCGCTTGCAGCCAGTCAAATCACGCGTTGTTATGCCGATTGCGTGGCACAGTTGCTCACAGTGCGGCAGATTGTTGCGACAAAAATCGCGGCGATTGGCGCGCATGGTCAGACGGTGCGCCACCGGCCGGAACTTGGCTATACCCGGCAGATCAATCACCCCGCATTGTTGGCCGAACTTACCGGCATTGATGTGATAGCCGATTTCAGGAGTCGCGATGTTGCCGCTGGCGGACAGGGCGCGCCGCTGGTCCCGGCTTTCCATCAATGGCTGTTCGGGTCACGTGTGGAACAGCGCGTGATCGCCAATATCGGCGGCATCAGTAATATCAGCGTGCTGGCGTCCGGATCGAACATGGCGACACCAACCATCGGCTTCGATACCGGGCCGGGCAATGTTTTGCTGGACTATTGGACCGAGCGTCACTGTGGCCTGCCGTATGACGCCGCTGGTGTCTGGGGTGCCAGCGGCAGCGTGCATCGCGGTTTGTTAGCGGCCTTGTGCGCTGATGTGTTCTTTGCTCTGCCCCCCCCTAAAAGCACGGGACGCGACCTATTCAACGCCGACTGGCTGGCGCAAAGTCTGGCGCCTTTCGGCACGCTGAGTGCGGCGGATGTACAGGCCACGCTGACCGAGTTGACGGCTGTCACGATGGCTGATGCGATCTACGCCAGCGCAGGCGCAGCAACGACTGTGCATGTCTGCGGTGGCGGCGCCTTCAACGCCTATTTGATGACGCGCCTGCAGGCAGCTCTTTCAGCAACCGGGCGCGTTATGCTGGTGCGGTCGACGGCCGAACTGGGGGTGCCACCTGACCAGGTTGAAGCGCTCGCGTTCGGCTGGCTAGCACGACAGTTTGTACTTCGCCAGAGCGGCAACCTTGCAGCGGTCACAGGTGCCACAGGGCCGCGCATTTTAGGTGCCTTGTATCCAGCTTGAACCTCACCGCGGTGCTGCGGTTTCAAATTGCAACGCAGGGCCAACCTCAGGACTACAAAAAAAGCGCAGACGCTACCGCACTTTTTTTGGAGCGCCCAGCAAACGGGCGCCGTGATTCAGCGCTTCAGGCTGAAAACGACGAGCCGCAACCGCAGGTAGTGCTGGCGTTAGGATTCTTGATGACGAATTGCGCGCCCTCCAGATCATCCTTGTAATCGATTTCGGCACCGACAAGATACTGATAGCTCATCGAATCGATCAACAGCTGCACACCATTCTTGGTCATGGTGGTGTCGTCTTCGTTGGCGATTTCGTCAAACGTGAAACCATACTGGAAACCCGAGCAACCGCCGCCTTGCACGAACACCCGTAGCTTCAGATCCGGATTACCTTCTTCGGCAATCAGTTGCGCCACTTTGGCTGCGGCACTGTCACTGAACAGGATCGGTGCCGGCATTTCGGTCATTGCATTCATTTTAAAGCTCCCGCTAAACAGATGGACTGAATTATAAACTGCCCGGCGTGATCAAGTACCGGACAACGACTCGGACTACGCGCCACCGGCAGCGGCGAGCTTCGGTTGCGCCAGCTTCAAGACCGGTTCACCGACCAGATCATGGGTCAGTTTGCCAGACACTACGGCGCCGCCATGCATTTCGAGCGCCTTGTAATACACGTCGCCAGTTATGCGGGCTTTCGGCTGTAATTCAAGCAGGTCGCCGGAATACACGTGTCCGCGAATTTCACCGTTGACGACCAGATGCGCCACGCGCACGTCACCCTCGATCTTGGCCTGCTCGGAAATCACCAGCATGCTACTTTCGGCAGCGTCGGCGATAACGTTGCCCTTGACGTGTCCGTCGATCCGTAGCCCGCCTTTGAAATGCACGTCACCAATGATCGAGGTAGAGATACCGATCAGGCTGTCGATGGTACTTTTTGATTTGCGACCGAACATGGCAGTTCCTTTACAGAGCGGCAGACATCTGAGTGCGCGTTTGTCCCTTCTCGAGAACCCGCGCCTGGACTGCTTTGGCAACTACCCCGTCGGGCAGTGTCACCACACCTTCGACTCGCTGATAGTGCCGAAAGGCCAGTTTGAACTTGTCGGCGTCGCCAGATATTGCAGTTGGGAAAATTATGACCGTACTGCGGCCAGCTTGCAATGTCGTAACAGCAATTTGCAGCGTTCCTGAGAAATCATTTTTATTCCGCCCGCCCTGCATCAATAACAAACGGTATCGTACCTGATTCGGGCCGGCTATTTCGACTTTCATGCGACGGATCGAAATACCTTGGCTACCATTATCGGTCGGGAGCAGGCTTTCAAAAAAGGCCAGATCTTCTTTCAATTTGCTATTTTCGGCCTCGAGCATCCCGACCTGTTTGCCCAGCTGTAGTTGTGCGGTTTTTTCAATGATGCGCTGGTTGTCGGCCGAATTTACCGTGGTCGAATACTGGTCGCGCTGCGCGGCAAGTTTGGCGAGTTGCGCCTTGTAGACCGCAACTTCAGCGCTCACCTGCGGCCGAATGCCAGCAAATTGGCGACCCAGATCGTAGATCCACAACGCCGCCGCGCCACCAATGGCAATCGCACACACCGAAAACAACAATTTCAGCGGCCAGGGGTAGTGGCTCTTGATCGACACGCGCGGTGATACCGTCGACCGCCTGCGAAGCATGAGCTTGCGCCTCATGCTTGCCACCGCTTGAAACCCCTGCCGAAACGGCCCATCACGGCATCACCGGCACGTGCTGCAAACCGGCACCCTCATCGAGCCCGAACATCAGATTCATGCACTGAATGCCTTGGCCCGCGGCGCCTTTGACCAGATTGTCTTCGACCACCAAAACTACCAGCAGATCGCCGTTACCAGGACGATGCAGCGCTATTCGCAACATGTTCGAAGCCCGTACCGAGCGGGTTTCGGGATGGCTACCGGCCGGCATCACGTCAACGAACGGTTCGCTGGCGTAGTGCTGCTCGTAGAGCGCCTGAAAATCTACCCCGCGCGCTTCAGGCAAAATCTGTGCATACAGCGTCGAATGAATGCCGCGAATCATCGGCGCCAGATGCGGCACGAAGGTCAGACCCACAGCGCGGCCGGAAATCGCCTCCAGACCCTGCACGGTTTCTGGATGGTGGCGGTGCCCTTTGACGCTGTATGCCTTGAAATTATCGCTTGCCTCTGCCATCAGCGACCCGACTTCCGCCTTGCGGCCGGCACCGGACACGCCCGATTTGCAATCAGCGATCAGGCTAGTTTCGTTGACCAACGCTTCTTGCATCGCCAGGACCGGCGCCAGACCCAGTTGCATCGAGGTCGGATAGCAGCCTGGCAAACCGATCAGGCGCGCACTGCGGATTGCCGCCCGATTAACTTCTGGCAGCCCATACACTGCTTCTTCGAGCAAATCTGGGCAGCTGTGCGCCATGCTATACCACTTTTCAAACACCGCCGTGTCCTTGATCCGAAAGTCAGCCGCCAAATCGATTACTTTGACACCCGCAGCCAGAAGCGCCGGCGCCTGCGCCATGGCAACGCCGTGCGGGGTGGCAAAAAACACGACGTCGCAATCCCCGAGTCTGGCTTTTTCAGGTGCGCTAAATGCTAGTGACACGCGTCCGCGCAATGATGGGAACATTTCCGCAACCGGCAGCCCATCTTCCTTGCGCGATGTAATCGCGTGTAGCGCCACATCGGGGTGCACTGCCAACATGCGCAGCAGTTCCACGCCGGTGTAGCCGGTGCCGCCGACGATTCCTACTTTGATCATTGCATCCCTTTGCTGAATCGGTAAGCTTTTCGGCGCTGCAGGGTGCGGACGGTATCGCTTGTCACATCCGCAACGTCTGACACCCACATATCTTAACAGCAGCAAATGAACAGACTATGCGGCCAGATCGGCACGCACGGCGCTGATTTCGCGTTGATGGCAAAAAAAAACCGCCAGTGACGCTGGCGGCTTTCTTGCACAACTCGAACCTGATTAACGCTTCGAAAATTGCTTTGCGCGACGGGCTTTTCGTAGACCGACTTTTTTGCGTTCGACTTCACGTGCATCGCGGGTCACAAAGCCGGCCTTGGCCAGTTCCGGTTTCAGCGTCGCATCGTAATCGATCAGGGCGCGGGTAATACCATGACGCACTGCACCAGCCTGGCCGGACTCGCCGCCACCGTGCACATTGATCATGATGTCGAAGGTGCCGACGTTGTTGGTCAGTTCCAGTGGCTGGCGAATCACCATCAGTCCGGTTTCGCGCGAAAAATATTCATTCGCAGGCTTGCCGTTAACGACGATCAGACCGCTGCCGGTTTTGATGAAGACGCGCGCGACTGCACTCTTGCGACGGCCGGTCCCGTAATTGTAGTTACCGATCATGTCAATTCC
>JAYVEF010000122.1:0-4428 GCA_043748965.1 Burkholderiales bacterium
CGACTTGGTAATTCAGTGAATGATTTTTGCCAAAAAGTCGCGCGCCCGGTCCGAGCGCTGCGTTGTAAAAAATTCATCCTTGGTACAGTCTTCGACAATCAAACCCTGGTCCATAAAGACGACCCGATTGGCCACCCGTCGGGCAAAACCCATCTCGTGCGTGACGACCATCATGGTCATGCCGTCATTGGCCAGCCCTACCATCACATCAAGCACTTCGTTGATCATTTCAGGGTCCAGCGCAGAAGTCGGTTCGTCGAACAACATGGCAATCGGATCCATTGACAGCGCGCGTGCGATCGCTACGCGTTGTTGCTGTCCGCCGGACAGCTGGCCCGGGAATTTGTCCTTTTGGGCAATCAAGCCGACTCGGTCCAGGTACTTCAATCCTTTTGCCGAAGCTTCTTCAGCGCTGCGCCCGAGTACCTTGATCTGACCGATCGTCAGGTTCTCCCGAATCGACAAATGGGGAAACAGTTCAAAATTCTGAAATACCATGCCGATGCGCGCCCGTAGTTTTGACAGGTTGGTTTTCGGCTCGCCTACCGATATTCCATCCACCAGAATCTGACCTTTTTGAAATGGCTCCAGGCCATTGACGGTTTTGATCAAGGTCGATTTTCCTGACCCCGATGGGCCGCACACCACCACCACATCGCCTTTGGCGACCTTGGTCGTGCAGTCCGTCAATACCTGAAAATTGCCGTACCACTTGCTGACGTTATTGAGTTCAATCATCGCTCTCTCCAGATTTTGTGAATTTTTTAGATAGGCCGATCGTGCGCTTGCCAGTCCACCCCGCTATCGGATGATCGCCACACGCTGCTGCAATTTTCTGACCAGAAGCGAGAGCCCGAAGCACATGACGAAATACACCACGGCAACGAATAAATACATCTCGACCAGACGGCCGTCGCGCTGCGCGATCTTGGACGCTGCCCCGACAAAATCAGTAATCGATAGAACGTAGACCAGCGAGACGTCCTGAAACAGCACGATGGTTTGGGTCAGCAACACCGGAATCATGTTTCGAAAAGCTTGAGGTAAAACGATGTTGCCCATGGTTTGCCAATAATTCATTCCGAGTGCAGATCCGGCCCAGACCTGGCCACGTGGAATCGACTGGATTCCAGCGCGCATGATCTCGCAATAGTAGGCGGCTTCAAACAGGATGAATGTAATCAGCGACGACGAAAACGCGCCGACACGGATCGGCTCGTTAGCGCCGATCAACCACGCGCCGATATACGGCACCAGGAAGTAAAACCAGAAAATAACCAATACCAGCGGCACCGAGCGAATCAAATTCACGTAGCCCGTCGCGGCCAGCGACAACGCGCGGAATTTCGACAACCGCATTAGCGCTAGAAGCGTACCGAGAATTACGCCGCCGACCATGGCGTACCCGGTCAACTGCAAAGTAAACGCCATGCCGGTTTGAAACAGGTACACCCATGTCCGCTGAATCACATCGAAATCGAAATTAGCGAACATAATCAATGTCCTCCCGAACTGCCGCCGGCGACAATAAAGCCAGGAATTGCGACGCGTTTTTCCAGCAGGTGCATCAGATTGACGATGACGATATTCACCACAATATAAATCAGGGTGGCGGCGGTGAATGCCTCGAACACCTGAAACGAAAACTCCTGCATCGAGCGCGCACGTGCGGTCAGTTCCATCAAGCCGATGGTCAAGGCGACCGAACTATTCTTGATGATATTCAGAAATTCGCTGGTGAGCGGCGGTAACACAATTCTGAACGCCATCGGCAGCAGCACGTAACGATACGTTTGTGGCAGGGTCAAGCCGAGCGCAGTCCCGGCCATTTTTTGCCCTCGCGGCAGCGCCATGATACCGGTCGAGACCTGCACTGCCACCCTTGAAGAAGTAAAAAATCCCAAGCAGATTACTGCCGTAATGAACGGTGCATTCGGTAATGCTTTCAGCCAGTTGCCAATGGGAGTTGGCATCAGTTCCGGCATCACGAAGTACCACAGGAACATTTGCACCAACAACGGAATGTTGCGAAACAACTCGACGTAGCCATTGGCCACGCGCACAGCCCAGCGATTTGGCATGGTCCGAATGGTGCCGACAATGGCACCGATCAAGAGCGCCATGACCCAGGCACTGAGTGCGGTTGCCATGGTCCAGATCAGACCCGATATTAGGGTATCCATGTACGTGCCAACGCCATCGGGTGACGCTTCCCAAAAAATGCGCCAATTCCAGTTGTAATTCATCGTTGCCTCTACGGGTGCTTGAACAATGGTGCATGCCGCGGGCGATTCACCGCGCACAGTGCGTTGTTGATTGCGATAGGTCTGACTGTCTGCGTCGGTGGCGCGATGCGTCAATTTCCCAACAAAATAAAACGGGAGGCGAGACGCCCCCCGTTCGGTTGAATCATACGACGATTTATTTTTTCTTGGATGACATTTTCTGAGCTTCCGGTACTGCAGCGTAAGTCGCTGGATCACCCGAGTCGGTCGGCTTTGCAACAACCGCTTTCAACTGCGCACTCATTGGAATGTTCAGATTGATGCCTTTGGGCGGGATCGGCGACTGGAACCACTTGGCATAGATACGATTGATGTCGCCTGATTTGAACAAGTTTTCAACCGCGGTATCGACCGCCTTTTTGAACGCCGGGTCATCACGGCGCATCATGATGCCGTAGGGCTCGACAGATAGTGCCTCGGTCGAAATGGTGTAGTCGGCAGGTGACTTGGAAGTGGCGGCCAAAGATGCCAGCAAAATGTCGTCCATGCCGAACGCGACAGCGCGACCGGTTTCAACCATCAGGAACCCTTCTGCATGGTCCTTCGCGGTCATGATGTTCATGCCAAGATTTTTTTCGGCGTTCAGCTGGGTGATCTGTTTCAAGTTCGAGGTACCCGAGGTTGAGACGATCGCCTTGCCCTTCATGTCCTCCAGCGTCTTGATGCCGGAGGTTTTTTTGGATAGCAGGCGATTCGCCGTGACGAATGTGGTCGGCGCAAAAGCTACCTGTTTCTGACGTTCCAGATTGTTGGTAGTCGAGCCGCATTCAAGGTCGACCGTGCCATTAGCCATCAATGGAATGCGTGTTGCAGACGTGACCGGATTCATTTTGACGTTCAGCGCCGTCAGCCCGAGTTGCTTTTGAATGGCTGTCACGATTTTCAGGCAAATGTCGATCGAATAGCCTTGATACGACTGCTTGTCGTCGAGATAGGAAAAGGGAATCGACGAGTCGCGCACGCCCAGAGTGATCTGACCGGAATCCTTGATTTTTTTCAAGGTGCCGGTCTCCTGCGCCTGCGCCGAAACTGCAATCAGTCCTGAACCCAGCAGTGCCGCGACCATTTTTACTAATTTCATACGATCTCCTCAGTGTGGAACTTCAATGTCGTTTTGGTCCATAACAGTTATGGAACTATTATTGAATTTCATCTCAAAATACGCAAGCCGACGGTCTAACGTGTGTCTCTATGCCGTCGCAGACTCGGATAGTACGTAGTCGGCCCTAGTCGCCCACCTTGTCGGTCGGAAAACGCAAGGTGTCGCGCAACAGATAGCCCATCGGCATGTTCATGTTGACGTTCTTCGGCGGGATCGGGTTCTGGAACCATTTGTCATACAGTTTCGCAAGTTCACCCTCATTGATGATCCGGGCCATTTCCTTGTCGACCATCGCCTTGAACGCAGGGTCGTCGCGCCGCATCATGATCGCGTAGGGTTCAGCCGACAACTGATCACCGACTACGCTGAAAAGAGCCGGATCCTTGGAATTGGCACGCAAGCCAAACAGCAGTACATCGTCCATCGGAAACGCCTGCGCCTCGTCACGCTCGACCATGGCGAACGAGTCATTATGGTCCTTGCCTTCTTTCAGGTTCAGTCCCAGCGCACGCACCTTGTCGCGGTCGTTGAGCAATTTGACGGTGGTCGTACCTTTGGTGGTGACCACGACCTTGCCTTTCAGGTCAGCCCAGTTCTTGATGCCGGAATCGGTTCGTACCACCATCCGCGCGGCCGCGACGAAATGCGGTATCGTAAATGCGACCTGCTTGCGGCGGTCGGCGTTGTTGGTGGTCGAACCACATTCCAGGTCTGCCTTACCATCAACGATCGCTGGAATTCGGGTGCTGGGCGTTACCGACAGATAGGTAATGTTCAGTTGTGGCAGCTTTAGCTCGCGGCGAATTCCCTCGACGATGCGATTGCACAGGTCGATCGAATAGCCGATCGGTTTTTTGTTTTCGTCAAGGTACGAGAACGGCACCGATGCATCGCGGTTGGCGATGATGATTGAACGGGTATCGCGAATTTTTGTCAGCGTGTCAGCGGCCCAGGCGGTGGAAGGGACCAGCGTGCTCGAGCCGAGCAGAGCGATTGCTAACGACACGGTACCTAATTTTGAACTGCGCATTTTGTCCCCTT
>JAYVEF010000123.1:0-33980 GCA_043748965.1 Burkholderiales bacterium
CGCCGGCTGGTCGCTTTATCGCATCACTCGACCATAATTTGCATGGTGAGGGAATCCTCTGGATCGATTACGACGCGGCGATTTCCCTGCATCGGGTAATCACCGGCACGCCGCAAGAACACCGTGCTGCCCGTCTCGCATCGACGTCATTAAACGACAAGCGCATTACGTTTGGCTGCATCAATGTGCCGGTGTCATTTTATGACCGTATCGTCAGCCCCAGCTTCAAGCGCAGCAATGGTGTGGTGTACATACTGCCTGAAACGCGTTCGGCGCGAATGGTGTTCGGGGCTTACGACGTCGAGGAACGGGCTCGAGCCAGAATCGCAAATGCAGGGGGCGTGACAGCCCAATGAGTTGGGCCCATGGAATTCTTGCTTGTATTGACTCCTTCTAGAGGCACCGTACAGCGACCGGAAATAAAACAATCAATGATGCTTTGCAACCGTTGAAATACCGCACCGGGACGCTGAGTTCCATGCTCGGCGGGGATCGAAGATTTTTTGTAAAAGCCCTTTGCCGATGCGAATGGCGCACTCAACGCGCTGACTCAAACTACGCGGTCGAATTTGCGTGTGCCAGAAGGGGCGTTCGATTACGCCTGCAGAGAGCTTTGGAAACCCTTGCCGGCGCTTTCGCCGCGACAGGAAAAGCGTGGCCGCTCATTTGTTTTACGCAGGTTGCGTAAAAATAAATTATAAATCGTCGGCAACAGTGGTTTCGTTGCAGTCGCGCGCTGATCGGTCTGGCTTAGCGCCCTCGCGGATTATTCTTGTCAAACGACTTTTTGACCCGCTCCTGGCGCGCTTTTTCAAGCGCTTCGTGCGCCTTGCGCTTGTCAAGTCCGAGCATTCGTTCGATAAACTCGAACCATATAAATGCCACCCCGAACAGGCCGGCAATCCACCACCAGGACAAGTTGGCGACCGGGCCAATTTCAAAGTAGCGCAGCAGTGATAGCACAACGATAAGTATGATGATTGGCATGCCGGCTCCTCTTTCCCACAGGATATTGTTAAACGAAGTAACGGTCAATCAAAGTGGTCAACCTAATCACCTACGACGCGTTGTTAGATTCCAAGATGCAGGGGCGCAGTGTGATTTTTACCATATCGACGCGCCCCCGTTGGCAGCCTGAAATTGATTACTCGGAGAATCTCATGAAAATGTCCCTGATCCTGTTGGCGGCGTCCACTGCGCTAGGGTCCAACGCTGCGCTGGCCAATGCCGACCTCGCCAAGGCCAAAAACTGCATGGCCTGCCACGCGATTGGCAACAAGGTAGTGGGTCCCGCCTACAAAGATGTCGCGGCCAAGTATGCTGGTCAAAAAGACGCCGAAGATAAGCTGACCCAAAAAGTATTAAAGGGCGGTAGCGGTGTCTGGGGTGCAGTGCCGATGCCGGCGAACACGCAGGTCAACGAGGCCGAAGCGCGCACACTGGTCAAGTGGGTGCTGTCACTTAAGTGACAGCACCATGCACAGCAGATCGAAAAAGCCGCCGGATAATTTATCCGGCGGCTTTTTTTTGCTTGGGCGTCGGTGTTACCGGCCAATACCAAATGGCGCGTATTGGACGGGTACCCAGTTGTAGCCGTTGCCCTCGGCATGGACCTGACCGATGCCTGGAAAAGGCAAATGCGCGCCGGCCAGCAGCATCTGACTTTTCGCCGCGTCGGCAAAAATCTTCTTACGGACAGCGACGGCTTTGCTGTTGTCGTTGTCGAACGCAATGGCAATCGTCGGACGTGGAAACTGCATCGCGTAGCTGTGAATGATGTCCCCCATAATCAGCAGATTCTGGTCCTTAGAGCTGACCTTATAGCTCGTATGGCCCGGCGTGTGGCCAGGCGTTGACATTGCCGTAATGCCCGGAACGATAGTCTCGGCGCCACTGAACGGCTTGAACTTGCCCGCTGCTATGTAAGGCTGTACCGACTCGCGCGCCTGCTTGAAGAACCCCTGCGCATCTTTTGGTGCCTTGGCGGCGATTTGCTCATTCATCCAGAAATCGGATTCGGCCTTGTCGGTGCGCAGGGTAGCGTTTGGAAACGCCAATTTGCCGTCGGCAGCAATCAGACCGCAGGCATGGTCGGGGTGCAGGTGCGTGATGATCACGGTGTCGACCTGTGCTGCCTCATAGCCGGCGGCTTTCAGATTGTCCGCAAGGCTTCCGAGCGTGGGGCCAAAGCACTTGGCAGCACCGGTGTCGACCAGGACCAAATTGGTACCCGTGTTGATCAGGTATCCATTAACGGCAGTTTGCATGCCGGTTTTGCCGACGAAAGCGCGAGCCAGCAGTTTTTGCATTTCGGCCGGCGTGGCGTTTTTAAACAGTTTGCTGTCGAGTTCGATATAGCCGTCGTAGAGCGCGGTGATTTCAAAATCGCCAAGCGCCATCCGGTAGTAGCCGGGTACTTGGGCTTTGACTGCGGCCGGTGCAGCTGCTTGCGTCAGCGCGGGCGCCGATACAGCCATGATGCCGGCGGCAGCAAGAGCAAGTGCAAACACGCTGCGACGTGCGGATCTGTAAGGTTGGTTGGTCATGTGCGGGGTCCCTGATAGCGTTAAGGAGAGACGCGCGAGTGCGTCCGGGAAGAATTTCAAACGAGAGGATAGGCGATCTGCAGTTTTTTTGCAGGGCAGTGCTGTCCGCTTGGTCTGCGCCCGTTATTCGCCCGGATAGTGCAAGCCGAATTGTTCGCGCATGGTGTCCATGGTCTGCATCAGTGCGAGCGACTGGTCCAGTGGCATTACCGGACTTTCGATCAGGCCGGCACGCAGGCAACGTCCGACCTCGATCGCTTCGTGGGTGTAGCCATTGCCCAAATGCGGCAGTTCAAGCATGCGCGCTGGTCCGCTATCGGGTACGACGGTCAATCGTTCGGCTTTGTAAAACGGGGTGTGGATGCGCAAATGACCGTGCGTACCACTGACTATCGCCCCTGCTGCGGTATTGGCGCGCATCGAACAAAAACCAGTTGAAATGCCACCTTGCTGGTGCCTTGCGGTGAATCCGGTCTGCACATCTACGCCGGTCTCACCAATCGTGGCGAGTGTTCGTACATCGGCGATCGGGCCCAAAAAATGGGCTGCCAGCGAGAGCGGATAAATACCCAGGTCGAGCAGGGCACCACCACCGAGCTGCGGATCGTTGACACGATGGTCGGGACCAAGCTGCATGTTGAAACCGAAGGCGGCATGCGCGTGCAGCAGCGCGCCGAGCTCGCCAGACAGCGCAATTTTTTTGGCTTCGACCATCGCTGGCAAAAAGCGCGACCACATCGCTTCCATCAGAAATAATCCACGCGCACGCGCCAGAGCGATCACATCGGCAGCTTCGGTGGCGTTTAGCGTGAAGGGTTTTTCGCATAGCACCGCCTTACCGGCTTCCAGACACAAACGTGTTTGCGCAGCATGAAACACATGCGGCGTGGCGATATAAATCACGTCGACTGTCGGATCATTTACCAGCGCCATGTAGTCGCCATGGCAGCGTGTGATGCGGTATTCGGCGCCAAATTCCCGGGCGCTGGCCAGATTGCGCGCGCCGACTGCATGCAGCCTGGCGTCGGGCACATCACGCAAACCCTGGGCAAATTTTCTGGCAATTGCACCACAGCCCAGAATGCCCCAGGCAATCGTGTCGGACATGGTTACCTCCTGATTTGATTTATCGGGCGCAAAAAAAAGCAGCAGTCCGCTTAGCGCGCCAGGGTCGGAAACTTGACTAAGCCGCTATCGACCAGAATAAATTCACCGGTTGTCTTGGCCGCGCCATTGCAAAGCCAGAAACACGCATCGGCCACGTCTTCGGGCATGACAGTCGCTCCCAGTGGGGTTACTTGCTGATAGGTGCTGCGGCGCGCTTCGTATTCCACCGCACCCAGCCCCTGTTGCAGCCACGGCGTCTCGACCATGCCGGGTCCCACGGCGTTGACGCGGATCGCAGGCGCCAAGGCGCGTGCCATGCCGAAAGTCATCGCGTTCAGCGCACCCTTCGACGCCATGTAGGCGATGGACGAGCCTACCCCCAGCACCGACGCGACCGACGAGACGTTGACGATCCCGGCGCCGGGATAACGCGTCATGATCGGGGCAAAGGCGCGGATCATTTGGTAGGCGCCGATCACGTTGACCGCATAAATATCCTGGAAGTCCTGTGCCGACAGGCCTTCTAGATTTTTGGCGGCGACAAACTTGGTAGTGCCAGCGTTATTTACCAGCGCATCGCAGCGGCCGAAGCGTGTCTCGACTGCCGCTGCCAGTGCACGGCAATCGGCGTCACTGGCGACGTCCGCTCTGCATACCAGTACCTCGGCACCGAGCGCACGACACTGCGCCGCAACATGTTCGGCCGGATCGGGATTGCGCGAATAATTCACCACCACGTCATAGCCATTACGGGCGAACAGCAGCGCAGTAGCGGCACCGATGCCGGAAGAAGATCCAGTGACGACTGCTGTTTTTTTAGGCATGATACCGATCGCATGAGGGGGGAATAGAGTCAGAGCTGGGCAGCCGAGGGTTTGAGCAGGGCTATGTTGCGCCACGATGGCTGGCGCGCACTGCGCAACCAGAATCTATAACGATTCTATGCGGTTTTTTGGCAAGCTGGCCGGTCACGCAGGAGGTATCCTCAAAAAAAAGCCACGACCCGAGGGTCGTGGCTTTGCTTGCAGCGTCGGCCCGTAACCGGTTTTACTTGGTCACAGCCAGCAGAACGCGCTTGCCTGCCTTGTAGGTGTACAGCGTCAGGGTGCCATCCTTGATATCGCCCTTGTCATCGAAGGCGATATTGCCGGTTACACCCTTGTGCTGGATTTTCGACAGCACTGGTGCGTATTTGGCAGGGTCGGCGGATCCGGCCTTTTGCATGGCATCTACCATGGTCATGACCGAGTCATACACGTACGGCGCATAAATCTGCACGTCGATACCGAACTTCTTTTTATAGGCTGCCTTGAAGTCTTCCAAACCCTTTTTCTGGGCATCTTCGACACCGCCAGCTTCAGCACAGACGACTTGGCCGTCACTCATGCCGTCACCCGCCAGAGTTGCCAGCGCTTCCGAGCAGATACCATCGCCGCCCATGAACTTGGCGTTGATGCCGAGCTGCTTCATCTGGCGCAGCATCGGGCCGGCGACTGCGTCCATGCCGCCGAAGAACACGACGTCAGGATTCTTCGATTTGATCGAGGTCAGAATCGCATTGAAGTCGGTAGCTTTGTCGGTAGTGAACTGGTTTGAGACGATCTCGACGCCAGCCGACTTGCCCTTGGCACCCTTGACGAACTCTTCGGCCACGCCCTGACCGTACGCGGTACGGTCGTCGATCACGGCAATTTTTTTGGCTTTCAGAACTTGCACGGCATAGCGGCCCAGTGTGCCACCCAGCTGTCCATCATTTGCGACCACGCGGAACGCGGTCTTGAAGCCTTGTTGCGTGTACTTCGGATTGGTAGCCGATGGCGAGATTTGTGGAATGCCGGCTTCGTAGTAAATCTTCGAAGCAGGAATCGTGGTACCGGAGTTGAGGTGACCGATCACCCCGTTGACTTTGGCATCTACCAGTTTTTGTGCCACCGCGGTACCCTGTTTTGGATCAGCTGCATCATCTTCTGTCAGCAGTTCGAACTTGACCTTTTTACCGCCGATCATGGTGCCCTTGGCATTCAGTTCGTCGATCGCCATTTTTGCACCGTTCTCGTTGTCTTTGCCCAGATGCGCAATGGCACCGGAGATAGGACCAACGTGGCCGATCTTGACGATCTGTTCCTGTGCTGAAGCAGTCCCTGCCAATACAAAGGCAATCGCGCCAGCCAATGGAATCATTTTTGTCTTGAACTGCATAAATATCCTCCTAAGGATTGAAAAAAAACAAGGTTACTGCAACACTGCCTCATTCAGGATTCTGAACAAGGAAGACGGTACAACACAAAAACTTGTTCGCAAAGCGATTTTCTGCGGTTTTTTTAATGTTTGTTCAACTTTTATATGCCCAAATTTCATGCACTCGATAAAGTCGATCGCAAACTCCTGAACCTGCTGCAAAAGGATAACCAGACCCCGACCCGTACGCTGGCCGACAAGGTCCATATTTCGCAGCCGACCTGTTTGCGCCGGCTGCGTGATTTGCGCGCGGCTGGCATCATCAGTGCCGATGTCGCGCTGGTCGATCCGTTTGCGCTGGGTTACGGGATGCTGGCGTTTGTCGAAATTTCCCTGACCAACCAGTCGGATGAGCACATGCAGGAATTCGAAGCGCGGATGGGCAAAGAGACCGAAGTGATGCAGTGCTATTTTGTATCGGGCGATTTCGATTATTTTCTGGTGGTGCATGTGATCGATATGGATGGCTACTATCAATTCGTGCGGCGGGTAATTTCCGGCTCGGGAAACGTGCGGCATTTCCAGTCGCGTTTCCCGATGAAGCGCGCCAAGTTCGCGACGCGCATTGCGTTCGATGAAAAGCAGGTTGAAATCCAGGTGCGCGTTAGCAAGTAGTGGTGCACCTCGATCACCGTGCGATGCCCTGAGTAACGCCGGTCAAAGCGTACGGATGACAAAAGCGGCAGCGAGCCTGGGTGGGGACTGCAGCGGCAAATCGTGCTGGAAGGCCCATGCCGCAGAGCATTCGAGACCGGTAAGTAGTTTCACCTAGCGATCTCGAAAAGTCGGGCTGGAAGGGCGCGCCGGTGTCGGTCAGGCGCGTGCCGGAATCGGTCTGGCGCTCACGGTGCCGGGTCGGCGTGGCATGCCGGTAAACGCAAAGTCGACGTCAGGCTGCCGACCCGACATGATGTCCGCGATCGCGCGGCCTGAACCGCAACCCATGGTCCAACCTAGCGTGCCGTGACCGGTATTCAAAAACAGATTGGTGAATTTGGTCTTGCCGATATAAGGCACGTTTGATGGCGTGAGCGGGCGCAGGCCGGTCCAGTAAGTCGGATGATCGTAGTCGCAGGCATCTGGAAACAGCTCGCGAGTGCGGCGGGTGATGGCTTCGCAGCGGGTGGTATTCAAGTCGCGCGTATATCCATTCAGCTCGCACGTACCGGCCACGCGCAGGCGGTCGCCCAAGCGTGACACCACCAGCTTATAGCCGTCGTCGGTCAGGGAAACCGAGGGCGCTGCGTCCGGGTTGGTGATGGGATACGTCGCCGAATATCCTTTGCCTGGATAGATCATCAAGTCGATCCCGAGCGGCTTTAGTAGCGGCACCGAAAAGCTGCCGAGCGCCATCACGAACGCATCGGCATGCAGGACTTCATGACGGCCGTGCTGGTTGATCACTTCGACGCCGACCACTTTGGCGGCAGCGCCGGTGCCTTCGGTCAGCAAGCGCGTGACCTGCGTACTGAATTCAAAATTAACGCCGGCTACTTCGGCTTTCTTGGCTAATCCGGTGGTGAATTTGTAGATATCGCCAGACTCATCGGTAGCCGTAAAATCGCCGCCGACAATCTTGTCGCGAATCCGCATCAGCGCTGGTTCGATACGGACTACTTCATCCGCACCGATCGAGTCGCGCTGGCAACCCAGATCGCGCATGAGTTTCGCCGCCGGCAGGGATTCCTCAAAATCTTTTTTGTCGGTATAGAAGTGCAGGATGCCGCGCGTCAGGCAGTCGTAGTCGACCCCGGTTTCGGCACGCACGGCTTGCAGAGTCTGGCGACTGTATTCCGAGATAGCGACGATTTGACGGATGTTATCGGCGGTGCGACCGGGCGTGCACTCGCGTAAAAAGTTAATTCCCCAGCGCCACTGCAGCCATTCCGGGCGGAAGCGATACAGCAGTGGGGCGTCTTCCTTGCCGAGCCATTTGAGTACTTTCATCGGCGCGGCCGGATTGGCCCACGGTTCGGCGTGCGATACCGAAATCTGGCAGCCGTTGGCAAAGCTGGTCTCTTGCGCGGCGCCGGGTTGTCGATCGATCACGGTGACCTCATGCCCGGCCTTGTGCAAAAACCAGGCTGACGCGGTACCGATGATCCCTGAACCCAATACGATGACTTTCATGGCACTCTCCAAAACTCAATAGCTGAATTGTAGAAAGTTCCGGCCACTTCAGGCGCACAATGAAGCCGCTAAATTTTTTATTTCTGAATGAAAAAAATTAATTGTGTCGATAAATCAAAAAATTTCGGCTAATTTTTTTCAGCAGGCAAGCGCGAAAGTTCCTGAGCGACCGCGCGGGTGATGACCTCTTCCACGGTTTGATGCAGCCCATGTTTGATTTGAAGGGCCAGCCCTTCGACCGCGATTTGCAGTACGTCGGACAGACTGTCGCGGACGCGCTGTTCCAGCACAAAATCGATACGGCTCAAAACCTGTCGGGTAATCCGTTCGCCAAGCTCGGACACAAGCTTCTCGCGGGCATGCGCGCTCAACACCGGGTCCGCTGGTGGCGCGACGAATAGGGGATTGGATGGCGCCTTGCGCCGGTCGAACTGGAGCGTCGGCACGGCAAGGTCGGTCAAAAAACTGGGCGGCTGGTCCTCTGTCGGAACGAGCTCGAGTATCTCGGTGAGCAGCGGAATACCATTGTCGCCAGCATTATTATTCATGTCTTGTCTGCTACGCAATGGGTCAGCGGATAGCCGCGTTGCTGATAGAACCGATACCGCTCGCGGCCGCTGGCGATGTCGCCCGGCGCGACTGAAACAATCTCGAAGAGCCGTTCAAAACGGGCAAATTCAGGGGGCGTCTGATCGGTCAGATTGATCAGAATCTGATGATGCGGCAACGTCTGTACGTTCATCCCGCCCGTGCCCAGGAGAACCGGAGTGTGCACTGCGAGCGCATCGTCGGCACGCACGTGCGGTATGAAATCCAGCTCCGAAAAGTTCCACAGCGCTGCGTCCAACGCAGTTACTTGTGGCGCTTCGGCAAGTATCACTATGCGCGCATCGGCAGCGCGTGCCTTCCGCACAAGTCGGCAGACGTAGCCGACCTTGTCCGCAATATTGCTGTGAAAATCGATTCGAGTCATGGCTGCTTCAGCACACGTCGCATCGCCCCAGAAGCGGGCAAGGCATGGAACGAAACCATCAGAAATGAAATCCTGGTGGCGCTTTGTCGTTCACTGCTTTGGGCGCGACCTCGGGATTCGGATCACTCTCGACTTCGGCGCTCGCCTTGATTTGCTTTTCGACGACCGGTGCAGCGGCCATCGCCGGCGCGTTTCGGTAGCCTGGCGGCAGCTTGCTGATTTCTGGATAGCCGGCAGCGATCAGCATGGTGGCCCACGCTGTGCTTTCAAAGCCGATTTGCTTGCTGCGTCCGATCAGCAGTAATGGCAGGGTGCCGTCGCCGCCAGCCCGCTTGAGCCGTTCACTATCTTCCAGGGTCGTTACGGTTTTTTCAGAAAACGGCACGCCGCGTCCGGTCAGAAAACTGCGGGCGCGGTCGCACGCGGCGCAGGCAGTGGTGGTGTACAGCGTCACCGGACTGCCTTTGACAGCCTGAGCAACTTCGTAGGGCAGGCTCTCGGCCGCCTCGTGGCCACCCGCGATAATTTTAGTCTCGGTCCGTTTGGCGGAGCGCGGCGGCGGTGTATCGCTGTAGGTTACCTTACCGTCAGCGCCAACCCATTTGTAGAGTTGCTGGGCGGTCGCGCTGCCACCAATCAGTAGTGCAGACACGACCAATACGGTCATTTTGATTTGTAACGGTCGCAAGACAATCTTCATGCCGCATCCTTTCAGTATCATGAACTGGCGCCAACCGCAGTCGCCATGCCGCTATGTCGCAACAGTGCATCAATGTTCGGTTCGCGGCCGCGAAATGCCTTGAACGATTCCAGCGCCGGGCGCGAGCCGCCGACAGCCAGCACCTCGTGTTGGAAGCGCCGGCCAGCTTCGCTGTAGCCGGCTTCGCCTGCTTCAGCGCGGGCTTCTTCGAAAGCGCCGTAGGCGTCGGCTGACAGCACTTCGGCCCATTTATAACTATAGTACCCTGCAGCATATCCACCGGCAAAAATATGGCTGAAACTGTTTTGGAAACGGTTGAACGGCGGTGGCATCAATACAGCCACCTGTTGACGTACTTGCTCAATCAGCGCGGCCACGGCCATGCTGCCAGCCGGATCAAAATCACCATGCAGACGCATGTCCAGCAGCGAAAACTCGACCTGACGCAACGTCTGCAGTCCAGACTGGAAATTCTTTGCAGCGGTCATCTTGTCGAACAGCGCGCGCGGTAGCCGGGCACCGGTGTCGACGTGCGCCGTCAGGTTTTGCAGTACATCCCATTCCCAGCAAAAATTTTCCATGAATTGGGAGGGTAGTTCGACTGCGTCCCACTCGACGCCGGAGATGCCCGACACACCAATCTCGTCGACCTGCGTCAGCATGTGGTGCAGGCCATGCCCGAATTCATGAAACAGCGTGTTGACTTCATCGTGGGTCAGCAGCGCAGACTTTTGCACGCCATCGATGATGGCAGGTTCGGTAAAGTTACACGTCAGATACGCTACCGGTGTCTGAATCTGCTGGCCGAGCAGGCGGCGGTCACGTGTTTCGCCCATCCAGGCGCCACCCCGTTTACCCGGGCGCGCGTAGAAATCCAGATAAAATTGTCCGAGCAGTTTGCCGCCACGTTCGATCCGAAAAAACTTGACGTCAGGATGCCACACCGGCGCGCTGTCGTCCTTGATATCGACCGCGAACATGCGCTGAACCAGATCGAATAATCCGGCCGTCACTTTAGCCTGCGGGAAATACTGTTTTACTTCCTGCTCTGAAAACGCATACCGTTGTTCGCGCAGCTTTTCCGACGCATACGCTACGTCCCAGGATTCGAGCGGATCCAGGGCTAATTCAGTGCGAGAAAATTCGCGTAGCTCGTGCAGGTCCTGTTCGGCGAAAGGGCGCGCTCGCTGAGCCAGATCGAGCAAAAATTGCGTCACCTGTTGCGGTGTATCGGCCATCTTGGCGACCAGTGAGACCTCGGCGTAATTGGCGTAACCGAGCAGCTCTGCTTCTTCTTTGCGTAGCGACAGCAGCGTTAGAATATTCTGAGTGTTGTCCCACGCAGGCCTGGCACCCAGTTCGGACGCCTTGGTGACATTGGCCCGATAAATCTGTTCGCGCAGCGCGCGATTGTCGGCGTACTGCAGAAGGGGGAAAAACGACGGAAAGTGCAGCGTAAATTTGTAGCCGGCCTTGCCATCTTTTTGTGCTGCGGCTCGCGCTGCGCTGCATACGTCCTGCGGCACGCCAGTCAATTTCGCTTCGCTTTCGATGAACAGTGAGTAATCATTGGTTGCATCAAGCACATTTTCGGAAAACTTCGTCGACACTTCGGCGTGCTGTTCCTGAATTGCGGCAAACCGGGGCTTCAGCGTCACCGGCAGTTCGGCGCCACCCAACCGAAAATCGCGCACGGCGTTGGCGATGATTTTTTTACGTGCCGGCGACAGTGCCGCAAAATCGGGACCCGACTGCAGCGCCTTGTACTTGTCGAAGAGTGCCAGATTTTGTGCCAGCGCAGTCCAGAACTCGGTGACTGTGGGCAGATTTTGGTTATAGACAGCGCGCAGCTCGGGGGTATCGACCACACTGTTCAGATGGCTGACGATGCCCCATGCACGGCTCAATTTTTCTGTCGCCAGATCGAGTGGCTCGACAAAATTATCCCATGTGGTCTCGCTCACGGCGGTCTCGAGGCGTGTGACTACTGCCTGCGAGGCGGTGATCAAACTGTCGATTGCAGGTGTGACGTGAGCGGGCGTAATCGCGTCGAAACGTGGCAGGTCCGAAAAATCCAGTAGCGGGTTGGCGGCCAGATCGGCGCTGTTGTGCAGAGCGGTGGTCATGGTTTCAAGTTCTTTCAGAAGATTCAAGAGTATTCATCAGTAACATGGTGATGGTCATCGGGCCGACACCGCCGGGTACCGGGGTGATCCAACCGGCCACTTCGCTGACACCGGCAAAATCGACATCGCCACACAGCTTTCCGTGCTCGTCGCGATTCATGCCGACGTCGATCACGATCGCGCCCGGTTTGACCATGGCCGCCGTCAACGTATTGCGCTTGCCGACAGCAGCTACCACGATGTCGGCCTGGCGCGTATGCCACGCCAGATCCGGCGTACCACTATGGCAAATGGTGACAGTGGCATTGGCTTGCAAGAGCATCAGCGCCATCGGTTTGCCGACCGTATTGCTGCGACCAATCACCACCGCGTGTTTGCCCTTGATCGGCACACAGGTGCTTTCGATCATCTTCATGCAGCCATATGGCGTGCAGGGCCGAAAACCGGGCAGACCGGACACGAGTTCACCGGCGCTTAATACCGAAAAACCGTCGACATCCTTGCGGGTGGAAATCGCGGCAATCACTTGATTCGGATCGATATGCTTTGGCAGCGGCATCTGTACCAGAATCCCGTGAATGGTCGGGTCGCCGTTCAGCGCTTCGATACGCGCCAGCAGGTCGACTTCTGCAAGATCGGCCGGATATTTTTCAAGCACAGAAAGCAGACCGGTATCGGCACAGGCCTTGACCTTGTTGCGCACATACACCTGACTTGCGGGATCTTCACCGACCAGGATGACTGCCAGACCCGGTTGCGCGCCGCGTGCGGCCAGGATGGCTGCGCGCCGGGCAATTTCCGATCGCAAGGTTTGAGAAAGCTGGGTACCGCTAATTAATTTTGCAGGCATGATGATTTGCATTGAAAGCCCTAAAGTGCGAATTATACGACTCGGTGCCGCAGCGCACGCGCGCGCTGCCGATCGCCTTGATCTGGAGAAAAAGGAGGCCTACCTAGGTCTGTGACTGTAAACAGGACATGACGCTACGCAGCAAAATTTCACATTATGAGAAAAGCTCTCACCATTTGAAAATTGCGGAAAGTGCTGATAAAATCTGCCCAAACCGGTCGAATGCATGCAAGCCGCGCCGAATCCGTCGCATCCAATTCGTTGCACCGAACCCGCCGAATCAGACCGTCTGACTGCGACATCGCTGTCAAGCCGGTAAAAAACAGGAGACAGACAACATGGCAGCCCAACTCGATCAAGTCATGGCGCAAGCCGCCAACGATCCCGACATCATCGAGACGCAAGAATGGCTTGACGCGCTCGAAGCGGTGATCGAAGCCGAAGGCCCGGAGCGCGCGCATTACCTGATGGAGCGCATGGTCGACCTGGCGCGCAGGCGCGGTGCGCACATCCCGTTCTCAAGCAATACCGCGTACGTCAATACGATCCCGAACCACCTTGGTGCGCATTGTCCCGGCAACCTTGAATATGAAGAACGACTGCGTTCGTGGATGCGCTGGAATGCCATGGCGATGGTGGTCAAGACCAATCGCGCCGATGGCGATCTGGGTGGCCACATCAGCAGCTTTGCATCGCTCGCCAACATGCTGGGAATCGGCTTCAATCATTTTTGGCATGCGCCGACCGAAGAACACGGTGGCGATCTGTTGTATCTGCAGGGCCATTCGTCCCCTGGAATTTACGCCCGCGCGTTCCTGGAAGGGCGTCTGTCCGAAGAGCAGATGTTGAATTTCCGGCGTGAGGTTGATGGCAAGGGGCTGTCGTCGTACCCGCATCCAAAGCTGATGCCGGAATTCTGGCAGTTCCCGACGGTTTCGATGGGACTGGGGCCCCTGATGGCGATTTATCAGGCACGCTTTCTTAAATATTTGCACGCGCGCAGCATTGCCAAGACCGACAACCGCAAGGTCTGGGTATTTTGCGGCGACGGCGAGATGGACGAGCCGGAATCGATGGGTGCGATCGGTATGGCCGGGCGTGAAATGCTCGACAACCTGGTGATGGTGGTGAACTGCAATCTGCAACGCCTCGATGGCCCGGTGCGTGGGAATGGAAAGATCATTCAGGAGCTTGAAGCGGATTTCCGTGGCGCTGGCTGGAACGTCATCAAGGTGATCTGGGGCCCGGGCTGGGATGAGCTGCTGGCCAAGGACAAGGAAGGCATTTTGCAGCGTGTGATGATGGAGACCGTCGACGGCGAATACCAGAATTACAAAGCCAAGGACGGCGCTTACGTGCGCAAGCATTTTTTCGGGAAGCATCCGAAATTGCTGGAGATGGTCGCCAACATGACCGATGACGACATCTGGCGACTGACCCGCGGCGGCCACGATCCGCATAAAATCTACGCGGCTTTCAGACTGGCACAAGACAATATCGGCCAGCCGACCGTGCTGCTGGTAAAGACCGTGAAGGGCTTCGGTATGGGCAAGTCCGGCGAGGCGCGCAATACGGCGCACCAGACCAAGAAGCTCGACGATGAGGCGATCCGCGAAATGCGCGATCGCTTTGCGATCCCGATCGCCGACGAGGATCTGGCGGCGGTACCGTTCTTCAAGCCGTCCGAAGATTCGCCGGAAATGAAGTACCTGCACGAGCGGCGCGCGGCGCTTGGTGGTTACCTGCCGCAACGCCGGACCAGAGCAGATGAGGTGATGCCGGTGCCACCGCTGTCGGCTCTCAAGGCAGTGCTGGATGCGACCGTCGAGGGACGTGAGATATCGACGACGCAAGCCTATGTCCGGATCATTTCGATCCTGTTGCGCGACCCGACGCTCGGTCCGCGCGTGGTGCCGATTCTGGTCGATGAGGCGCGTACCTTCGGTATGGAGGGGCTGTTTCGTCAGATCGGTATATTCAATCAGCAGGGTCAGCTATATGAGCCGGTCGACAAGGATCAGGTCAGTTACTACCGCGAAGACAAGGCCGGCCAGATTCTGCAGGAAGGTATCAACGAAGCCGGCGCGATGAGCAGCTGGATCGCCGCGGCAACGTCGTACTCGACCAACAACCGAATCATGGTGCCGTTTTATACGTTCTATTCGATGTTCGGTTTGCAGCGCATCGGTGATCTGGCGTGGGCCGCCGGCGACATGCGCGCGCGCGGATTTTTACTGGGCGGTACTGCTGGTCGCACCACGTTGAACGGTGAAGGTTTGCAGCACGAAGACGGCCACAGCCATGTGCTGGCGTCCACCATCCCGAACTGCCTGTCGTATGACCCGACCTTTGGTCACGAAGTCGCAGTCATCATGCACGATGGCCTGAAGCGCATGATCGAGCAGCAGGAGGACGTGTTTTACTACATCACGCTGATGAATGAAAACTACCCCCATCCGGGACTGAAAGAAGGCCAGGAGGCCGGTATCCTGAAAGGTTTGTACCTGCTGCAGGAAGGCCGTAAAGATACCAAATTGCGGGTCCAGCTGATGGGCTCCGGTACCATTTTGCGCGAGGCGATTGCGGCGGTCGATCTGTTGCAAAACGACTGGGGGATCGGTGCCGATGTCTGGTCGGCTCCGTCGTTTACACTACTGGCCCGCGACGGTCAGGATGTTGATCGCTGGAACATGCTGCATCCCGTAGACACACCGCGGCTAGCGCACATCACAGGGGCACTGCAAAATTCGGTGGGTCCGATCATTGTCAGCACAGATTACATGCGTACCTTTGCCGAGCAGGTGCGGGCTTTTATCCCGAAAGGACGCAGTTACAAGGTGCTGGGCACTGACGGCTTCGGCCGCTCGGACACGCGCGCCAAACTGCGTGAATTCTTTGAGGTCGACCGGCACTTCGTGACCATTGCTGCGCTAAAATCTCTGGCTGACGAAGGCGCGATTTCGACATCGATCGTGGCCCAGGCCATCGCCAAATACGGCATCAGCCCGGACAAGCCCAACCCGGTCACGCTGTAACTGGTCGGATCCGACATCGCCTGCTACGCACTGACTGCAGCATCGACCGGTGGTCGGTGTATGCAGGGGCCGCGCGCGTCAACAAAAAAATGGAGTAAACCGCATGAGTCTGATCGACATTAAAGTACCCGACATCGGCGATTTCAAGGAGGTTGAAATCATCGAGCTGATGGTCAAACCCGGTGACACCATCAAGGCTGATCAGTCACTGATCACGGTCGAGTCTGATAAAGCCAGCATGGAAATTCCTTCCAGTCACGCGGGTGTCGTCAAGGAGCTGAAAGTCAAGGTGGGCGACAAGGTGACGGAAGGTTCGCTGCTGCTGATTCTGGAGAGTGCCGCGGATGCGTCGGCCCCAGCGCCAGCCGACGCCCTACCAGCCTCGCCGTCTGCTGCGCTTGCGCCTACCCCTACCCCTGCCGCTCCCGCTCCCGCCGCGGCGGTACCCGTCACTGCGTCCGCCACGCTGCCAGCCGTAGCCGCAGCCGTCATACCGACACCGACTAACGGAAAAACTCCGCACGCCTCACCATCGATTCGCAAATTTTCGCGCGAATTGGGTGTCGATCTGATGCAGTTGTCCGGTACCGGTCCCAAAGGTCGCATTTTGCAGGGGGACGTACAGAATTATGTCAAGGCTGCCCTCGCGGGCGGTGGCAGCGCCGCGGCAGCGCCACGCAATGGTGCCGGTACCGGGCTCGATTTGCTGGCATGGCCGTCGCTGGATTTCAGCAAGTTTGGCGCGACCGAATTACTGCCGCTGTCGCGTATCAAGAAAATCAGCGGACCGAACCTGCACCGCAACTGGGTAATGATCCCGCATGTGACGCAATTTGATGAGGCAGACGTGACCGAACTCGAAGCCTTCCGCAAATCGTCGAACGATGCACTTGCAAAATCCGGTATCAAGCTGACGATGCTGGCCTTTGTGATCAAGGCCAGCGTGGCGGCACTCAAAAAATTCCCCGCATTCAATGCATCGCTCGACGCCAAGGGCGAAAATCTAATTCTGAAAAAGTATTACCACATCGGTTTTGCGGCCGATACGCCGAACGGCCTGATGGTCCCGGTGATCAAGGATGCCGATCAAAAAGGTATCGCGCAAATCGCCACTGAGATGGGTGAGCTCTCCGCGCAGGCGCGCGAGGGCAAGCTTAAACCGGCCGACATGCAGGGTGCCACGTTTACGATTTCGTCTCTGGGCGGTATTGGCGGAACGCTGTTCACGCCAATCATCAATGCGCCCGAAGTGGCGATTCTGGGTTTGTCAAAATCAGCGTTCAAGCCGGTCTGGGATGGCACGCAGTTTCAACCACGGCTGTTGATGGGCACGTCGCTCTCGTACGACCACCGGGTGATTGACGGTGCGATGGGAGCGCGCTTTTCGGTGGTCCTGACCGAGGCACTGGCCGATTTGCGCCGCACACTCCTGTAACGCCGCGCACTTAATCGGTTCGGCATGGCGCAGCGGCAATCATGCGCCTGTTTCCACTCCCGGAGTAGAGTCATGACCACCTGTGTCGTCATCAAAAAAATTCGGCAGATCGCGATTGCCTGTGATTCTCCGGTGACCTTTGGTAACACGCGATTATCGAGCACATGCGAGGCTAACAACAAGATTTTCCAGGTTCGCGATTCACATATCACCTTAGCCGGTACGGCGGCGTATTTCCCGGTGATGCGCAAGCTGCTGACCGATATGGGTGCCGACTGCCGACTGCGTAGCCGCGACGAAGTGTTTGAAACCTATTCGAGGGTCCATGCGCTACTCAAGGAAAATTATTTTTTGAATACCAAGGAAGACGAGGACGACCCATACGAGTCGTCGCAAATCACCCCGCTGGTGGCTAATCCGCACGGTATTTTCGGCGTGTATTCGTATCGCGAGGTGTTCAGTTTCGATCGCTTCTGGGGTATCGGCAGCGGCAGTAATTTTGCGCCGGGTGCAATGTATGCGGTCTACGACCAGCTGGATACGGCGCGCGAAATCGCAGAAGTTGGCGTGCGGGCTGGTGCAGAATTTGACAAAAGCTCGGCAGCGCCATTTCAGATTTACAGTTGTGCCATGCAGTAAACGCAGCGCGCCGACGGCGCGCGCCAAGTCAACCAAGCCATCCCGCATGCCGGTTCGCATGCGCGTACAACGGAGCTGCGCATCATGAGTTTGATCGATATTAAAGTACCCGACATTGGCGATTTCAAGGAAGTCGAAATCATTGAACTACTGGTCAAGGTCGGCGATACGATCAAGGCTGACCAGTCGCTGATCACGGTCGAGTCCGACAAGGCCAGCATGGAAATCCCCTCCAGCCACGCCGGGGTCATCAAGGAGTTGAAGGTCAAGGTCGGTGACAAGGTTGCGATGGGATCGATGTTGTTGACACTGGAAGCGGGTGAAGCGTCTGCGCTTGCAGTGCCTTCACCGACGGCACCAGTTTCACCCGCACTCGCTCCCGCACCCGCTTCGGTACCCGCTTTGGCGTCGACACCAGCCAGCGTTGCCGGTAGCGCCGACATTGAATGCGACACGCTGGTTCTGGGGGCGGGACCGGGTGGATACACCGCGGCATTCCGTGCTGCGGACCTCGGTCAAAAAGTAGTTTTGATCGAACGCTATGCAGCGCTCGGTGGCGTCTGTCTGAACGTTGGATGTATCCCGTCCAAGGCGCTGCTACACGCCGCCAAGGTGATTACCGAAGCCGAAGAAATGGCGCACTTCGGCATCAAGATGTCAGCACCGGAAATCGAACTCGATGCGTTGCGAGGCTGGAAAGACGGTGTCATAAAAAAGCTTACCGGAGGTCTCGGCAGTCTTGCCAAAGCCCGCAAGGTGCAGGTGATCGAAGGTCTGGGTGCGTTTTCGTCGGCCAACACGATCACGGTCGAGACCAAAGACGGCAACAAGGTGGTAGCGTTCAAACACGCGATCATCGCGGCAGGTTCATCGGTGGCGCGGATTCCGGGTTTTCCATACGACGATCCGCGCGTGGTGGACTCGACCGGTGCCCTTGAGTTACGGCAGATTCCAAAGACCATGCTGGTGATCGGCGGTGGCATCATCGGCTTGGAGATGGCATGCGTCTATGACGCGCTCGGCAGCAGGATTACGGTGGTCGAATTTGCCGACGGGCTGATTCCCGTGGCAGATCGCGATCTGGTCAAACCGCTGCAAAAACGCATTGAAAAACGGTATGCAGCGATCTATCTGAAAACCAAAGTTACCCGGCTCGAAGCGCGGCCCGAAGGATTGCTGGCGACGTTTGAATCCGCCGACGGCACGCCGCGCGAAGCGCAGTTGTTCGACATGGTGTTGATGGCGGTCGGCCGGCGCCCGAACGGCAAGGATGTTGGCGCCGACAAGGCGGGCGTGGCCGTCAACGAACGCGGCTATATAGAGGTCGACAAACAGCAGCGCACCAACGTTCTCCATATATTTGCCATCGGCGATATCTGCGGCGAACCGATGCTGGCACACAAGGCGACCAATGAAGCCAAGGTTGCTGCCGAAGTGATCGTCGGGCACAAGGTGCAATTCGACGCGATGACGATCCCGTCAGTGGCCTATACCGACCCGGAACTGGCGTGGATGGGGGTTACCGAAGCCGAAGCCAAAGAGCAGAATATCCCCTTTGAAAAAGTCAATTTTCCGTGGGCGGCAAGCGGGCGGGCACTGGCGATGGGCCGCGACGAAGGCGTCACGAAACTACTCTGGGACCCGGCGACCAAGCGCCTGATCGGTGCCGGCATTGTCGGCGTCAATGCCGGTGAGCTGCTGGCCGAACTGGTGTTGGCAATGGAAATGGGCGCGGACCTGGAGGATATCGCGCTGACGATT
Organism: Burkholderiales bacterium; assembly: GCA_043748965.1. GTDB lineage: Bacteria > Pseudomonadota > Gammaproteobacteria > Burkholderiales > Burkholderiaceae_D > Actimicrobium. The sequence continues at coordinate 19,541 of JAYVEF010000123.1, forward strand.
CATGCCCATCCGACCCTATCGGAGACGCCGATGTTTGCCGCCGAAATGGCGCTGGGGACGATTACGGATTTGTATATTCCAAAGAAATGAACCATGACGAATGCGGGTGGTAAGACAGGCGGGCGTCGAGCCTGTGGTGGTTGGCGGGCGCAACCTGCATCAAAACTGTGACGTTGAAACCGGCGCTATCTTTCCAGCGCGCGCTCGCACTCGGACTGATCCTTGGCAGCCATCTGCTGCTATTGCTGTATTGGCAGAGCGCACGCCAGCACAACGTGGCGTCGCTGCCAAACAGTGTCATGACAATGCTGTTGCTTGCCGCGCCACACCCGGTACGGGAGCCCGCGCCGTCCGTGCCGGTGCCGATCAAAAAAACCGCTCGGCCGCGAGCGTCGGAGCCTCCTGTCGCACCGTTCCACCCTGACCGGGCAGGCGCCGCCGCGGCACTCCCGAAGGCGATCAGCGTACCTGCAACGCCAATCGATGGCGCCCCGACCAGCGATCTGGCAGGCGCGTCGCTGCGCGCTGTGGGTGATATCGACAAAGCCTTTCGCAGTCAGTTGCGCCGCTTACCGGGTGGTGACTTACCCTCAACGCGCAGCAGCCTCGCAAGCGCCATCGCCGCGGCTGGAATCAACCATAACCTTGCCCCGACGCTGCGCCAACGCACATTATCCGACGGCCGCACCATCGTCCAGGTGTCGTCGGCTGCGGGCACATACTGCGTCACGCAGCAATCGGCCGGCGCCACCGATGGCCGCGACCATCTGCAAAATGGTAACGCAGCATTGGTTACCAGTTGCGGCAATTTGTTCGACTAACGGTGAGGCACTCGCCACGCAGTCCAAGGACAAATCATTCAGGGATGATGAGCATAACGAAAGCTTGTGAACTAAAGTGGATATCTTGGCGCGGTAGTTGCGGGAGCGCTACCACTATTCCCAGTACCCCAATCGCTTCATCCACTGCGCGATGTCGCGTCGGTTTTCATCACCGACCTCATGACTCCGCTGCATTTCCGGGCGGTTTTGTGCCAGTCGGTGCTGCCCCAGTTTGAACTTGCCCTTGATGCGCGTCACCGTGATATCGAAGACTACGATGGCATTCAGCAGGCTGTCGACAGAACTCGTATCGAACTGATCAAAACTTCCCTGCCATCCCGGTTCCTGATGCTGCACCAGCGCTTGCAGCGCCGCCAGTTTGTTCGCTGCGGTATGACTCACGATCGCGCTGCCGCTGGCATGCACCGCGATGTAATTCCAGGTGGGGACCATGGTGTCGGGCCGATACAGGGTGGGTGAAATATACGTGTGCGGGCCCTGAAAGATCACCAGCGCTGATACCCCGTCCTGCAGCGCCTGCCAGTGCGGGTTGGCGCGGGCCATGTGTCCTTCGATGTGGACAATGCCCTCCGATGCTGTTGTCAGCACCGGCACATGCGTCGCAAATGGCGCACCATCGACGGTCGTCACCAGCGTGGCAAAGTTATATCGCCGCATGACTTCCAGCAGCAGCGTCGGATCGTTCTCTTCAAATTGATTCTGTAGGTACATCATCCGCCTTTTCGATACACATCCGGATTGAATCGCTCCAAATGGATCGCCGGGTTGCCCAAGGCGGTCCAGCCAAATTTTTGATATAGTTCGCGAGCGGTCGAGGAAGCCAGTGAAAATCGGCGCAGGCCCTGCAGATCGGGATGGGCCAGTACCGCCTCGATCAACCGGCGCGACAGGCCGCGTCCGCGCTGCGCAGCGACAACGAATACGTCGCACAGATGCGCAGACGTGGCGCAGTCCGTCACGACGCGGGCATAACCGATTTGCGCGCCATCTTCGTATGCGCCAAAGCACAAAGAATGACGCATCGATTTTTGAACGGTCGCGCGATCGATGCCGTTGGCCCAGCCCGACTCGTCGCACAAAAACCGGTGGATCAGATCCACATCGAGCAGCGCCGCATCGTTTGAAATCGTCACGCTCATGATGCGCGTGCGTGCTGCTCGAGTAAGCCGGACAACAGTGCCAGCATCTGCTCGATTTCAGCATCGGTGACATTTAGCGCGGGCATGAAGCGCAGTAAATCGGGCCGCGGCGAATTCAGTAGCAGACCCACCGGTGCGAGAGCCCGCGCCGCTTCGACCAGCTGCGGGCCGATATCCCTGCCGAGCTGCAGTGCACGCAGTAAGCCTTCGCCACGCTCACCCTGCAGGTCGTATTGTGCACACAGCCGCAGCAGGCCGCGCTGCAATGTCGCGGCACGATCAACTACTGATTTTAAAAATCCTGGTGCCAGTAAGGATTCCATGACCGCCACCCCGACTGCCGTCATGAGCGGGTTGCCGTTATAGGTACCGCCTTGGTCGCCGGGCTCGAAACAGGAAATTTCCTCGCGACACAGCAGGGCCGCCAGCGGTACGCCACCGCCAATACCTTTGCCGAGCGTCATGATGTCGGGTTCGATGCCCGACAGTTGATAGCCGAACAGCTGCCCGGTTCGGCCCATGCCGCTTTGTACTTCATCTACAATTAAGAGCAGCCCGCGCTCACGAGTCAATGTGCGCAGTGCCTGCATGAATTCACGGGTGGCCGGTATGGCGCCGCCTTCGCCCTGTACCGGTTCGACCATGACGGCGATGGTACGGTCGGTGATCAGGCGCGCGACGCTGGCGATCTCGTTCAGCTCAGCCTTGGGAAATCCATCCACCTGCGGCGCATACATGACATCCCAGCCAGGCTTGCCGCTGGCTGACATGGTCGCTAGTGTGCGGCCATGAAAACTGTGGTCGAAGGTAATGATTTCAAAGCGACGGGTACCGTTTACGTGCGGAAATTTTTTACCGAATTTTCGCGCCAGCTTGATCGCGCCTTCGTTGGCTTCGGCACCGCTATTAGCAAAAAAAACCCGGTCGAAACAAGAGTTGGTAGTCAGCAGGTTGGCGAGTGCAATCGATGGCTCGTTAAAGAAAGCCGGCGACGGATTCAGCAATTTTTTTGACTGTACAGTCAAGGCATCGGTAATGCAGGCCGGCGCGTGACCTAGACAATTCACCGCCCAACCCTGCAAAAAATCCAGGTAGCGCTTACCGTCGCGCTCGGTCAGCCACATGCCTTGACCCTCGGTAAACACCAGCGGCGGCCGGTTGGTGATGAACATCAGTTTTTCAACGTCATGCGGGTTGAATGCCATGGCAATGCTTTCTGTAGGGAGTTCAAATCAGGGCGAAAAAAAAGCCACAGGGTCGGCCTGTGGCTGGGAGATCAGTCGATCAGCATCACCCGCACGGCGTCCCCAGCTGCAGTGGCAGCGTTGTGTGACGTCGGGCGTGTTGGGGTGACTGGTTCATGCGCTTGATGGTAGGGTTTTTTGCAGCGTGCGTCAAAATATTTTTGCGACTAATCCGACAATGTCAAGTCGCGTGCCAAGTCGGCCTCGCTGGTGAACGCATCGGCAAAAAATTCATCCTCCGGCAATCCACATTGAGCAACAAAATCCCGCCGTGCCGCATCGACCATTACCGGCACGCCGCAGGCGTAGACCTGATAGTTTTCCAGATCCGGCAGGTCGTCCATTACGGCCTGATGTACAAAGCCTGCGCGCCCGGCCCAGTTGTCATCCGGCAGGGCATGCGAGACTACTGGTATGTAGCTAAAGCCCGCAACGGTGCGGACCCATTCTTCACAAAGGGCGTGCAGATATAAATCCTGCGGCCTGCGGCCGCCCCAGTAGAGCACCATGCTGCGGTTGGCGCGGTTCTCGATGGCTTGTTCGACGATTGCCTTGATTGGAGCGAATCCGGTGCCGGATGCGACTAACACGATCGGTTTGGTGGAATCTTCACGCAAAAAGAAAGTCCCAAGCGGGCCTTCAAAACGCAGGATGTCGCGCTCTTTCATGGCCGTAAAGACCTGATCCGTGAACAATCCGCCCGGCAGATGCCGGATGTGCAGAGTCAGCTGGTCGCCGACATGCGGCGCATTGGCCATGCTGTAGCTGCGCCGCTTGCCGTCTTTCAGTAAAAACTCGATGTACTGACCGGCCCGATACTGAAAACGCTCGGCTGCCGGCAACTGCAGCGACAGAATGATTACGTCGCTGCCGACGCGTTCCAGCGTAGTCACGCGCGAGGGGAGTTTCTTGATCGGGAACTCGCCGGCGCCGGCGACTTCGCGCACTTCGATAGTCAGGTCGCTATGCGGTGTGGCGCAGCAGAACAGGGCGGCGCCGGCATCTTCTTCGGCCGGCGGCAGCGCTTTGGCCTGATGGGCTCCGTGCGTGACACTGCCGGCGATCAGCTTGCCCTTGCAGCTACCACACGCGCCGTTTTTACAGCCATACGGTAGGCCGACGCCGGCGCGTAATCCCGCCACCAATACGGTTTCGTCGGGGGCGCAGTCAAACTTGTGCCCACTGGGCTGAACGGTAATCTGGAACGTCATACAATCCTGAATATGAAAAAAAGTGTTAGCACAAAAAAATTTGCACGGCCGCGGTTGCTCATCGTGGGCTGCGGTGACGTTGGCATGCGGTTGCTGCCTTTGCTGCGGGCACGCTTTCGCGTGTTCGCCGTTACCAGCCAGCTGCACCGTGTGGCAGAACTACGCGCCGCCGGTGCGGTACCGATTGTGGCCGATCTGGATCAGCCACACACGCTGGCACGGCTGGCGTCGCTGGCAAAAATCATTGTCCACCTGGCACCACCGCAAAGTGTCGGCACCACGGACCGCCGCACGCGCAACTTGTGCACCATTTTACCCGAGCGGGCGATCCTGGTTTATGTCAGCACTAGCGGCGTGTATGGCGATTGTGGTGGTGCCTTGATCGACGAAACCCGGACACCTAACCCGACTAATCCGCGTGCCCGACGCCGCGTCGATGCAGAAGTGCGATTGCGTGCGTGGGCAGTACGCGCCCGCGCTCGTTTGGCCATTTTGCGGGTGCCTGGGATTTATGCGGCTAGCCGCTTGCCAGTCGAGCGACTGCGACTCGGCACGCCGGCACTGGTCGACGCCGATGATGTCTATACCAATCACATCCATGCCGACGATCTGGCTCAAATCATCGCTCTGGCAGTGTTTCGCCTGCAGCCAAACCGGGTGGTTCATGCGGTGGACGATTCGGTACTCAAGATGGCCGGTTATTTCGATCTGGTGGCGGATGCACTGGCGTTGCCGCACCCGCCGCGCCTGCCACGCGTAGCGCTGCAATCGGTAGTGTCACCGATGCTGCTGTCGTTCATGTCGGAGTCACGGCGCTTGGCCAACCATCGGCTCAAAACCGAACTTGGTGTTCGGTTGCATTATCCGCAGGTCAGTGACGGGCTTGCCGACGTCGCGGCGCAGATGAGGGCGCCGGGCCACATCGCTCAGCATTGAACCAAAAAAAGACAGGCAGCGCCTGTCTTTTTTCAATCCAGCCTGCACCAATTACTTGGCAGCAGCGTCTTTTACCTTGGCTTCGCCTTCAGCTTTGACGGCTGCGGTATCCACTTTGGCTTTCATTTTGTCAGCCTTGGCTCCGACTTTCACTTTGTCGACTTTTGCATCGGCCTTGATCACAGCTTTGTCGGCTTTTGCGTCGGCTTTTGCATCGACTTTGTCAGCTTTGGCTTCGGCCTTCATTTTGTCACCAGCCGACGCTTCTGCAACGTCCGCCTTTTCTTCAGCTTTGGCTTTGGCGGCTTTGGCTTTTGCTTTGGATTTTTTCATGTGTGACTTGGTAACAGCCTTGTTCACCGATGCATCCGCTTTGGCGTCTACTTTGCTTTCCGAAGCAGCGGCTTTTGCGTCAGCTTTGTCAGCTTTCGCTTCGGCTTTGACGACTGCTGGTGTTGCAGGGGTCATTGCTGGAGCAGCGGCCTGCGCGAATACGGTAGTAGCGAACAGACCAGAAATCAGAGCAGCGAGTAGTTTATTCATGGCAAAATCCTTTGCGTTTAAAGAAGCTGAAATAGCTTGCAGTGGTGTCAATAACGCGATTTGTAACATCGGGTTGACCAAAATAGAAAATAATATTTTTAAAACTTGCTTTTTATATTTTTCGTTATGTGCGGTAGCAGTTCGACAACTGGGCCACTTTAAGTTAAGGGTGTATTGCACCCAAATCACACGCAGCTTCATGTTAACTGGGACTAGCATCATGACCACGACTGATCTGTTTTCTGATAAATCGAATTTGTACGCGACCGCGCGACCGGTCTACCCGTTGGCACTGCTGACGTTTATCGCTGCGCAGGCGACAGGCCGAAGTGCAGTGTGGGACTGCGGAGCGGGCAATGGTCAGGCTGCCGCCGCACTGGCGGCCTTGTTTGACAGCGTGCAGGCGACCGATCTGAGCGCCGAACAGATTCGCCATGCGCTGCCTTCACCACGGGTGCACTACAGCGTGCAGCCGGCCGAACGGACTAGTTTTGACGACGCCAGTTTTGATGCCGTGTGTGTGTGGCGCAGGCGTTGCACTGGTTCGACTATGCGAAGTTTTATCCCGAGGTGTATCGGGTGCTGAAGCCGGATGGGATTTTTGCCGCGTGGGGGTATAGCTGGTCGGCGATTACGCCCGCGATCGATGCAGTGGTTGCCAACGATATTTTGACCCTGCTGGCACCGTACTGGGCGCCACAGAACCGGTTGCTATGGGAAAGCTACCGTGGTGTACCTTTTCCGTTCGATCCCATCGTGGCGCCAGCCTTTGCCATCGAACTGGAATGGACGCTGGATGAATTCATGGCCTATGTTCATACCTGGTCGGCCACGCGCCTGTGTCTGGCTGAACGCGGTGATGATTGTCTGCAAGGGGCTCGGCAACACCTGCTGCAAGTATGGGGAGATCCGGCTCTGTATCGCTCGGTCCGGATGCAACTGGCCGTGCGAATTGGACGCCGTGGCGCCAGCCTCGTCCCAATGGCCAGGTAACCGGTTTCTAGGTCGACACCGTCGGCCGCTCACCCAGCAGATAGCGCGGTCCTGTGCCTGCACCGCCTGCACGATCTCCCGGGTTATACAGCGCACAGGATTTTAGCGACAGGCAGCCGCAGCCGATGCACGATGCAAGCTGGTCGCGCAATGCCGTCAGGGTGTCGATGCGCTGCTGCAGCAGCGGTCGCCAGCTGCGCGAGAGCTTTTGCCAATCCTGCTTGGTGGGGGTGCGTTGCTGCGGCAGTGTGGCGAGTGCTGCTTTGATTTGCTCCAGATTCAGGCCGACGGTTTGCGCGACCCGAATAAAGCCGAGTCGGCGCAGTGCTTCGCGCGGGAACTGGCGTCGGCCGGCCGCAGTCCGCGTGGCGGTCAACAGTCCGGCATCCTCGTAAAAGCGCAATGTACTGGCGTTCACGCCGGCACGTTTGGCCAATTCACCGATAGCAATCCATTGACCGGGCATGTATTTTCCTAACAAGGTTGACTTTAAGCTTACTTGAACTTGCATACTGAATTCGCGATTAGTTTTTCGGCACCGCGATATGCGAACTGCTACCTCAAACACTTTACACAGGCAGTTCGCACCAGCGAGCCCAATCAGTCATGAAAATGCAAGTCAGGATAGCGCGGCCGGTAAAGAATATCCAACGTTCGATCGGACAATACACGGCGGTACTTGGATTGCAGCTCCTCGGTATTTTTAGTGATCACGATGGGTTTGACGGGGCAATGATAGGGCGGCCAGGAGAAATCTATCACTTCGAGTTCACCGTATTTCGAAACCACCCGATAGCGCCCCGAACAACACCAGAAGACCTATGCGTCTTCTATTTGCCCGATACCAAGGAATGGGGAAACGCCTGTGCCGCTATGAGTGCAGCAGGCTTCAAGGAAGTACGCCCATTCAACCCCTACTGGCGCAAGAATGGGCGAACCTTTCACGACTACGACGGCTATCACGTGGTTCTACAATGCGCCAGTTGGGACGATGGGAAAAATAGGCTATGACCGGCGCACCGTTCCTGCACAGTCAATACAGCGACGACGTGACTTTCAAGACTTCATCGACGGTGGTGACGCCCTCCACAACCTTCAGCGCACCCGCCACGCGCAGTGGTTGCATGCCGTCGCGAATACTTTGCTGGCGCAGTGCATGGATATCGCTGTCGGCCTGAATCAGTTGGGCAAAAGTCTGCGATACACTCAGCAGCTCATACAGCCCGGTGCGACCGCGAAAACCGGTGTGGCGACATTCGGGACAGCCGACCGGCCGATACACGGCGAGCGGTTTTGGCACCTCAAAACCTGCGGTCAGACTGAGCCAGACATCATCGACCAACTCGCCGTCGGCGCTCTTGCAATGCGTGCAGAGGGTGCGTACCAGCCGCTGCGCCATGATGCCGATCAATGTGCTTTCGAGCAAATAATGCGGCACCCCCAATTCCAACAGCCGCATCACCGCCGAGGGTGCGTCGTTGGTGTGCAGGGTCGAGAGCACCAGATGGCCGGTGAGCGCTGCCTGAATCGCCATTTCCGCAGTTTCAAGGTCGCGGATTTCGCCTACCATGATGATGTCCGGGTCCTGCCGCATCAGCGCCCGCACACCGTCTGCAAAAGTGAGGTCGATACCATGCTGGATCTGCATCTGGTTGAATGAGGCTTCGACCATTTCGATCGGGTCTTCGACCGTGCAGACATTCACTTCGGATGTTGCCAGTGCTTTCAACGTGGTGTACAGCGTGGTAGTTTTGCCGGACCCTGTCGGGCCGGTCACCAGAATGATGCCGTGCGCGCGACTGGTTAAATGGTCCCAGCGCAGCGCGTCGGACGGGGGAAACCCCAGTTCCGGCAAGGTCTTGACCACCACTTCGGGGTCAAAAATTCGCATTACGAGTTTTTCACCGAAAGCAGTCGGTAGGGTCGACAGACGCAGTTCGATTTCCTGGCCCTGCGGCGTGCGCGTCTTGATACGGCCATCGAGCGGACGGCGCTTTTCGATCACGTCCATCCGGCCCAGCAATTTGATGCGTGCCGTCATCGCGATCATCACGGTAGCCGGCACCTGATACACCTGATGCAGTACGCCGTCGATTCGAAATCGGATCGCGCTGAAATCGCGTTTGGGTTCCAGATGTATGTCGGATGCGCGTTGCTCGAACGCGTATTGCCATAGCCAATCGACGATGTTGATGATGTGCTGATCGTTGGCATCGACTTGCCGGTTGCCGATACCGAGCTCGACCAGCTGCTCAAAATTATTGCGTAACGCGAGGTCGGGGCCGTTCAGCTTGTTGGCGCCCTTGATGGATTTTGCCAGCGTAAAAAACTGCGCCGTGTACTGGACGATATCGAGCGGGCTGGCGACCACCAGTCGCACTGTGCGGCGGGTGATCTTGGCGATTTCGGTCAGCCATTCGGTGGAAAACGGCTCCGAGGTCGCGACTACCAGTTCGGTCGGTGTCAGTTCCACCGGCAAAATATGAAACCGCGCCGCATAGCTGGCTGACATTACGTCGGCCACGCGGGTGAAATCGATTTTGAGCGGGTCGATCCGGTAAAACGGTAGCTTTACTTTGGCGGCCATCCACTCGGTCAATGTATCGATCGTCAGCAACCGGTTGGGTGGCAGCGCAGAGACCAGTTTGGATTGCGCCACGGCAGTCAGCGGGTGCATGGTGAGTGCCGCATTGCGCATGATGCCCTGTGCCGCGGTAAATCGCGCCTTGACCTCCGCTTTGGCGACCATGCCATCGGCCAGCAGCCAGGTAAACACCTGCTGCAGATCGACAAATTTCGACGCTGGTCTGACGGGCGCTACGGCGTTCGCAACGGTGCTGGAGGCGGATGGGAGTGGCATGGAATCGCTGTTTTCGAATGGGTTTATCGTAGTAAGCTACAGGAAAATGCGGTGACGTCAGGCAAGCGTATGGTTTATTTTTTGTGCAAGGATATGCGCAATCTGCAGTGCTAACACGCGCGTTGTTTTGAAATATGACTACCTTCATACGTATGCGACGAACGAAACCCTGCGAAAGAGCAGGCACAGTCGCGTGTCCTTGATTTTTTGCGCGCAAGTCTGTGAGTCGGTAAGCAAGTACTGCCCTCCAGTGCGTCTTGTCGGGACTCGCAGGAACGGATCGCGCGGTTGCAGGGCGCAGCAGCGGTCGCGCGGACAAATTGCAGCAAGCAGCGAGGTCCACTCGGGTGGCGATGGCGGCGTGCATGCGTGACGCTTCGCCCGGGCTTCTACGCGATTGAGATATTCGCACCAGAGCGACTGTCTCCATCGAGCCAAAATCGATTGCGTCCACTCGATTTTGCCCGGTACAGTGCATCGTCCGAACGCCGGATCAGTTCCGGTAAGTCGCTGTCGTCCCCGGTCAAAAAAGCGATGCCGATACTGGTCGTAACTGACAACGGATTGCCGTCTATCGAAAAGGCGTTTTGTACAGATTCGAGGATTTTTTTTGCAACGATTGCCGCCTCTTCACGCACTTTGATTCCTTCGAGGATGATCGTGAATTCGTCGCCGGCCATCCTTGCTACGGTATCAGTTGATCTAACGGTGTCTGCGATCCGACGGGCGAATTCCTTCAGTACATCGTCTCCCCCGGCATGTCCAAGAGTGTCGTTGATCGCCTTGAAACAATCGATATCCAGGTACATCAGTGCAAGTAGTTGGCCGTTGCGTCTATTGCGCAAGGCCGCTTCGCTCAGCTTTTCGTCGAAGCTGCGTCGGTTCGGCAGACTTGTCAGCGGGTCCGACCGGGCCAGCAGCCTGAGCTGCTTTTCAACTTCCTTAAGCGATGTAATGTCGGTCGTCAGGGTGTAGACGCCTTCGATGCGCTGGTGGCGTACGTGAGGGATATAAATGGATTCAACGACTTTCGATTCACCATTGATCTGTACCTCCATCTCATAGCGCATGTGCTCGCCGGCTAGCGCCCGTCGCAAGAACTCTTTTCGTGGTTCGTACAGTTTTTCTCCCACCACTTCACGGACGGTTTTGCCATACATATCCGCTGTACTGGTGCCGAACCATTTTTGGTATGTCGCATTGCAAAATTGATAGCGCTCGTTGTGGTCGATGTAGGATATCAGCACCGGTAGGCTGTCGGTAATGGTGCGAAGCCGCTCCTCGCTCTCGGCTTGGCGGAGTTCGCTGTTTTTTCGGTCCGTAATATCGAAGGCCATCGCATACAAACCTTTGACAGCACCACTGTGGTCGAGATCGGGAATATAAGCGGCGTGGTAGTGATAGGCCGACCCATTGACTGTGCCTTCGCTCTCAAACGATACCTTTTTGCCGCCTAGCGCCGCGTCGATATACGGTTTAATACGTTGGTATTCATTTTCTGCGAGGGTATCGCGCAATGATCGCCCAATGAAGGCACTCGAAACCTGACCGTAATACCGCTCTGCGCGCTTGTTGAGGAATAAGTGAACTTCGTTTTTGTCGATTTGACCAATCATCATCGGAAGGTTGTCGGTAATTGCACGAAGCCGCTGCTCGCTCTCCGCCAACAGGTATTGTGCTTCTTTCCGTTCGCTGATGTCCTGTAGCGCAATGACAGCGCCTAGATTTTTATCATACGCTCCGATCAACCGCCTCCCACTCGCCAATAAAAAACGCGTCTTGCAGCCATGGGCCCGGATTGCCATATCCGCGTTTTGAACGACTTCACCCTGCAAAGCGCGGAATAGGGGAATGTCTGGTTTTGGCAGCGGGGTTAAGCCGTCCGCGCCAAACAAGTCATAGTGTTTCTCCCATTCGTCAGGCTTGGTGTGGTTAACCGGCAGGCCGTAGAACTCGCGCGCAGCGCGGTTGAATAGCGTCAACTCGCCTTCACTCGAACATGCGACCACACCCACGTCGATGGTTTCAAGCACAGCGTCCAGTAGTTGCTGCTTTTGCTCGAGCTGATCTGCTATTTGTCGGCGCTCCGAAACATCATGCAAAAAGGCGCCAAGAAAACGGCCTCCGTTGACTTCGAATTCGCTAATGGTGAGTTCAATCGGAAATTCAACCCCCGCCCGCGACACCGCCGGTATCTCGAATCGCCGGTTGATCCCCATTGCGTCACCGGCCTTCATGGACAACGTCAGCGCGTGTTGGTAGGTGTCCTGAAAAGCTGCAGAAATAATGGTCGTGGCAAAGTTGCGTCCGATTGCTTCGCCACGCGTCCAGCCAAAGGTCCGTTCTGCTGCGCCGTTCCAGTCGGAAATCGTACCGAGCGCATCGATACCGACAAATGCATCGTTCGAACTTTCAAGGATTACCTCGGTGCGCCGCTCGACGGCCCGCATCTCGGAAACCGCCGTGCCCAGCTCGTTGAGCAGGTCTTGCTTGGCCTCAAAGGCGATTTGATGGGTAATGGCGCTGCCGATCAGGCCGGCCATCAGCTGTAGCGTTTGCATGTCACGCGTACCAAACCCGTGCGGCGCGACAGCCATCGATTTGAGTACGCCGACTACCCGCCCTTCGCACAATAGCGGCGCGACTATCAGCGAGCGAACCCCGATCCGCTCGCAGACAGCCCGATCGACGCGATCGTCGTTTTCCGTATCGTCGCAGCGCAGTACTTGTCCGTTCTCGACACATAACCCGGAAATGCTGGTTGCCCGTTTCAATCGCAGGCCAATATTATTCGCCGCCATGCCAGATGCTGCGCGATACACCATCTCATCGCCTTCGACCAGCTCGACGACTGTTCCGGAAGCTTCTGTCAATGCATCCATCCGATACACGACGAGCTTCATGAATGCTTCGAGATCGAGCTCAGCCGCCGCCAGTTGGCACTGGGTCGTAATGATCTCGTTCAACCGAACCGAATCCCGCTCCTGCGTCTCGGCTAGAAGCTTACGTTCTTCAATTTCCTTTAACAGGCTACTGTTGGCAGCAGCAAGATCGGCGGTACGTCGGCGCACGCTATCCTCGACTGCGACATAAGCCTCTTTCTGTTCGTGAATATCAGTGCAGGTGCCGAACCACTTCGTGATATTGCCCTCGGTGTCACGCACAGGCAATGCCCGGCCAAGATGCCAGCGGTAGGTGCCATCGGACGCTCTCTTGAACCGATACTCGATCTGGTACGAAGCCCCTGTGGTGAAGGCGTTGGTCCAGGCATCGACGCAGTTTTGCAAATCGTCGGGATGCAACACCTGCTCCCAACCCCAGCCGCGCGTCTGCTCGACAGTCATACCGGTGTACTCGACCCAGTGCTGATTGTAGTAATCCAGCCCGCCATCAGGATTTGCCGTCCAGACAATTTGCGGCATGGCGTCAGCCAGCGTCATCGCATGCTGGTCAAGAGTATCGCGCTCGCCCAAGGGAAGCATCGGCTTGAAAGTGGTTTTAGATGTCGTTTGATTCACGGATTGAAGCGATAGACGCTAATCGAAAATAAAGTAGTCAAATCAAATTGTAATACCCCAAGCTAAACTTATATTAGCGCATCCGGGGCAAAATTTTGCGCAGGTTTTACACCACCGCCGGGACTGGGCGAAATTGAAGCCGGCATGGAGAAATTTCCTGACATATTCCCTGTGTCGCAACCTATTGCAAATTCAGTCATCGTGTCACTTGATATGAGGCAGTTAGCATTGGCAGCCCGGAGCAAAAACGCCGTCGTACCAACCACCCACTCAAATTCTACCCTCTTAGAGGTGACCAAAAATTTACCATTGACGGTGCGTCAAGCTGTGCGGACGGATGTCGACTCGTTCGCGCCGATGCTGGATCAGTATCGCCAAATCTACAAGCGCACGAGTGACTTGGCGGCAGCACGATCATTCTTGATAGACCGCTTCAACCATGGCGAATCAGTCCTGTTCCTTGCGTACGCCGGTGACACCGTGCTGCGCTTTACCCATATCTATCCAACATTTTCCTCGGTGTCGCTGGCGCGCGTGCTTATTTTCAACGACCTTTTTGTGCTCGAGGGCGGCCGCAAGCGCGGTATTGGCAAGGCATTGATTGCGGTGGCAGCGCAGCACGCAAAGACACTCGGTGCGGTCTGTTTGAGTGTGTCGACGGCCAAAACCAACGTAAGCATCTGCTCAACACCGGGTAGACGGGATTTGCCGGTATCGCCATGATCGCATTTTCAGGCACACATTTGATTTGTGCCCACGAATGGATTTATGGACACAAATACGCAACCGACTCACTCCCCCTCGCATGGACGTCGCAATCAACGGCACGCGCCTGAATTCAAACGCGCAGTGGTCGCGCAATCCTATCTGCCGGGTAGTTCAGTCGCGCGGCTGGCACGGGAACATGGAATCAATGCAAACCAGATTTTCGCCTGGCGCAAACTGTACCGCGACGCGGGCCTACCCTACGCCAGCACGAGCAGCACCGTATTGTTGCCAGTGCACGTCGCTCAATCGGTGCCAAGTGAAGCGGTCCCGGTGCACAAAGCAGAAACGCACCGGGCCGGCACGATCAAGTTGACAGTCGGCAAAGCGCAATTGACGATCTGCGGCAGTCCCGATGTGGATAGTTTGCGCATGGTCCTTGCGCATCT
>JAYVEF010000124.1:0-33974 GCA_043748965.1 Burkholderiales bacterium
CGCCCAACCTTCTCCTAAGTACGGTACCGAACAGTCCATCCCTAAAACTACGGGCATTGTGGCCGCTCTTACCAAAAAATAATCTTTCAGGAGCATTCCATGGGCACAATTCTATTAATCATTCTGATTCTCGTCGTGATCGGTGCTTTTCCTTCGTGGCCGCACAGTCGCGGTTGGGGTTATGGCCCGAGCGGTGTGGTTGGGCTGATCGTGATTGTTTTGATCATCATGCTGCTCACCGGTCGACTGTAAATTCGACCGCGGGTCCAGGACCGCACTCGCCGTGCTGGCGCCGCCTTTGCCAGGCAGTGCCAGCGCGGCTTTTTTGTCTGAATTGCTCTGGTAAATGTTCGAGTAATTACTGTCGCGTCACGACTGCACGTTCGCGTCAGCATCGTGCACGGCGCATCGCAGACTTGGGCTGTCCAAATCCGCCCGGCGGCGCTCCTATAGAATAGCAATTTTCTTTTCGACTGCGCCGCCAACATGACTCAAAATGAACAAAAGCAGGCTGTGGCCAGAGCGGCCATCGGCTATATCATCGACCATGAAATCGTCGGTGTGGGTACCGGCTCGACAGCGAATTTTTTTATCGATGAGTTGGCTAAAATAAAAAACCGGATTCGCGGAGCAGTCGCCTCGTCGGAGGACACCGCTGCCCGCCTGCGCGCTCACGGCATTACGGTTTTTGATCTGAACGCGGTGGAATCGATGTCTGTGTATATCGACGGCGCCGACGAGATCACTGCGAGCGGTGCCATGATCAAAGGTGGCGGCGCAGCGCTGACACGCGAGAAGATTGTCGCCTCGGTCGCGACCCGCTTCATTTGCATTGCCGATGGTTCCAAGCTGGTCGAAACGCTTGGCACCTTCGCACTACCGGTGGAAGTGATTCCGATGGCGAGCGCGGTGGTCGCGCGCAAGTTACGCGATCTGGGTGGTGTGCCGCACGTGCGCAGCAAGGACGGGCGACCGGTGGTCACCGACAACGGCAACCTGATCATTGACGTCGCAGGCCTGCACATTGCAGACCCGGTGGCAATGGAGGACACCATCAATGCAATAGTTGGCGTGGTGACGGTGGGACTGTTCGCCAGGCGCGGCGCGGATGTGGCATTGCTCGGTACCACCGATGGGATACAAATCCACGACTTCTGAGACGATGCGCCAGGCGCTGTATGACCCGTGACCGATTTTGGCGTTCGTGAGCGCTGTAGCGCCCGGTAGCTTCAATCCGCCGGCGGCACGTAACCCTGCGCCGCATCGGCACCGTCGCCGAAGAAATGCTTTTCCATCTGTGTCGCCAGATATTTGCGGGCGCGCAGGTCGGCCAGATTCAGGCGATTTTCATTGACCAGCATGGTTTGGTGTTTCAGCCAGGCGGCCCACGCCTCCTTTGAGACAGACTCCCAGATACGCTTGCCGAGTTCCCCTGGATAGGGCGGGAAATCCATTCCTTCGGCTTCCTTATCAAGCTTGATGCAGTGAACCATGCGAGTCATTTTGTGTCCTTTTTAAAAAAATGAAGAGCCGATAAAAATCGGTCGACGGTGCGGTCACGCCACCGGCTAGCGCGTTTGCACTGCGCACGCCCGCGCGCTCACAGATGCTTGATCAGCACCACCGACTTGCGCTGCCAGTTATACATGTGCTGTCGATCCTTCGGCAGCAATTCAACTTTCGCCGGCACAAAGCCGCGCTTCAGAAACCAGTGCGCGGTACGGGTGGTCAGTACGAACAGCTTTTTGAATCCTTCGGCGCGGGCGCGGTTTTCCATGTGCTTCAAGATTCGTTCGCCGTCGCCCTGCGCCTGCACTTCCGGGTTGACTGTCAGACACGCCATCTCGGCCATTTTTTCAGCCGGGAATGGGTATAACGCCGCACAGCCGAAAATCACGCCATCGTGTTCGATCACCGAAAAATTTTCGATCTCGCGCTCGATCAGTTCACGTCCGCGGTACACCAGCGTGCCATCGGCTTCCAGCGGCTCGATCAGCTTCAGAATGCCGCCGACATCTTCGATCGTCGCTTCGCGAAGGGTTTCCAGATTTTGGTACGAGATCATGGTGCCGACGCCATCGTGCGTAAACAATTCAAGCAAGGCCGAGCCGTCCAGTGCAAACGGCACGATATGCGCGCGCGCCACACCACCGTTACAGGCCTTGATCGCATGCTGTAGATAGAACGCACAGTCGGCCGGCAAAAATCCCGCGCATAGAACTGCTTCGGCCTGATGCGCCGACAGCTCGCGAATATCTTCGCCGCCCTCGTCGGTCATCATCGCGGTCTCACTGATGAAGATCAACTTGTCGGCACGCAGTGCGATGGCGGCCGCCACCGCAACGTCTTCCATGGTCAGGTTAAAAATTTCACCGGTCGGCGAAAATCCGAGCGGCGACAACAGCACCAATCCGCCCGCGTCCATGATCGGATGGATCGTCTCATACGCGACCTTGCGCGCCACGCCGGTCAATTCGAGATCGATACCGTCGATGACACCGATCGGCCGTGCTGTCACGAAGTTGCCCGAGATAATGCGGATTGCCGCGTGCGCCATCGGTGTGTTTGGCAAACCCTGACTAAAGGCAGCTTCAATATCCAGTCTTAGCTCGCCCGCCGCCTCCTTGGCGCATTCCAATGCCGCGCCGTCGGTAATACGTAGTCCATTTTCATGAAAACGCGCATCAACGTTACGCAGCGCCAGCTGTTCTGCCACCTGCGGGCGCGAGCCGTGCACGATCACTACCTTGATGCCGAGCGCATGCAGCAACGACAGGTCCTGCGCCAGAACCGGCAACGCGCCTGCCATGACCAGTTCGCCCGGAAACGCCACCACGAAGGTTTTGCCGCGGAAGGCGTGGATGTAAGGTGCGACCGAGCGCAACCACTGGACAAATTCGATGGGAGTTTCCATGTCGCGCATTATAATTCGCCTAGCCATGACATCACTTGAACCTCCACAAAAAAGTCCAGCGCGACCACAACAGCGCGCAAGCGCACTACCGGTGCGCAACCCGTTGTCGCCTATCGTGTACCCGGAAGAGCTGCCCGTATCGGGCCGGCGTGGCGACATTGCGGCTGCGCTGCAGGCCCACCAGGTCATTATCGTGTGTGGCGAAACCGGGTCCGGCAAGACCACCCAGTTGCCCAAAATCTGTCTGGAGCTGGGCCGCGGTGTGACGGGATTGATCGGTCACACCCAGCCGCGGCGTATCGCCGCCTCGTCGACGGCCAAGCGCATCGCCCACGAATTGAATTCACCTCTGGGACAGCACGTCGGCTTCAAGGTGCGCTTTACCGACACGCTGACTGCGGGTGCCTGGATCAAGCTGATGACGGACGGCATTTTGCTGGCCGAAACCCAGACCGATCCCTTGCTGAAACAGTACGACACGATCATCATCGACGAGGCCCACGAGCGAAGCCTGAATATCGATTTTTTGCTGGGTTACCTGAAACAGCTACTGCCGCGCCGGCCCGACCTGAAGGTCATCATTACCTCGGCTACCATCGACGCTGAGCGCTTTGCGCGCCACTTTGGCAGCGATGCCCACCCGGCCCCGATAATCGAAGTATCCGGTCGGCTGTATCCGGTCGAGGTACGTTACCGGCCAGTTGATTCGACCGGTCGTAGTGACGCTAAAGCAGGTGCGGTACCAACCGTCGCACAGAAGGAACGCGGTCAGCGCGATCTGATGGATGCAGTCGCCGATGCAGTCGACGAACTTTGCCGGGTCGGGTCAGGCGACGTACTGGTATTTTTGCCGGGTGAGCGCGAAATCCGTGACGCCGCCGAGACGCTGCGCAAGCACCATCCACCGCATGTCGAAATTTTGCCGCTGTTTGCGCGGCTCTCGGCGCTGGAGCAGGAGCGTGTGTTCAAGACCTCCAACGCGCGCCGGATCGTGCTGGCGACCAACGTCGCTGAAACCTCCCTGACGGTCCCCGGGATTCGCTACGTCGTTGACGCCGGACTGGCGCGTGTCAAGCGCTATAGCTATCGCAACAAGGTCGAGCAACTGCAGATTGAAGCGATTGCACAGTCGGCCGCGAATCAGCGTGCCGGGCGGTGCGGACGGGTCGCCGCGGGTGTCTGCATTCGGCTGTACGAAGAGCAGGATTATCTGCAGCGGCCAGCCTTCACTGAACCGGAAATCTTGCGCTCGTCGCTGGCATCTGTGATCCTGCGCATGAAGTCGCTGCATCTGGCTGACGTCGAAACGTTCCCGTTCATCGAACCGCCGCCCGGTCGCGCCATCGCCGATGGCTATCAATTACTGCAGGAACTTGGTGCAGTCGACGATAACAATGCGCTTACTAAAACTGGCCGTCAGTTAGCCAAACTACCGCTCGACCCACGCGTTGGCCGGATGATTCTGGCAGCACTCGACAACGTCTGCCTGCGTGAAGTTCTGATTATCGCGGCGGCTTTGTCGGTGCAGGACCCGCGCGATCGTCCGATGGAGGCGCAGGGCGCGGCAGATCTCGCGCACAAAAAGTTCGCTGATGAAAAATCCGAATTTTTAAGCTATCTGAAAATCTGGGACTGGTTCGACGCCGCCATCGAACACAAAAAAACCAATCGTCAGTTGCAGGACAATTGCCGTGCCAATTTTTTATCGCAAATGCGACTGCGCGAATGGCGCGATGTGCATACACAGCTGCTGACGATCGTGCGTGAGCAGGGCTGGCGCCTCAATGAGGCGCCAGCCACTTACGAAAATCTGCATAGCGCGCTACTCACCGGGCTGCTCGGCAACGTCGGTTTCAAATCGGACGAAGATACGCATTATCTGGGCGCGCGCGGAATCAAGTTTCATATCTGGCCCGGCTCGAGCCTGCTTAAAAAGGCCGGTAAATGGATCATGGCCGCCGAACTGGTCGACACCACGCGCCTGTATGCGCGCTGCGTCGCGCAGATTCAGCCGGAATGGCTGGAGCGGGTGGGCGCGCACTTGCTGAAAAAATCATGGGGTGAACCGCGCTGGGAAAAGCGCACTGCGCAGGTAACCGCGTCCGAACGTGCGACGTTATACGGGCTTGTGGTGTACAGCCAGCGACGCACCAATTTCGGTCTGATCAATCCTGGCGAAGCGCGCGAAATTTTTATTCGTGACGCGCTGTTAGGTGGCGAGTTCGAGACGCGCGCCCCATTTTTTGCCGCCAATCAAAAGCTGATTCGCGAGATTGAAAACCTGGAACACAAATCGCGCCGCCTCGACGTACTGGTAGACGAAGAACTGATCGCAGCGTTTTACGATCATGTGCTGCCGGCGGATGTCTGCAATGGCATCGCGTTTGAAAAATGGCACAAGGACGCCACTCGCGACAACCCCAAGCTGCTCTACCTGAATCGCGACGATCTGATGCGGCATGAGGCCGCCGGCATCACTACCGATCTGTTTCCCAAGTTGCTGCCGGGTGTGGGTATCGAGATGGGGTTGTCCTATCATTTCGAACCGGGCTCCCTACGCGACGGCGTAACACTGACAGTGCCGTTGTTTGCACTGAACCAGCTATCTGCTGCGCGCTGTGACTGGCTGGTGCCGGGCATGCTGAAAGAAAAAGTCCACCTGCTGTTGAAGTCGTTGCCGCAGAAACTGCGACGTCACTGTGTGCCACTGCCACAGTATGCCGCCGATTTTGTCGAGCGCGTGGCGGATAAGAATATCTTTGGGCGCGGCACCTTGATCGACGCCATCATTGCCGACGTGCGTGTGCATGCCGACATCACGCCGCTGACCACCGACTTCAAGGCCGAGACACTTCCAGCGCACCATTGCATGAATTTCAAGGTGGTCGATGAGCATGGCCGTCAGCTTGAAATGGGCCGTAATCTGGGTGCCTTGCAAGCTGAATTTGGTGGTCAGGCACGCGAGCAGTTTCAAAAACTGGCCGAGACCACGGCGATCACCAATGTCAGCGTCCAGCACTCAGCCGCACGGTCGATGGTCGGAAAATCTGTGCCGGCCATCGCAACCGCAGCCGGCGCAGGCAACACCGCGACCCAGCACACCAATCTGGCCGCCTGGAGCTTCGGTGATTTGCCGGAGCTGCTTGAAATCGTACAGGGCAAGCAAACTCTGATCGGCTTTCCGGCACTGGTCGATAAGGGTACGCATTGTGATCTGGAAGTGTTCGACGACCCGACTGAGTCAGCGCGAATACACCGCATTGGCATGCGCCGATTATTTGCGTTGCAGCTGAAGGATCAACTGAAGTTTTTGGAAAAAAACATCCCCGGCCTGCAGCAAATGGGCATGCAGTTCATCGCACTCGGTTCGCAAGAAGAGCTACGCGCCCAGATCATCGAGGCAGGCCTGGATCGCGCCTGCCTGCAAGAGCCGTTGCCACGTACTGCAAAAGAGTTCGACGCGCGGCGTGATGAGGGCAAGTCACGGCTGAATTTGCTGGTCAATGAAATCGCTCGACTGATCGCGCTGATTCTGGCCGAACATCATGCGCTGCCAAAAAAACTGCAGAGTGTAAAAAGCCAGCCGCAGGCCGTCGCGGATATTCAGGTGCAGTTACAAGGGTTGATCGGAAAGCGCTTTGTCACCGACGTTCCCTACGCGACGTTAGCCCACTTTCCGCGCTATCTGAAAGCCATCAGCGTGCGTCTTGAAAAGCTTCGCACCGACCCGCTGCGGGATACACGCTGGAGCACTGAATGGCTGCAAGTGGCGGTGCCGTGGCAGCGTGGGTTGAAAGAAAAGCAGAGTAGTCGCAACACCGATCCAAAGATGGCTGAATTTCGGTGGCTGCTGGAAGAGTTGCGAGTGTCGCTCTTTGCGCAAGAATTAAAAACGCCGATGCCTGTGTCTGCGAAGCGGCTACAAAAAGTGTGGGAATCGATGCAACGTTAGCCGGCAATTTTAATGTCCGCTGTTTCGAGCGATAGTGCGGCGACAAAAAATCTGGCAGGATTACCGAAGTAATCCTGCCGGCTCCGGGGCCGTCTTCCTGCTATCTCTTTGGTCGGTCCGGTTATCGCGTTCATCTGCGAGGTGACACCAATCTGTGCCAACAAACCGCCCGTTGATAGCGGCGCCGGTATCCTCCGCGATCAGGGTTTTGCTTAGCGCCACACCCTCAAAATGTGAGGTGATGCCGTTGACAGTCAGCGTAATGCGAACGGTATTAGCTTGTTTTGGTCGGCCTGCGATCTGAAAGATCCAGACGGCGTCGGGACCGCCCGACAAGGTGAAACCGCTTGAAATAAATACGTTCGACCCCCATTCGTACAAACCGGGCATCAGCGTGCGGCCGCCGATTTCGCCGGCGCCCAACTCCTTGCTATGAGGCAGCACGCGACTTTCTACGTTGCTGCAATCGGTACCAGGTCCCCAATCGCTGTCGTCAGCGAGGTCGCATCGTTGATCGCGTAGGTTAGCGGGCCGGCTGCGTCGACCACAAAGATCTTTTCGATGACTTCACCACAGACCTGCAACACCGCCGCGCCCGTGATGGGACCGGTACCGACACTGCCGGTAACCGCCGATGCATACCTATGATGAGCATGGTTGCAGCGCCTGGCAGGGTACGCTAGCGCCAGGGAAGGAGTAGTGCGGGTGATGATCAGGCTGGCGCCGCGGCGCCACTTGCGGATGGGGTTCGCATATCGACGCACACTCGCGGTGCGAGAAAGGCAGTTGGCTGAGCAACTGGCGCTTTCGAAGAAAATGTGAGAGGTCTATTTTTTGTGCAGCTTTTCCGTGGATTGGGGTTTCGTTATATTGAATTCAAAAGCAACGATATTTTCCGCACTGGCTGGACGCCTGTTCGCTGCCGGCCAAATACCGTTAAACTAATCCCGCCGCGCGCAGCACGGTCAACGTGCAACCGCAAACCGGTTGGGCGTTGTGAATTTTTTAATCTTGTGTCAGGTGCTCACAGCGCATGGACAGTATCGATCTTGAAGTCCTGAAAACCTGCGAACAATGGTTGCACGAAGGCCGCCGCTGTGAACTGGTTACAGTCGTGCGCACGTGGGGATCGAGCCCGCGCCCGACCGGCGCGACGCTGGCGATTTGCGCCAGCGGACAAGTGGTCGGTTCGGTGTCCGGGGGCTGTATCGAAGATGACCTGATCGAGCGCGTGCGTCGGGACGGCATTGCGCGTACCCTGCCCGAAATCGTCACCTACGGGATCACTGCCGATGAGGCGCATCGCTTTGGATTGCCATGTGGCGGAACCATTGCACTGGCGATCGAACCGCTCACGCTTCAAAGTAAAATCACCGAATTGCTGGTACGGCTCACCCGCCATGAATTAGTCGCGCGCCAGCTAGATCTAGCCACCGGCCTGGTGCAGTTGTCGCCTGCCGATCCAGGTCAAACGCTGGAGGTCGACCAGCACCGGCTGACCTCAGTGCATGGCCCACGCTGGCGACTGTTGATTATCGGCGCCGGGCAGTTGTCGCGTTTTGTCGCCCAGATTGCCGTCGGCATGGATTACCACGTGACGATTTGCGACCCACGCGACGAGTACCGCGACGGCTGGCACGTTGCCGGCGTCGCACTCGTGCATGGAATGCCGGACGACGTGGTCACGGCAATGCGACCCGATCAGCGCACCGCCGTAGTAGCCCTGACGCACGACCCCAAACTAGACGATCTGGCTCTGATGGAGGCGCTCAAATCCGACGCGTTCTACGTTGGTGCAATCGGCTCCCGGGCAAACAACGCCAAGCGTCACGAGCGACTGAAACTGTTCGATGTCAGCGATGTTCAGCTGGCAAAATTGCACGGTCCGATCGGCGTTTATATCGGTAGCAAAATGCCGTCAGAGATCGCGGTCTCAATTCTTGCAGAAATGACCGCCGTAAAAAACGGCGTGCGATTAAATCGACTGACAGAGGCGTCCGAGTTCGCCGTCAGCGCCGATTGCACCGCTCTACAACGCGGTGTCAGTGCGGCGTCGCAGTCGCGCTGAAATTGCAGCAGTACACAGGGATGGAGCGCTGCAAAGCATCGGGCAGTGCGCCGGCCGTGATACTGTCGCTGCAGATTCTTTAATCGGAGAAGCCATGAATGCCATTCGAATCCTTGCCATCGCCATGATCCTGGGCGGTATCCTCGCGCTGGGCTACGGTGGATTCACCTATACCAAAGACACCAACGTCGTAAAGTTCGGACCGATCGAACTGTCGGTAAAAGAGAAGCAGACTGTGAATGTGCCGATCTGGGCCGGCATCGCGGCGGTGGTCGCTGGCGGTCTGCTACTCGCCTTCGGCAGCAAAAAAGGCTGACACCGCGATGTTGAGAAAGCGTCCGGTGCTCGTGGCTTGAAACACTACGAGGGGTCCGCCAGTCGGTATGCCCGCATTTTTATTTTCCGGAGCCCACATGTCCCTGTCATTGCGCCACGTCACCCTTTACCATTCACCGAATACACGCTCCAGCGGCGTATTGATCCTGCTCGAAGAACTGGGTGCCGACTTCACGTTGCAGGTACTGAACATGAAGGCCGGTGAACAGCGTGGCGCAGACTATCTGGCAATCAATCCGATGGGAAAAGTACCGGCGCTGCGGTACGGCGAAGCGCTCGTCACCGAACAGGCGGCGCTGTATATTTTTTTGGCGGACCTGTACCCGGAAGCAGCGCTGGCGCCCGGATTCAGCGCTGTCCTGCGTGGCCCATATCTGCGCTGGATGGTGTACTACGCTTCTTGTTTCGAGCCGGCAATCGTTGATCGCGCCCAAATGCGCGCGCCGGCACCGGTGGGACTATCACCCTATGGAGATTTCGACACCATGCTGAGCACCGTGACCGACCAACTCGCGCGTGGTCCGTACATGTTGGGAGAAAAATTTTCTGCAGTGGATGTGTTGTGGGGCACTGCGCTAGGTTGGATTACGCAGTTCGGACTGATTCCGGCAACCCCACTGATTCAGGCCTACATCGACCGCATCAATGCGCGCCCGTCGGTACTGAAGGTGCGTCAGCAGGACGCTGCACTGGTGGCAGCTTTTGATTGACACTGTTCAATTCAACTGCGTTGTCGTGGTTGGCACCGCGAGCACAAAATTTTGACTTAAGATTCGTCATACATCATCCTGTGGCATGCCTGTCGTGTGTCGTGTGTCGTGCCAGTGCGACAGGCGTGCCGATTTTTCCGATTACCTTTTAAAGATACCGATGAGCATCAAATCCGATAAATGGATCCGGCGCATGGCGGCCGAAACCGGCATGATAGAACCATTCGAACCCGGGCAGGTACGTGAAGCCAACGGGCACAAGATCGTTTCTTACGGAACGTCGTCGTACGGTTACGACATTCGCTGTGCGGATGAATTCAAGATTTTCACGAATATCAATTCCACCATCGTCGACCCCAAGAACTTCGATGAAAAATCCTTCGTCGACCTGAAAAGCGATGTCTGCATCATCCCGCCAAATTCGTTCGCGCTGGCGCGCACGATGGAATACTTTCGTATCCCGCGCAGCGTCCTGACGATCTGTCTCGGCAAATCGACTTACGCACGCTGCGGGATTATCGTCAACGTAACCCCGTTCGAGCCGGAGTGGGAAGGTTACGTGACCCTTGAGTTTTCTAACACAACGCCGCTGCCAGCAAAAATTTATGCTGGTGAAGGCTGTGCTCAGGTGCTATTTTTTGAAAGCGACGAAGTCTGCGAAACCTCTTACAAGGACCGCAATGGTAAATATCAGGGCCAGCGTGGCGTGACATTACCAAAAGCCTGATCGTAAGGAGCGGGTGATAGGGCGTGCAGTTCGCCGCACAAAAAAAAGCCGCGAATTCTTCGCGGCTTTTTTTGATAGATGCAACCGCGTCATCCCGTGGCGCGACATAGTTCGGATCAAAACTTGTAACTGGCCCCTGCCAAAAAGGTCCGTCCATATTTTTGATACTCAAGCGGATGGTCCTGAGTGGTCTGGTAGGTTTGGTATGCCGCATCCGTCAGATTGTTCACCTGCAGCAGCAGACTCAGACCGTTGTACATACCCGCGCTGAACGCATAGCCGACCTGAAAATCCATTACTTTTTCGCCAACAACATAGCGCAAATTGCGGTCACCGGCGAAGTTGCCGATCTCGCCCACATAGTCAGAACGACGACGCTGGCTGATGCGTGTCGAGAAACCATTCTTCTCGTAGTACGCGGTCAGGTTAGTGACGTTTTTCGACAGGCCGGGCAGCGGGATGTTGGTACCGGCGGCGAAGGTCGCTGACGGAATCGTGATACTGCTGTCGGTGTAGGTGGTGCTGGCGACGACGCCGAAACCATCGAGCGATTTGGTTACCAAATCGAGCGGTAGCGAGACGGACAGCTCGACCCCTCTGAGCGTGCCGCCCTGACCGTTGTACTCTGAGGTAAAGCCGCCGATATTGGAAACCGGTGGGTTCCCGGCAGGCGACGTGGCCCCGGCGGTATAGGGCGAAAAGTCGAATGGCCTGGTCTGACTGTAAATGTAGCTGGTCAGGTTTTTGTAAAACGCCGCAGCTGCGAAATACGCTTTTTTGCCAAAATACTTTTCATACGAGACGTCGAACGCGTTAGCCTTCCACGGGTCTAGTTTTGGGTTACCACCGTTGGCACTGGGCATGCGCGAGGTGTCGTCGATATGGAAATCGAATGACGCGCGCATTTGATCGATGCGTGCGCGGGCCAATTGTTTGGCGGCCGCAAAGCGCAAGGTTTGATCGTTGCCCAGATCGAACGCCAGATTCAGACTTGGCAATACGTCGTTATAGGTTTTGCCCAGATTCACCGGCGTCAGCGCGCCACCTGTTCCGCCGGTATAGACCGAGGCCGACGACTGATCGGTATGCTGAATTTGTACGCCGATGTTGCCTTTCATTTCCATCGCGCCGATGTGCGTGTCAAGATTCCCCTTGACGTAGGCGGTGGTTATATTTTCCGTCACATCCCAAGCGCGCGACACGGCCCCTGGTGAAATCGGATCCGGATTGAACGGGTCAAAATATTTGGCGATCACGCCAGGTACGTTGTACGAGGGGATCGTGCCG
The DNA here is from genome assembly GCA_043748965.1 of Burkholderiales bacterium. Taxonomy (GTDB): domain Bacteria; phylum Pseudomonadota; class Gammaproteobacteria; order Burkholderiales; family Burkholderiaceae_D; genus Actimicrobium. Next base: position 11,995 of record JAYVEF010000124.1, read on the forward strand.
CTACCGGCAAACCCCAGATCTGTCGGCGCGTACAGCAGGTCTGGCGACACCACTTGCGCGCCGACAGTTTGTTCCGCCGCTTCGGGTTGACGTTTCTTTTTGGTGCGGCCGGTGTAGTTCATGCCGACTTCGAATTCAGAGAAGACGGTATCGAGAAAGCCCGGGGACGCAAAATTGGCGATCAGCTTGTAGCCGCGCAGGCTGTCCTCAACGTGCGGCTTGCGGCCATAGCCGGCACCGTAAATCGAATTGCCGGTAAACAGTTGCGATGGGTCACTGTAATTCTGGTTGCCGTACAGTGTTGGGAAACCGCCAGTGGCCCAATTGACCGTCATCGTATCGAGTTGGGCGCCACCCGTGGCATTGCGCCGCTGCATATTGATTTCCTGGTAAATCTCGTCACGTTTGGCGTGTGAATAATTGACGTCGGCCAGCAGTGACCAGTCCTTAAATTTGAACTTGTTGGCCCAGCCGACCGTGCGGATGGCGTCTTCGCGATTGTTGTATTCACCGCGAACCAGCGGATATATTCCAGATGCCACGCCACCGTTCAAGGTACCGTTGGTAATGATCGCAGAATCATAATTCAGACCCGGCGTGTTGCCGCCGTTGTAGCCGCCCAGATTGAATTCAAACTGGTTTGCGGTTTCGACTTCGCGAAAATTCGATGCGAAAAAATCTAGCGTGCTGCGCCATTCTTTCGATGGCGCCCACTCGACGACGCCCATCAAACCGTTACGTGTGGTGCGTCCGCTCTTCGCGAGCGACTTGATACCGTCCATTTCATATGTGCCGGCTGGCAGACCGGAGCGCGTATCGGTTTTCCAGGGTTCGTAGAGTCCGACCTCGTGGTCCAGATGCGGCGACTCCAGATTTGCAAAACCGAGTGCGACGCCCAGTGTACGATCGGCGAACTGGTCGATATAGCTCAGGCTGAAGCGGTGCCCGGTGGCACTGGCATCCGCTATCGATCCAAGTGAATTTTTTTCACCACGCAGATTCATCGATACGGTGCGACCCGGAAACGACAGTGGTCGCACGGTCTGCATGTCGATGGTGCCCGACAGCCCCTGGCCGATTACGCCAGCATCGGGGGTTTTATACACCGTGACGCCGCTTAGCAATTCGGAGGGGTACTGGTCGAATTCGACACTCCGGTTATCGCCGGTACTGACCTGCTCACGGCCATTGAGCAGCGTGGTTGCAAAATCGGGTGACAAGCCGCGGACGCTGATGACTTGGGCACGACCTGCAACGCGTTGAGCAGCAAGGCCAGGCAACCTGGCGATCGATTCAGCAATGCTGGAGTCGGGCAACTTGCCGATGTCTTCGGCAGAGATCGATTCAACGATATTGAGCGAATTCTTTTTGACAGAAATCGCATCTTCGATACCGCGCCGGATACCGGTCACGACCACAGTACTTCCGGGGGCGCCGGAGTCCGCTGGCTTGGCCGGAGTTTCCTGCGCAACCGCGGACGTTGCGATTGTGGCCAACAACACCGCGCACCCCGCCGCGATTGGATTGAGTTGTGCTGCAAGTTTGCCAAACGCATTGCGGCGCATTTGCGGTGGTAACAGTGCCATTTCCATCTCCTGAGATTAATTTAGTTTTAGTCAGTACGTTCTGCAGTTTTTGCAGCTGTACTTATACTACATATAAATTAATATTAGAAGTAGTGCTATTTCATTAAAATCTGGAAGTGCCCCCATGATAAAAGCGAAAAAAGAGAAAAAATTCTCTACAGAAAGTAGTTTTGTTACCCATTAGAATGCATTGAAGTACACATGTGGATGGTCAAACACCGGACGGACGCCGCGCGTCGTTCGGTATCCAAGGCTCTACACCTGCTGCGGAAAAATCGAAGGTGGTTGCGCATTTTTTGGGGGCAAGCTGCTACCGCAAAGCGCCCACGAAGAGGCGGCGATCAACGGTGCACTCCCGGTGTCGAAGAACGGCGTTGACTACGTTGTCCTGCCAAAACTGTACAGGATAGGTGCGGGAAGAAGTTTCAACAAACCATGCAGTACCAGCGGTACCAAGATCATGTCGTCAACCACACCCAATAGTGGAATTGCAAAATTCAGCGGGGACAACGCGTAGAGTGCCAACAACATCGTGCTTGGCAGTAGCCAGCCGGGCCGCGACGGATGTTTGATGGCAAACCATAACAAGCCGAGGTCGGTCTTGCTCATGCGCCAGAGTAGCAACAGCATGCGTTTCATGAAATTCCTCCCGCTGGTCGGCAATGTCAATGAAAGATGCTGACACTCCGTGCGCAAACAAGGGCGGATGCAAAGATAAATTTTCCGTGATGGTGCGGCGGGAAAAGACATTTCGCGTCGCTTCTAACTGGGCACAGCAGCCCTCGTAGCCGCATGTCGGTGTGCGCTGACCAGCGGTCAAGCAGACAAAGTTTCAGTGCGGGCGTACGATGCGCCAGGACGATTCACATACTCAGAGCCTGGTATCGCTACGCCTGCTCTGATAGTTGCTGTTTTACACAATCCACAAAGTAGCCGCGCTTGCCATCGACCTCACGGGTTACCAAGCCGTGTACGTCGGTCTCGAAACCTGGAAACTTTTCATTGAAGTCGCGTGCGAAGCGCAGGTAATCAACAATCGTCCGATTGAATCTTTCCCCCGGAATCAGCAACGGAATGCCCGGTGGATACGGGGTCAGGAGGATCGATGTCACACGTCCTTCCAGCGCGTCGATTGGAACCCGATCGATTTCGCGATGCGCCATCATCGCAAACGCATCGGACGGTTTCATGGCGGGCTGCATGTCCGACAAATACATTTCGGTGGTCAGGCGCGCGACATCGTAGGCTTTATAAAAATCATGGATTTGCAGGCACAGGTCACGCAGTCCGATGCGCTCGTAGCGCGGATTGGCAGCGGCAAATTCGGGCAGGATGCGCCACATCGGCTGGTTTTTGTCGTAGTCGTCCTTGAACTGCTGAAGCGCGGTCAGGAGGGTATTCCAGCGGCCCTTGGTGATGCCGATGGTGAACATGATGAAGAACGAGTATAACCCGCACTTTTCGATAATGACGCCGTGCTCGGCCAGGTATTTGGTCACGATCGAGGCCGGGATACCGGTGTCGCCGAACTTGCCGTCGAGGGACAGCCCCGGCGTGATGATGGTCGCCTTGATCGGGTCCAGCATATTGAAGCCGGGTGCCAGATTGCCGAAGCCATGCCAGTCGTCTTCGGCACGAATCATCCAGTCTTCACGACTGCCGATACCGTCTTCCGAAAACGTCTCCGGCCCCCACACTTGGAACCACCAGTCATGACCCCATTCGAGATCGATTTTTTTCATGGCACGCCTGAAATCGAGTGCTTCCAGAATGCTTTCCTCGACTAATGCCGTGCCACCGGGCGCCTCCATCATGGCGGCTGCGACGTCGCATGATGCAATGATGGAATACTGTGGCGAGGTCGAGGTGTGCATCAGATACGCTTCGTTGAAGGCATCCTGATCAAGTTTCACGCTCTCGGATTCACGGACCAGAATCTGCGACGCCTGCGATAGTCCGGCCAACAGCTTGTGGGTCGACTGCGTCGAAAAAATCATCGACTGTTTGGCGCGCGCGCGGTCTTTGCCGATCGCATGCATGTCCTTGTAGAAATCATGGAAAGTTGCGTGCGGCAGCCACGCTTCGTCAAAATGTAGCGTGTCGATTTCACCGTCGAGCATGTGCTGCAGGGTTTCGACGTTGTAGATCACACCGTCGTAAGTCGACTGGGTAATCGTCAGGATGCGCGGCTTTTTATTCTTGGCTTCACGTGCGAATGGGTTGGCTTCGATCTTCTTGCGGATATTATCCATGCTGAATTCGGATAGCGGGATCGGTCCGATGATGCCTAGGTGGTTCCTTGTGGGCATCAAAAATACCGGAATCGCGCCGGTCATGATGATCGAATGCAGAATCGACTTGTGGCAGTTGCGATCAACCACGACAATGTCGCCCGGCGCCACCGTCGAGTGCCAGACCATCTTGTTACTGGTACTGGTGCCGTTGGTGACAAAGTAGCAGTGATCGGCATTAAAGATGCGCGCCGCGTTGCGTTCGCTGGCGGCGACCGGGCCGGTATGGTCGAGCAACTGACCAAGTTCTTCGACCGCATTGCAAACGTCGGCCCGCAACATGTTCTCGCCAAAAAACTGGTGGAACATCTGACCAATCGGCGACTTCAGAAATGCCACACCGCCCGAGTGGCCGGGGCAATGCCAGGAGTACGAGCCGTCGTTGGCATAGTGCACCAGCGCCCTGAAAAATGGCGGTGCCAGTCCATCCAGATACGATTTGGCTTCACGAATGATGTGGCGCGCGACAAACTCCGGCGTGTCCTCGAACATGTGAATGAAACCGTGCAGCTCGCGCAAGATATCGTTCGGAATATGGCGCGAGGTGCGGGTTTCACCGTACAGATAAATCGGAATATCTGCATTCTTGTGGCGAATTTCTGCGACAAACGCACGTAGCGATTTGAGTGCGTGATCGGTTTCTTCAAACGAGCCAGCGCCGAATTCTTCATCGTCGATTGACAGGATAAAGGCCGAGGCACGCGACTGCTGTTGCGCGAACTGTGACAGGTCGCCATAGCTGGTCACGCCGAGCACTTCCATACCTTCCTTTTCCATCGCATCGGCCAGTGCACGGATGCCCAGACCGGAGGTATTTTCGGAGCGGAAGTCTTCGTCGATGATGACGATCGGGAAGCGGAATTTCATGTACATCTCCAGCCAGGCGGATGACCCGGCACGTGAGGCCGGCTGCGGATGACAGCCGGCGCTTGGTCAGGTAAAAAGTCGGACCGAATTGTCGCAGTTAATAGCCGGTTGCGGGCGCGGTTTCTGGTTCTGTTGCAGATTTGGCTTCCGACGCCGTGACTGGGTTGCCATGATCGGCGGCGCTCCCATGTTCGGCAGGCGGGAGCCAGGCCAGCACACCAAGCGCAACGCCAACGGCAGCAACGCCGTACGCCAGATACTGCATCCATTTACGGCGCGTCAGCAGTGTGATGGCGGCCAGCGCAATGGCGATTTGCTCGGCGGTGGTGGCCAATGCCCATTTATGGTGCTGATGCATTTCTTGATCGGAGCGGTGGTCCCAGTCGAGCGAGCTGGCCTCGAGTTTTTCGGCATTCTTTTTGATCACTTCTTTTTCTGCCTTGTAGCGCTGGACGTCGGATTTGTATTTCTCGACATTCACGCCGGGCAGGACGATGGCGAGTTCCGAAAGGTTCTGCTTGTTCGATTTGGCCTGATAATAATTCCACAGGTTCGATGCTTCGGTTTTTTTGATGGCGGCATTATTTTTGAACAGCGAGGCGTTGTTTTGGGTGTCACCACCCATGTAGCCAAACAGCGCGCCAACGGTTGCCAAAATCGCCGTCATGACCGCGATTCGGCCTGAAAATTGATCGCCGTCGTGACCGGCGTGTTCGACAGCGTGATCGTGCGGTCCGTGAACATGAAAGCCTTCTGACATGGTGCTTCCTTAGTGACGTTGATAGGTGACGAAAGCAAAGTCGAACGAATTCGTCGCAGAGCGCTGCGGCAGTCGCGCCGTTTCACGCCATTGCGTCGGATTGATCGATGGAAAAAAAACGTCACATTCGAACCGTTGCGCGATTTGCGTGACGATCAGTTTGTTGGCGAGCGGCAGCGCAAGTTGATAGATTTCTGCGCCACCAATGACAAAAATCTCTGCTGCATCGGCCCGGTCAAGCGCGTCTTGCAACGATTTTACTGATTCGACTCCGTCGAGGCGCCAGTCGGGATTGCGTGTGATCACGATGTTGCGACGGCCCGGCAACGGCCGGCCGATCGACTCAAAGGTTTTGCGTCCCATCAGGATCGGGTGACCAATGGTTGTCTGCTTGAAATGCGCCAGATCTTCCGGCAGCCTCCACGGCAGGGTATTGCGAATACCGATACCGCCGGCGCTGTCCGTGGCGACGATCAGAGTGAGTGTCGGCATGATGATCGGTTCAGACGGCGACCGGCGCCTTGATATGCGGCTGAGGGGCGTAGTCGACGATCGCAAAGTCATCGAAGCGGTAGTCGAAAATTGACGCCGGCTGGCGCTGGATGACCAGCTTTGGCAATGCGTGCGGCGTGCGTCCCAGCTGCTCGCGCACCTGATCCAAGTGGTTTGAATACAGATGGCAATCACCGCCGGTCCAGACAAAGTCGCCCACCACCAGCCCGGCCTGCTGCGCCATCATGTGCGTCAGCAGTGCGTACGAAGCAATGTTAAACGGGACGCCCAAAAAAATATCCGCACTACGCTGGTACAACTGGCACGACAGCTTGCCATCGGCGACATAAAACTGAAACAGTGCGTGGCAGGGTGGCAGTTTCATTTGCGGGATATCGGCGACGTTCCAGGCCGAGACGATCATCCGGCGTGAATCCGGATTGTTCTTGATTTGTTCCATGACTTGGGTGATCTGGTCGATGTGCTGGCCATCCGGTGTCGGCCAAGAACGCCATTGGTATCCGTAGATCGGCCCGAGATTACCGCCAGCGTCGGCCCAATCATCCCAGATCGAGACGCCGTTGTCCTTCAGATAGGCGATGTTGGTGGCGCCGTTCAAGAACCAGATCAGCTCATGAATAATCGATTTCAAGTGCAACTTTTTGGTCGTCAGGAGCGGGAACCCGTCCTGCAGATTCAAGCGCATCTGATACCCGAATACCGAACGGGTTCCGGTACCGGTGCGATCGGTTTTTTCGGTACCATGTTCATAGACATGGCGCATGAAATCGAGGTATTGGCGCATGGGACGGCACGTGAGAAGTGATGCGTGATTGTAGCGTATTGATCCGATTGTCCGATCAATCGTGCACCCCGAACTGCAGCGCCGCCAGACTCGCGTACAAGCCGCTCTGCGCTACGAGTTCTGCGTGCGTGCCGCTCTCGACAATCTGCCCGTGTTCCATGACCATGATGCGATTGGCTCGCTGGACTGTTGCCAGTCGATGTGCGATCACGAGCGTAGTGCGGCCGACCATTGCCGCCTCCAGTGCGGACTGTACCAGACGTTCGGATTCTGCATCGAGCGCACTGGTGGCTTCATCGAGCAGCAACAGCGGTGGATTTTTAAGCAAGGCGCGGGCAATCGCGATGCGTTGGCGTTGACCACCCGACAGGCGCACACCGCGCTCTCCCAAAAAGGACGCGTAGCCTTCGGGCAGGCGTTCGATAAATTCATGGGCCGCCGCCATTTTGGCGGCGGCGATCACGTCAGCATCGGAAGCGCCAACGCGGCCGTAGCGAATATTTTCCATGGCGTTGGCGGAAAATATCACGGTGTCTTGCGGCACGATGCCGATGGCGCCGCGCAGAGTGTGCAAATCGAGCTGCGTTACGTCGATGCCGTCCAGCAGAATTTCACCCTGCTGGGGATCGTACAGTCGCAACAGGAGCTGGAACAGCGTGGTTTTGCCGGCGCCTGACGGGCCGACGATTGCCACCGTTTCGCCTGCGGCGATCGCGATCGATAGATGCGATAGCGCCGGGGTCAGAGGACGCGACGGATAGTTGAACGTGACACCGTGCAAGGCCAGGGTAGCACCGCCAGCGGTGCGCGGTGGCAGTGCGACCGGGACGGCTGGGGAGCGAATTGGCGATTCTTCGGCCAGTAACTCGAGCAGGCGCTCGGTGGCGCCGGCAGCGCGTTGCGCTTCACCGAGCACTTCCGACAGCGCGCCGATGGCGCCGGCAACGATGGTTGCGTACAAAATGAACTGGCCGAGTTCGCCTCCCGTCATTTTCCCTTGTATAACCGCATGCGCGCCCAGCCAGAGGACAAATACGATGGCCCCGAACACCAGCAAAATTGCGATCATCGTCAACAGCGAGCGGGCCCGAATGCGCTGCATCGCGGTCCGAAACGCACCCTCGACCAGACCGGTGAAACGGCCTGATTCGATGTGCTCATGGGTGAAAGCCTGGACAGTCGGCATGGCATTCAGGATTTCACCGGCCATGGCCGACGCATCGGCAATCCGGTCCTGCGAGGCGCGCGAAAGCGTTCTTACGCGACGGCCGAACAGGATGATCGGTACTACCACGGCAACCAGCGCCACCAGAATGATGGAAGACAATTTAACGCTGGTAATAAACAACATCACCATGCCACCGACGAATAGCAAAATGTTCCGTAGCGCCATTGAGATACTGGTGCCCACGACGGACTGAATCAGAGTTGTGTCTGTGGTCAGGCGCGACAGGACTTCACCGCTCTGGGTGGTTTCGAAAAATTGCGGGCTCTGTGTCACCACATGCGCGTACACCGCGATGCGGATGTCGGCCGTAACCCGTTCACCCAGCCATGACACCATGTAGAAGCGCCCTGCAGTCGCTACCGCCAGCACACTCGCGACACCGAACAGCGCCAAAAAATACAGGTCGATATGGGCCGCACTCTTGTTGCCGGTGCCGCCAAAACCCAGGTCGATCATTTGCTTGAAAGCGAACGGCACTGCCAGCGTGGCACCCGCTGCAACCAGCAGCGCAAGTCCCGCAATCAAAAATTGCCGTACGTAGGGCCGCAGGAACGGTAGCAGCTCGGCCAGCGTGGCCAGGCTGGCTTTTTTAGTTGAATCAACGGCGGTCGTGGTCATAGTTTAAGGGGCTTTACATAGCCGGTCATTTCAAGATAGCCGCGTCCAGCCGGCTGGCCATTGCGCAATACGGTGACGCCGCCTTCCCAGTAAACCGCGCCGGTGGATTGGCGTGAATCGAGTTCCTGATCATCCTGCAGCGGTTTCAGTTGCCAGCTGGTGGTACCGGTAGTGATTATGGTCGCCACCGGATAAACGGCATTGGTACGTGCCGAACGCCAGCTACGCAACGGCGCGAAGTGTACCTGCTGTGTGGTGAACTGTATGATTTTGCCGGATTTTTCACGCAGCGTGGCGTGCGACCACAGTAGTTCTCCGTGTACGCTACGGATTTGAAACGCCATCAAAGCGCCACCATCTCCCAGATTTGCGCCCAGCCAGTCCCAGCCACTCGCCTGCGGGTCGAGTACGTTGGTGGACCATTCGTGATCCAGCCAGGCAGTGCCGTTCACGGTGACTGCGGCGCCGTTGCGTAATACGGTGCCGCGCACCTGCAGTTGCGGCTGGCTGTAGTAGTAACTGGCTTGCGCCGCCTGGGGCCCTTTTTGTGAAAATCCTGCGTCTCCCTGCAACAGGACACTCTGGGTCGGTACCATTGACAGTTGCAGGGTAAAGTCACGTGCCTTGACGAGTGCCTGATACCTGCCGTCGACACCGCGCTTGAGTTGCCAGTCGTCGAGCCTGACATCGGTATCGCCGAGGTTGGCGTAAGCCAGACCGAAGCCTGAGCGGGCACTGCGTTGATCGTGCAACAGATGGCCCACGGCAGGATCCGACAACGCGGCGTGGGCGATGATCAGCTGCGATGGGGCGAAGGCGCTCGGATCGGCGCGGTCATGGTCGGTGGCCGAACGAAAAAATGTGATCTGAAACCCGAGTGGTTTTTTGTCCGGTCCTTCGATCCAGCCAGTGGCGTACCACCATTCGGTCTTGAAGTCAGGGTGGGCACCGAAGTCATTCGGAAAATGCAACGCGGTCCCAGCTTCCACCGTTTCGAAACCCGGGGTTGCGGCATTGCACAGATGGGCCACCAAGAAGCCAAAACACGCCAACAATAATCGCATCACCAATCCTCTCGCACCGCACGCACCGCATCGCCTGCCACCGCTCGCGCACCTGCTGCCATTGCAGTCAGGGCGGATGAAATCAGCAACAGTGCCGCCACTGACGCCAGCATCCACCACGGCATGTGCAGCTGCATGGTCCAGTGAAACGACTGCGGATTGACCACAAAAATCAGTATCAGACTGATTAACCACCCGAGTACGAACCCCACCCCGATCCCGAGTGTCGTCAGCAGGCCGCCTTCGACGCCAAGCAGCAGCAGCACCTGTCGACGCGTCACACCGACATGGCGCAGCATGCCGAATTCTCGTGCGCGTGCCAGCGTCTGCGCCGAAAACGTCGCGGCTACGCCGAACAGACCGATCACAATGGCGACTACCTCGAGCAAGTAGGTAACGGCAAAGCTGCGATCGAAAATTTTGAGGCTCATCGCGCGGATGTCGCCGGGGTCGGCGACTTCGAGCGTAGCGCCGAAAGGGAGCGCGCGCAGTGCCTTGACGGTGGCGCCGCTGCCGGCACCGGGCGCCAGATACAGCGCTGCGCTGGAGACAACAGTGTCACCCGTCAGGCGCTGATAATCGGTCAGTCGCAGTTGAATCGACCCCGACTGGCGCGCATAGTCGCGCCAGATGCCAGCCACGACAAACGTCGGCGGCGCCTTGCCAATCGGTAGATGCACGCGCTGACCCACTCGGTAGCCATACAGATCGACCATCGCCTCCGACACCCAGATCGGCAGAGCGCCCGCGCCGATGCGGTTGGCATCGATCACGTCATCGGTCAGTGGTAGCGTCCGTTGTGGCGCTGCGGTGTCGATCGGTCGCGCAATCAGCACGACCGCTGGCCGCGACGGATTCAGAAGTAAGGTGGTGGTGCTTAAAAATTCAGCACGCTCTACGCCAGGCAGGGCGCGCAACTGTTGCTGCTCGGGCGGTTTGATGGCGCCGGTGTCACCGTTGCTGGCGGCGCGTACGTATAAATCTGCCGACAGCAACTGCTTCAGCCAGTCGTCCACCGACACCCGAAAACTCGATACCATAATCGCCATTGCAACCATCAGACTAAAACTCGACAGTACGCCGCCGAGCGCGATCGAGGCCTGGTTCGGTGCATTTGCCAGGCGCGCCAGCGCCAGCAGGATGACCGTATTGCGCGGTCGGGCGCGGCCGGCAAATTTAAAGACGATCGCAGCCAGGCGCGGCATCAATGCGATTGTCCCGACCAGCAGGCAGCCGACGGCGAGATAGCCGAACACCGGCAACTCGTGCAAAGGTGGCAACTGGCTCAAAAGGGCACCCAAGAGGAGGCAAAGCAGTGCCGGCCAGGGTGTTGCCAATTTTGCCAGAGCGATGTCTTCGCTGCCACTTTTGAGTGCCGGTGCGGGCGCCGCATTGGCGGCCTCCAGCGCTGGCGCCAGACTGCCGAGTAACGCGATACCGCTTCCGAGCGCGAAAAAAATAAGTGCTGCGACCGGATTGAATTGCACACTCGGACGAACCCCGGGAAAGTATCCGCCACCCAGATCGCCGCCAAAAAAACGTAGCGCCAGCGCGGCCATGCCGTATCCGCCGGCCAGCCCGAGCAGCGCACCGATCGCACCCAGCAGCCCGCCTTCGAGCAAAATCTGACGCAGTAACTGCTGGCGTGTCAGGCCCAGCACGCGCAGCAATGCCAGTTGCGGGCGCCGCCGCAACACTGATAGCGCCTGGGTCGAAAACACCAGAAACGCGCCGGTGAACAAGGCCACCAGCGCCAGCACGTTCAGATTCACGCGATAGGCGCGCGACAGGTTGGCCGTGCGACTTTCCTTATCGGTACTTTCGGTGATCAGCAGTTGCCCTGCAAATTCTTTCGACAGCGCTTCCCGAAACACTGCGCGGCTGGTACCGTCTGCAAGTTTCAGATCGATTCGTGTCAACTGACCGAGTTGGCCAAAACGCCATTGCGCAGCGGCGATATCCATCACTGCGATGCGTTGACCGGCTCGCGCGTGCACCAGCCCGCCCGCGACACGCAGGGATAGCGTCCCGGTACCACTTTGCAATACTAGTCGACCGCCGGGCTTGACCGACAGCCACTGCTGCGCAGCTAGCGACAAAAAGATCGCATCGTCCGCCAGCGTGTCGAACGGCCGATCTGCCGCCGGCACACCGAGCAGGTCGGGCGCCAGTGCAGCAGCACGAAACATGTCGATACCGAGAATCTTGAGTGCGCTGTTTTGCCCTGGCACGGTAGCGTCGATCTCAAGCACCGGATTGGCCAGCTTGATGCCGGCATGCCGAGCCAGCAGCGGATAGAATTTTTCATCGAAGCGCTGTGTCGCGCCCAGCACCTGCAGGTCCGACTGCCCAGACAGACTCTTGGCAGCGGCGGCAAATTCATTGAAGGCGGCGCCGTTGATCAGATCAATCGCAAACCCGAGCGCCACACCCAGCGCGATTGCTGCGATTGCCGCCAGCGCACGCAGCGGTTGCGCACGCCATTCGCCCAGCAGCAGCCAGCGCTCCAGCGACAGCTTCGTCATGCAGCCGCAAGCAGCGGATGCAGCCCAGCGCTGGTCAAAATCAATATGCGATCGGCTGTGGCAGCGGCCGCCATCGAATGCGTCACCATGATCGCCGAGGCACCGTTTGACTTGATCTCGTTGCGCAGTAGGGTCAGCACGCCAGCCGCAGTATCCGGATCTAGATTGCCGGTAGGCTCATCGGCCAGCAGCAAGCGCGGTCGATGCACCAGCGCACGGGCGATCGCTACGCGTTGCAGTTCTCCGCCGGACAATTGACGCGGAAAATCGTTGTCGCGACCAGCCAGACCGACCGCTGCCAGCATTTGTGCCGCGCGCGCCATCGGCGCGTTATTGAGCACCAATGGCAGGCCGACATTCTGAGCCAGCGTTAAATGGGGCAGCACATGAAAACCCTGAAATATAAAACCCAGTTTTTCACGGCGCAGGCGCGTCGCCTGGTCGTCATTCAGATCCGACATCGCGACGCCATCGATCAGCACGGTGCCAGAGTCTGGTGTGTCGAGGCCGGCAATCAGGTTCAACAGAGTCGACTTGCCGACCCCTGATTCACCCATGATGGCGACATATTCGCCGGCGGCCAGCATAAAATCGAGCTGCGCCAGCACCACGCGGGCACGACCGTAGGATTTTTCGACAGCACGACATTCGAGTGCTGCGCTGCGGGGTGGAGTCACTTCCATCCGGCCATCCAGTGGCTGGCATCGTTCAGATTTCGCCACGCAATTATCTCGGCACGGCCGGACAATACTGCCTGCAGTTCGATCTGGGTGACGGGCGCACCCACATCAGGCAACAGCACGCGGGTCACCAAAAAGTGTTTTTCGCGGTTGTGCGGTTGGCAGGCGGTCCATTTGGTCAGCAGGAGTTTTTTGGGCGAGATAGGCATGCAGCAAGCGCGAGGCGATTAGGCTAAACTTCGATAGTTTAGTGCCTATTCGACGTTGAAGCATAAGTTGTCATTGGGCGCAGGTGCGGTGCCACGATACCGCTGCAGAATCAATTCAAATCCACAAGGAAATCATGGATCGTCGCGTTTTTTTAAAATCTTCTGCAGCCGCCGGCGTCGTAACGTTCGTGCCGTTCGGCAAGTTAGCGTTTGCCGCTGACAGCGTGTGGCGTACTTTTGAAGTGACCACCCGGGTCGAATTGAACGGCGCGGCACCGGCGGGCGTCTGGATTCCGGTGCCGACGGTCAACTCGGATTACCAGAAAGTTCTTGGGACAAGTTTCAAGACCGATGGGCATGCCCAGCTTACGCAGGATCCTAAATACGGCGCCGGGATTTTGATGGCGCAGTTCGATGCGACAGCCAAACCAGTCGTCGAAGTGACGACCCGCGTTTCGACCCGTGACCGGTATGTGGACCTGACAGCGCCGCCCGGAAAAATCCAACTTGACGCCACTGAGCGTCAGCATTATCTGGCCGGGACCGAACTGATCGCAACAGATGGGATCGTGCGCCAGACTGCCGAAGAAATTACCAAAGGCGCCAAAACCGATCTTGAAAAATCCAGAGCGATCTACGATTGGATTGTCGACAACACCTACCGCGACCCGAAGGTCCGCGGTTGCGGCGTCGGCGATATCAAAGCAATGCTCGAGACCAAAAATCTCGGTGGCAAATGCGGTGACTTGAACGCCCTGTTCGTCGGACTGGCCCGCTCAGTCGGCGTGCCGGCGCGTGACGTATACGGCATCCGCGTGGCCGATTCCAACCTTGGTTATAAGTCGCTCGGCAAGTCGGGTGAAATTACCAAGGCGCAGCATTGTCGGGCCGAATTCTTTTTGACCGGCTACGGCTGGGTACCGGTCGATCCGGCGGACGTGCGCAAGGTCATGCTGGAAGAATCGGGTGGCCTGCCAATCACCGACGTCAAGGTGGAAGCCGCTCGCAAGCGCCTGTTCGGCTCATGGGAAATGAACTGGATGGCCTACAACTATGCAGCCGACGTGCAACTGCCGGGCGACCCCAAGGGTACGGTCGGATTCTTCATGTACCCGAATGCTACCGTCAACGAAGACAGCAAGGCAGAGCGGGTCGACAGCCTCGATCCGGACAACTTCCGGTACAAGATCACGGTGCGCGAAATTGTTGGCTGACGCCGGCTGATGGCGCGCATGTTTCGTGCGATGTCGGTGTCTCGCTGGCTGTTCGCTTTTCTGCTGTTCAGCTCGGCTGCCACTGCTCGCGCCGAGTCGGCCTGGCAAGCGTTTTCGAGCGCGGGCGGACAACCACCGATGCCTCTGCTGCTGGATAATCTTGAGGGCAAACCCATTGATCTGGCCAGCTTGAAAGGGCAGGTGGTGCTGCTGAATTTCTGGGCGACCTGGTGTGACGGCTGTCGCGCTGAAATCCCGGCACTGAATCGGCTGCAGGCACGGTACGGCCCCCGCAAATTGCAGGTGGTGGGTGTCAACATCGGCGAAGGTCAGGCACGCATTGCCCAGTTCATGGAACATATTCCGATCCGCTTCGCGGTATTGCGCGATGTCGACTCGGTGGCTCGCAAGGCATGGCATATTCGCGTTATGCCAACCACATTTTTAGTTGATCGCAACGGCATGTTGCGTTATCAGTTGACCGGCGAGGCCGACTGGGACGACCCTAAAATTCAGGCACCCGTGCTTGACCTTTTGCAACAGGAGATCCGTTAGTGGCCCAGTTTATTCAGCGCGCGCATCAGGACCAGTCGGCTATTCGCGATGAACTGATCGCCGGTTTGCAGATGGCGCAGGCCACCACGTCGCCCAAGTATCTGTACGACGCTCTCGGCTCACGTTTGTTCGAAGCGATCTGTGAACTGCCGGAATATTATCCGACCCGTACCGAGTCGGCGATTTTTGAACAGTACGCCGACCAGATTGCCGAGTCCGTCGGGATCGGACGCACCATGATCGATCTAGGCGCGGGAAACTGCGCCAAGGCGGCGCGATTGTTCGGTGTATTGCAGCCTGCGCACTACGTCCCGGTCGATATTTCGGTGGACTTTTTGCGTGATGCGGTCAGTAATCTGCAGCAGCGTTTTCCCGCCATCCAAATGACCGGGCTGGGCGTGGATTTTTCGGCACCGTTTGCGTTGCCCGATAACGTCGGTCCGGCCGAGCGTTTCTTCTTTTATCCGGGTTCGTCGATCGGGAATTTTACGCCGACGGAGGCGCGCGTCTTTTTACATCGACTGGCGCTGCAGTGCGGCGACGATGGCGGCATGCTGATCGGCGTCGATCTGGTCAAGGATACAGGTCTGCTCGACGCTGCTTACGACGATGCGCTTGGTGTCACTGCGGCTTTCAATCTGAACCTGCTGAACCATTTGAACCAGCTACTGGAGGCCGATTTCGATGTGCGCCAGTGGCGTCACGTGGGGTTTTACAATGCCGCCCTCACGCGCGTTGAAATGCATCTGGAAGCCAGGCGGGCGATTACCGTGCATTGGCGCGGTGGTAAGCGCGCTTTCGCGCAGGGTGAGCGCATCCATACCGAGTCGAGCTACAAATACACGCCGCAAAGTTTTGCTGCGCTACTGGAAGATGCCGGGTTCGAAGCGCGGCGTGGCTGGACCGATACGCAAGGCTGGTTCATGGTCTGGCATGCGCGCGGCAAGTCCGGGGCGCCATGAACGCAGTGCTGGATCGCACCACGCTGGAGTACCCGCTACTGGCGGCATTTCGTGCGGTGCGGGCGCGCAGCATTGCGATCGCCGCGCCCTTGTCCCCGGAAGATACTTGCGCGCAGTCGATGGCAGATACCAGCCCGATCAAGTGGCATTTGGCGCACACCACATGGTTTTTCGAGACGTTTATTCTGGAACGCTTCGAGCAAAACTTTCGGCCGCATCATCCTGCATTTCGGGTGCTCTTCAACTCGTATTACAACGGAGTCGGCGAAAAGCACGCGCGCAGTCAGCGCGGTTTGTTGACGCGCCCTGGACTGGATCAGGTAATGGCCTACCGAAAGGATGTCGACGCGCGCGTCACAGACCTACTCGCCGCACCGTCGGAAGCGCTGGCGCAATTGATCGTACTCGGTTTGCAGCACGAACAGCAGCATCAAGAACTGATGCTGACCGACCTGCAGCATTTGTTGTGGATGAACCCACTGGCGCCGGTCTACGCAAGCAATGCAGCACTGCCGCCTGCGACGCAAGTAGTCTCGTCATGGCAGCGCTTCGCAAGTGGCTTGGTAGAGATCGGCCACCAAGGTAACGGATTTTGCTTTGACAACGAGACTCCGCGCCACCGGCAATATGTGCATGATTTTGAAATCGCCACAACGCTAGTCACTAATGGAGATTATCTGCGCTTTGTGGAAGCCGGTGGCTATACCGAACCGGCTTTCTGGCTCTCCGAAGGCTGGGACTGGGTCGGCGCGCAGAGGCTTAAAAGCCCGTTGTATTGGCAAAGCGGTAGTGCCTGGCAATCCTTTACGCTACGCGGTTTGGATGTGTTGCCATTGCAGCGGCCAGCGATGCATCTGTCTTTTTTTGAAGCTGACGCCTACGCGCGGTGGGCATGTGCGCGCCTGCCCACCGAGGCTGAATGGGAACACGCGGCCGCGATGCTTGCCGCTGATGATCTGTTCGACAGTTGCTGGCAATGGACCAGCAGTAGCTACGCACCCTATCCGGGCTATCGGCCGGTTGCTGGCGCACTGGGCGAATATAACGGAAAATTCATGGTGAATCAGTACGTACTGCGCGGCAGTTCGTGTTTTACGTCGCCTGGCCAAACGCGTGCCAGCTACCGCAATTTTTTCCCCGCCACTGCGCGCTGGCAATGTAGCGGAATCCGGTTGGCCCGTTCCTGATGCGCGCCTGACTGGATGACCGATCTGGATTTTAAGGAGCGATCATGATCCAGCTTTATTACAGCCCCGTTAACGCCAGTATGGCACCGCATATCGTGCTGCAGGAACTCGGCCTGAACCATCAACGCGTGCTGGTCGACCGTGACAACCAAGCCCATCGCAGCGAAAGCTATCGCAAGCTCAATCCGAACGGCTTGATACCGGTGATGGTGGACGGCGATCTGGTGTTGTACGAGGCCGCAGCGATTTGCCTGCATCTGGCCGATCGCCATCCGGATGCCGCGCTGGTACCGCCACTGGGTACCGCAGCGCGTGCGCACTGCTATAAATGGCTGATGTATCTGACGAACACCGTGCAAGCTGTGCTGATCACGTATTTTTATCCCGAGCGGCTGGCAGACGACGCCACTGCGATCACGCAGGTCAAGGCGCACGCCGAAGCGCGTCTGGCAGTGATGTTCGATTTGATCGAAGTAGAGTTGGCGCAGTACGGGCCTTACTTGCTGGGCGCACTGTATTCTATTGTCGATCCGTATCTGTTAATGCTGGCGCGCTGGACACGCAATATGACCCGACCGGCCAGAACGTTGCCAGCATTGGCCGTCTATCTAGCGCAATTAGCGCAGCGACCGGCGATTTCTAGTGCCTTCGCGGGCGAGGGGATTGAGGGACCTTTTTATTGAGGTTCGTGGGGTGGTGCTTTCGTAAGTGCCTATGATTTGCCACTGCGCTCCGTAGCCCGCCATTAAGATCGGCGTAATTTCGCGATAGGACGTTTCGAAAAAAACGCTGACTCCAGCTGCTGCGCTGTTGCAGGACACCTTGGCCGTCCGTCGTTGTAGAGAAATGACATGACTCCGCCAACGAATGCCAACGCATTGCGCCGGGTTTCCCTCACGGCTCGTCACGCAATTTGCGCCACAGCGTGGTTCGGCTGATACCGAGGTAACGCGCTGCTGCAGCGCGATTGCCGGTAAAGCGTAGCATCACGTCGCGTGCAGACTCCGTGGGAGCCCGGGGCGCAGCATCGCGTGCGCCCTCACGGAATTCGCCTAGTTCCGGCGCCACTGCCACCAACAGCCCTGGCGACAGCGCCTGCAACGGCTCTGCCGCCAAAAACAACGCGACCCGTTCCATCATGTTGCGCAGTTCGCGCACGTTACCGGGCCAGGCATAGCTGGCCATCAAATCGGCACACGCATCGACTTCGGCAGGCAAGTTGGCATGGGCGCGCGCACCCAGCGCAGCCAGCGAGGTATTCAGGTACCATTGCGCCAGTTGTGGTTGGTCGCCGGCGCGATCACGGAGCGGTGGCAGTGTCAGCCGCAATACGCCGAGCCTGTAGAACAGGTCGGCGCGAAAGCGTCCTTCGCGTACCCGCTGATTCAGGTCGCAGTGGGTGGCGCTGACGATCCGCACATCGATCGGGATCGGGCGGGTACCACCGACCCGTACCACCTCGCGTTCCTCCAGTACCCGCAACAGACGGGTCTGCAGCGGTAACGGCATTTCGCCGATCTCATCCAGAAAAAGCGTGCCACGCTGTGCTGCTTCGAATAACCCGGCGTGGCCGCCGCGGCGCGCGCCGGTAAAGGCGCCCTCTTCGTGGCCGAAAAGTTCGGATTCCAGCAGCGATTCGGTGACGGCGCCGCAATTCAATGCGACGAAGGGTTGCCGCGCGCGCGCGCTTTCGCGGTGGATCGCTTGTGCGACCAACTCCTTTCCGGTTCCGGTTTCGCCTTGAATCAGAACCGTCGCCGGCGACCGGGCGAATAGAGCCACCGACTGACGCACGCGCTGCATGGCCGATGAATCACCGCGCAGATCGGTCAGTCCGTGTCTGGCGCGCAGCGCTTCACTAGCAGCTGGCGCCCGTCGTCGCGCTGGTTCCGCGTGCGTCATTCGGGCGATCTCGATCGCCGCATCAAAGGCGACCCGGATCGACCCAGCGGAATACACGAAGACCCCGGCCAATCCGGCTTCTTCGGCAAGGTCGGTAATCAGGCCGGCACCGACGATGGCCTTGATGCCGGCAGTTTTAAGTTCGCTGATCTGGGCGCGGGCGTCTTCTTCGGTGACATAACTTCGCTGGACAATTTTCAGACCGAACGTCGATTGAAATTCACTCAGCGCGGGCATGGTTTCCTGGTAGCTGATCAGGCCGATTTCGCTGGTAATCCTGCGCGCCCGGGTGAGTGCCTGCATTACGTCGAAACCGCTGGCTCTGGCGATGATCACCGGAATCGCGAGTCGGCTTTTGAGATACGCGCCGTTCGATCCCGCAGCGATCAGCGCGTCGCAGCGTTCGTGGACAAGTCGGGCGCGAATGTGTTGCACGGCTTCTTCAAATCCCAGGTGAATCGGCTCCACGGTCGCAGCATTGCCGTATTCTTGCATGATGTCGCGAAACAGATCGAACAGTCGTGAAATCGATACCGTCCAGATTACTGGCTTGTCGTTGGGGTCGCGGGAAACCGGCGGGGTGATGTGGCGCATGTTTCAGCTTGATGTTTCAATTGTTTCAGTGTAACGCAATATGAAACGTTAGCACCCTATCGATGTACCGGGCGATGGCGCCGTAACGTCAGGATTGGTCGGGCGAGTCGAGGCTTGCCGTGCTGGCACGCGCCTTGCTGCCAAATGGTTCAATGTCGATAATTGAAACATCCACGAAAGTCCCCATGACCCCACGTTCTGCAGGAGCCGCCTTCCGCCAGGCAATGCGCGATGAATCGCCGTTGCAGGTGGTGGGCGCGATCAATGCCAACCACGCACTGCTGGCAAAACGCGCCGGATTCAAGGCAATCTATCTGTCCGGTGGCGGTGTCGCCGCCGGCTCGCTCGGCGTACCCGATCTGGGCATTTCGACTCTGGATGATGTGCTGACCGACGTCAGGCGTATCACCGACGTGTGCGATCTGCCGTTGTTGGTCGACGTCGATACCGGCTTCGGGTCATCGGCGTTCAACGTGGCGCGTACCGTCAGGTCGATGATCAAATTCGGCGCTGCGGCGATGCATATCGAAGATCAGGTCGGCGCCAAGCGCTGTGGTCATCGCCCTAACAAGGAGATTGTCAGCAAGGCTGAAATGGTCGATCGGATCAAGGCCGCGGTCGATGCCCGCACCGATGACAGTTTTGTCATCATGGCGCGTACCGACGCGATTGCTGTCGAAGGGTTCGACGCAGCGTTAGAGCGCGCGGTGGCCTGTGTCGAAGCCGGCGCAGACATGATTTTTCCGGAAGCGATTACCGAACTAGCGATGTATCGGCAGTTCGCCGCTGCGGTCAGGGTGCCGGTGCTGGCGAACATTACCGAGTTTGGCGCGACCCCGTTATTTACGGTGGATGAGTTGCGCAGTGCCGATGTTGGGCTGGTGCTGTACCCGCTGTCGGCTTTTCGTGCAATGAACAAGGCGGCCGAAAACGTGTACACCGCGATTCGTCGCGACGGCTCGCAGCAGCATGTCGTCGACACCATGCAAACCCGCAAGGAGCTATACGAGCGGATCGATTACTACGCCTACGAAGACAAGCTCGATGCTTTGTTCTCGGCGCAAAAAACCGCTCGCAAACAATAATTCAAACACAGGAATTCCCATGACTGAAGCTGCTGGCACTGCGTTCAAACCAAAAAAATCCGTCGCGCTGTCGGGTGTCACAGCCGGTAACACGGCACTCTGCACGGTCGGTAAAACCGGCAACGATCTGCACTATCGAGGCTACGATATTCTGGATATCGCCGATACCTGCGAATTTGAAGAAATCGCTCACTTGCTGGTGCATGGCAAACTGCCGACGGTAGCCGAATTGCGTGCCTACAAGGCCAAACTGAAAGCTTTGCGTGGCCTGCCCGCCAATGTCAAGGCGGTACTCGAATGGTTGCCTGCAGCGGCGCATCCGATGGATGTGATGCGCACCGGCGTTTCGGCGCTGGGCTGCATCCTGCCCGAAAAAGACGACCACAACACACCGGGTGCACGTGACATCGCTGACCGTCTGATGGCGTCGCTCGGCTCGGTGCTGCTGTACTGGTATCACTACAGCCACAACGGCAACCGCATCGACACCGAAACCGATGACGACTCGATCGGTGCACATTTTTTGCATTTGCTGCATGGCGTGAAACCGTCCAAGGCCTGGGAAAAGGCCATGCACACGTCGCTGATTCTGTACGCCGAACATGAATTCAATGCGTCCACCTTTGCCTGTCGCGTGATCGCCGGAACCGGCTCGGATATGTTCTCGGCGATTACCGGCGGGATCGGCGCGCTGCGCGGACCCAAGCATGGCGGTGCAAATGAAGTCGCGTTTGAAATTCAAAAGCGTTACGACAATCCGGACGAAGCCGAAGCCGATATCCGGCGTCGCGTTGACAACAAGGAAGTCGTGATCGGCTTTGGCCACCCGGTCTATACCGTCTCCGACCCGCGCAACAAGGTCATCAAGGAAGTTGCACGTTCGCTTTCGCGCGAAGCGGGTTCGACCAAAATGTTCGACATCGCCGAGCGGCTCGAATCGGTGATGGCAGACGCCAAAAGGATGTTTCCGAACCTGGACTGGTTCTCAGCCGTGTCATACCACATGATGGGCGTGCCGACGGCGCTGTTCACCCCCTTGTTCGTGATTTCGCGCACCTCTGGCTGGGCAGCGCACATCATCGAACAGCGCATCGATAACAAGATCATTCGTCCCAGCGCAAACTATGTCGGACCGGAAGATCTGAAGTTCCTGCCGATCGCCAAGCGTAAATAAAGACCGTTCAGTAGCGCTCAAATAATTTATCAAAAAAGGGAAATTCATGTCTACACACATCTCGAACATCCGGCCCAAGGCTGACAAGGTTCTGGTCGATATCGTCGACTATGTGACCAAGTACAAGATCACTTCCAAAGTCGCTTACGACACCGCGCGTAACTGCCTGATCGATACGCTCG